>NZ_JBEXHZ010000003.1:0-384884 GCF_040608315.1 Streptomyces sp. NPDC005195
CCCCTTTTGGGGGGGCCCGACCGGGGGGGGGCCGGGGGGCCGGCCCACCAACGGCACGGCCCGCGCGGGGGGGGGGGGGGGGGGGGGGGCGGCGCCGCCCCCCCCCCCCCCCGCCACGGAGTCCTGGGAACCCTCGGCCGCCTCGGCCACCTCCGAGGCCTCGGCCTCGGAGGTGGCCGCGCCGGCAGCCGGGGCCGCCGGGGACTCGTCCCCGCGGATGAGCGCGGCCGCTGCCGTCGCGTCGTCCACGGCCCGCAGCGCGGAGGTGAACTCGGCGTTCATGAGCTGGCGGGCCAGCGCCGACAGGATCGTCAGATGCGCGTCGTCGGCGCCCGCCGGAGCGGCGATCAGGAAGATCAGGTCGGCGGGGCCGTCCGGCGCCCCGAAGTCGATCCCGGCTGCACTGCGTCCGAAAGCGAGCGTCGGCTCGGTGACGTGTTCGCTCCGGCAGTGCGGGATGCCGATGCCGCCGTCGAGACCGGTCGGCATCTGCGCCTCGCGGGCGGCCACGTCGGCGAGGAAGCCGTCGAGGTCGGTGACCCGGCCCTGGGCAACCATGCGCTCGGCGAGGGCGCGTGCCGCCGCCTCTTTGGTCTCGGCGGACAGGTCGAGATCGACCAGGTCCGCGGTGATCATCTCGCTCATCGCGGGCTCCTTCGCACGCGTATCGCCCGTGGGGAGTGGGCGGGGGTGAGGACGGGGACGGGGGTGAAGACGGGGGTACCGCACGCGGAGGACTCCGGAGGTGCGGGGACGGTGAGGTTCGAGGGGATGACGGGATCCGCGGGATCGACGGGATCGACGGGATCCGCGAGGACGGCGCCGTGGAGGGTTTCGTGGAGGGCGCCGTGGACGGGACCTGGGAAGTCCCGCCACTTGAGTGCCCGTTCGGGAGGCGCCTTCGGAACCGGGCCGGGGGACGCCTTCGCCACCGCGCCGGTACGCGGCACCTTCCGCGCCCGGACAGGAGGCACCTTCCGGCCGGGACCGCGACTCGACGCCCGCGAGGCCGGCCCGGGAAGCCCGCCCCGGCGGGTGGCCGCGATCGCGGCGGCGGTGTCCGTCATGACACCGGCTCCGTGAGGACGCGGTCCACGGGGATCTCCGTCGTGACGGTCACACCGGAGGGGTCGAGATCGGCCGGTCCCGGCATGACACTGCCGGGCAACTGCACGGCGGCGGCACCATGGGCGACGGCGGAGGCAAGCGCTTCCGGGCCGCGCCCCCCGGCGATCAGGAAACCGGCGAGCGAGGAGTCACCGGCGCCCACGTTGCTGCGTACGGCGTCCACCTGGGCGCTGCCGAACCAGGCTCCCGAGTCGTCCACGAGCAACTGCCCGTCCGCGCCGAGGCTCGCGAGCACGGCGCCCGCGCCCATCTCGCGCAGCTCCTCGGCGGCCTTGACCGCGTCGCCCACGGTGGTCAGGGGGCGCCCGACGGCTTCCGCGAGTTCCTCGGCGTTGGGCTTCACCACGTCGGGCCGCTCGCGCAACGCCGCGATCAGCGCCGGTCCCGAGGTGTCCAGCGCGATCCGGGCACCCGCCGCGTGGGCGCGGGCGACGAGGTCGGCGTACCAGGAGGGAGCGAGTCCGCGCGGCAAGCTGCCGCAGCAGGTGATCCAGTCGGTGTCGCCGGAACGATACTGCTGACGCACCGTCTCCAGCAGCGACTCGGCCTCGGCGGCGGAGAGTTCGGGACCGGGCGCGTTGATCTTCGTCAGAGTGCCATCGGGTTCGGCGACCGAGATGTTCGACCGGGTGGCTCCCGCGACCGGGACCGGGGCGACCTCGATGCCCTGCGCGTCGAGCAGCTCGGCGACGAGTGCGCCGGGCGCGCCGCCCAGGGGCAGTACGGCGATCGTGCGCCGCCCGGCCGCGGCGACCGCGCGCGAGACGTTCACGCCCTTGCCGCCCGGGTCCACGCGCTCGCCGGTGGCCCGGTTGACCTCACCGCGGTCGAGCGAGGGGACTTCGTAGGTGCGGTCGAGGGACGGGTTCGGGGTGACGGTGAGGATCATGCGCGTACTACTTCCGTGCCACCGCGCTCGATGTCGGTGGCGTCTTCCGGGCTCAGGCCGGTGTCGGTGATCAGCAGGTCCACGTCACTCAGGTCGCCGAAGCGGGCGAAGTGCTCCTGGCCGTGCTTGGAGGAGTCGGCGAGCAGCACCACCCTGCGTGCCGCGCGGACGGCCGCGCGCTTCACGGCGGCCTCGGCGAGGTCGGGGGTGGTCAGTCCGTGCTCGGCGGAGAAGCCGTTGGCGGCGATGAACAGGACGTCGGCGCGGATCTCGCCGTACGCCCGCAGCGCCCAGGCGTCCACGGCGGCGCGTGTACGGTGCCGGACGCGTCCGCCGACCAGGTGGAGCTGGATGCCGGGGTGGTCCGCGAGGCGGGCCGCGATCGGCAGGCTGTGGGTGACGACGGTGAGCGTCGCCTCCAGCGGGAGGTCACCGGCGAGGCGGGCGACCGTGCTGCCCGCGTCGAGGATCACCGTGCCCTCGCCGGGCAGTTCCGCGACGGCCGCCAGGGCGATGCGGTCCTTCTCGTCGGCCGCGGTGGACTCGCGCTCGGCGAGATCGGGCTCGAAGTCCAGGCGTCCGGCGGGTATGGCACCGCCGTGCACCCGCCGCACGAGCCCCGCGCGGTCGAGAGTCTTCAGGTCACGCCGGATGGTCTCCGCGGTCACCTGGAACTCCTCGGCCAGCGACAGCACGTCCACCCGGCCGCCGTCACGAGCCAGCCGGAGGATCTCCTGCTGCCGCTCCGGTGCGTACATGTCCGTTCGCCTCCGACTGATGCCCGAATCTGTGGTTTCAGTCGGAGGCTACGCCCGGATTTCAGGAATGTAAACAGGTTCGGGCATGGGACGGACACAAACAGGCATTACTGATCCCGGAGGCGGTCCGAGGGCGGACCCGACCGGTCCCCGCGCCCGCCCTCGGACCGCCCACGCCACCGGAATCACAGGGCCCGCCCGCGCGAACGGCCTGTGCCCGCCCTCCGCGGACGGAGAACGGGCACCTGACCTGCGCACCGGCCCCTCGGGGCCGCTGTCGGACCTCGGGAGATCAGCCGGTCAGCACCGGACCGCCGTCGGACACCGCGGCGTCCTCCGGCGAGCGCGAGTCGTCCCGCCCGGCGGGCGGGGAGTCCTCCCCGGCGGAGTCCCCGCCGACGGACCCCTCGCCGACTGGCTCCTCCTCCGCTCCCTCCACATGCTGCGCCGGCCGCTTGGGCAGCGCGAACATCAGGAGGAAGATGACCGCCATGACCGCCGCGACCCAGCCCAGCGCGTACTGGAAGGCGTTCACGAAGGCCGGGCCCACCTGGACCGGGGTGAGCCGGTCGGCCATCCGGCCGAAGAACAGCACCGAGACCAGCCCGAGCCCGAGCGCGTTGCCCATCTGCTGCACGGTGTTGATGAGCCCGGACGCCGAACCGGAGTGCTCGCGCGGCACCTCCGACAGCACCGCGTCGGTCAGCGGGGCCACGATGAAGCCCATGCCCGCGCCCATGACGACCAGCGGAAGGGCCATCTGCCAGGAGGCGATGGACATGCCGTACCGGTCGGACTCCCAGATGTAGAGCACCACGCCGACCGCCATGATCAGCGCGCCCGCCTGGAGCACCTTGCGCCCGAAACGCGGGACGAGCAGCTGCACGGACATACCGGCCGCGGCCGAGACCGCGATCGAGAACGGCACCCCGGTCAGCCCCGCCCGCAGCGCCGTCCAGCCCAGACCGACCTGCATGTACAGCGTCCAGACCAGGAAGAAGATGCCGAGACCGACCCCGAAGACGGTCTGTACGGCGATGCCCGCCGCGAAACTCTTCACCTTGAACAGCGACAGCTCGACCAGCGGCGAACCGTCTCGCGCGGCCTTCCGCTTCTCGTACGCCACCAGCCCCGCGAAGACGACGAGGGAGCCGGCCATCGACCCGTACCCCCACAGCGGCCAGTGCAGCTCACGTCCGCGGGTCAGCGGGTAGAGCAGCATCAGCAGGGCCAGCGTCACGAGAGCCACGCCGACGAGGTCGAGCTTGAGGGCCTTCGGGGCCTTGGACTCGCTGATGAAGCGCCGTCCAAGGATCAGCGCGGCGACACCCACCGGCAGGTTGATGAGGAAGATCGGCCGCCACTCCAGGCCGAACAGGTTCCACTCGGTGAGCAGCGCGCCGAGAAGGGGGCCGGACACGGCTCCCAGACCGATGATCGCTCCGAAGAGGCCGAAGACCTTCCCCCGCTCGTGCGCCGGGAAGGTGGCGTGCACGATCGACAGCACCTGCGGCACCATCATCGCGGCCATGCCGCCCTGGAGGATCCGCGAGGCGACGAGCATCTCCGGGTTCGCGGCGAAACCGCACAGCGCCGAGGCGACCGTGAAGCCCCCTATGCCGAGGAGGAAGACCCGCTTGCGGCCGTGGATGTCGCCGAGCCGCCCACCTGTGATGAGCCCGGCGGCGAAGGCCAGCGCGTAGCCGGCCGTGATCCACTGGATCTGGCTGAAGGAGGCGCCCTCGTCCCGCTGGATGGACGGGATGGCGATGTTGACGATCGTGACGTCGACCAGGTCCATGAAGGCGGCGGTCATCACGATGGCCAGTGCGAACCAGCGCCGCCGGTCGGCCGCGCCGGCCGGGCCGGACGCCTGCTCGGCCGCGCCGCTGGAAGGGGTGTCGGTGGAGGTCATGAGAAGAAGGTAAGCCCCCATTAGGTCAGATCATGTCCTAGATGTGCGGCACTCTGGGAAACATGACGACGGACACACCGGCCCGGCTTCTCCAGTTGCTCTCCCTCCTCCAGACGCCCCGCGAGTGGCCCGGCGGTGAGCTGTCCGAGCGGCTCGGGGTGTCCCGGCGCACCGTCCGCCGGGACATCGACCGGCTCCGCGAGCTGGGCTATCCGGTGGAGGCGACGAAGGGCGCGGACGGCGGTTACCGGCTGGTGGCGGGCAAGGCGATGCCCCCGCTGGTGCTCGACGACGAGGAGGCGGTGGCCATCGCGGTGGGCCTGCGGGCGGGCGCCGGGCACGCGGTCGAGGGCGTGGACGAGGCCTCCGTACGGGCGCTCGCCAAACTGGAGCAGGTGCTGCCGTCCCGGCTCCGGCACCGCGTGTCCACCCTCCAGGCCGCGACCACCCCGCTGACCAGCGGGGACGGGGCGAGCATCGCGCCCGAGACACTGACCGTGATCGCCTCGTCGGTGGCCGGCCGTGAACGGCTGCGGTTCGCCTACCGCTCCGGGGACGGAACGCCCTCACGGCGGCAGGCCGAGCCCTACCGGCTCGTCTCCACCGGCCGTCGCTGGTACCTCGTGGCATACGACCTGGATCGCGCCGACTGGCGCACGTTCCGCGTCGACCGCGTCACCGAACCCTCCGCCACGGGCGTCCGTTTCCCGCCGCGCGAGCTGCCGGCGGGGAACGCCGCGGAGTATCTGCGGCAGTCGATGTACCGGCGTCAGGAGACGTACGAGTTCGAGGTCACCTTCGCCGCGCCCGCCGCGTTCGTCGCGGCCCGGCTGCCCAACTGGCTCGGCGCGCCGGAACCGATCGACGAGCACAACTGCCGACTGCGGTCCTCCGCCGGTGACTCGGTGGAGTGGCTGGCCGTGCGGATCGCCCTGGTCGACTGCGAGTTCACGGTCCACCGGCCACCGGACCTGGTCGGCTACATACGGGAATTGGGTGAGCGTCTGACGCGGGCGACGGGTGGCGCGGAGGACTTCGGCACCGTTGTCGGGTGACGTACGCCGGGTGGGGTGCGCCGACGGCCTGAGGGAAGATCACGAAGCGCTTCCGGGTGGCTCCGCGCGCGGCACCGGTCATGGTCGGCAGGATCTGCCCTTGTGGCAGACTCTGCCCTCCGGGTCACCCCGGGGTTCAGGTACGGGGTGGCCCGTCGGCCTGCCCGCCCCGTCCCCTTCCCCGGACGAAGGCCCCGAGCCCGAAGTCCCGAGCGGAAGACAAGAACGAGGACAAGAGCGACGACAAAATGGAGCCGAGCCCCGGCGCCAGGGGGGGGAAGGCGCCGAAGCTCGGCTCTGGAAGAGTCCCGGCGCGGGGGGGAGTGCGTCGGGACTCGGTTCTGGGGGGTCTGGGGCGTGTGCCCCGGGACCCTGAACCCTGGGCCCTGAAGTCTTGTGCCCAGAGCTCAGCGTTTTGAAGCGGCGTTACATGGCCATGTCCGGTCGAGTTATGGCCGACCTCAAGCGGATACGGATCTGCCGCACCGCCCGGACGTACCGGGCGGGTGCTTCGGATCCCTACGAACCATACGCGGAGCGGAACGGTATGAACCGCACGAACCGCGCGAACCGCGCGTACTCATTACGTCGCCCTCGTCACGTCGCCCCCGTCACATCACCCTCGTCACGCGGACCTCGTCACGCCGCCGCGTCGAAGCCCGTGTCGCGAGCCAGCTTCTTCAGCTCGAGCAGCGCGTGCTTCTCGATCTGCCGGATGCGCTCGCGGGTGAGGCCGTGCTGCTTGCCGACCTCCGTGAGCGTGCGCTCGCGGCCGTCGTCGATGCCGTACCGCATCTTGATGATCGAGGCCGTGCGCTGGTCGAGGCGGCCGATCAGGTCGTCCAGCTCCTCACTGCGCAGCAGCGTCAGCACCGACTGCTCGGGCGAGACGGCGGAGGTGTCCTCCAGGAGGTCACCGAACTGGGTGTCGCCGTTGTCGTCCACCGCCATGTTCAGCGAGACCGGGTCGCGGGCCCAGTCCAGGACGTCGCCGACGCGCGCCGGGGTCGAGTCGAGCTCGGCGGCGATCTCCGCGTGCTCGGGCTCGCGGCCGTTCTTCCGGTTGAACTCGCGCTGCACACGACGGATCCTGCCGAGCTCCTCGACAAGGTGCACGGGGAGGCGGATCGTCCGTGACTGGTCGGCTATGGAACGGGTGATGGCCTGACGGATCCACCACGTCGCGTACGTCGAGAACTTGAAGCCCTTGCGGTAGTCGAACTTCTCGACCGCGCGCACCAGCCCCGCGTTGCCCTCCTGGATCAGGTCCAGCAGCGGGAGGCCGCTGCGGGGGTAGCGGCGCGCCACCGCGACGACCAGCCGGAGGTTCGAGCGGATGAAGACGTCCTTGGCCCGCTCGCCCTCGGCGATGAGCACGTCCAGTTCCTCACGGGTCGCGTCCGCCTTGGGGGCATCCACCTCGCCGTCGATGATCTGCCGCGCGAACACACCCGCCTCGATGGTCTGGGACAGCTCGACCTCCTTGGCGGCGTCGAGCAGCGGTGTGCGCGCGATCTCGTCGAGGTACATGCCGACCAGGTCGCGGTCGGCGATTTCGCCGCCTACGGCGCGAACACTGCGTGCCGCGTCGCGGGTCTCGCCGGTGGCGGACTGACGACGGGCGACGGCACGGGTTGCCATGCGTGCTCCCTTGCGTATCGGGTGTACCCCCTGCTCGAGCCGGAGCCGGGAGCTGGGGGAGGGCTTGCGAGTCCTGGTGGCGGCTCGGCCACTCGTCCGAGTGCCCGGCATCCGAAGGAAACAACGACTGGAATCCGGACAGAATTCCCAACCCGTTCCCCTATTTTTCTGATCATGCAGTACCCTGTGCCGCCACAGCAGGGGGTCAGATGACGTCAGAACGTACAGATGTGCAGGTCAGGGCCGGAGTCGAGAGTGATCTCGGCGCCCTCACCGAGATCTACAACCACTACGTACGCGAGACGCCGATCACCTTCGACACAGCACTTCTCACACCGGAGGAGCGCCGTCCGTGGCTGCTCTCCCACCTGCAAGACGGCCCTCACCGCCTGATGGTTGCCACGGACACGGACCGGGAACCAGGGGGTGGACGGATTCTGGGATACGCCACATCCAGCGGCTTTCGCCCGAAGCCCGCCTACGTCACCTCGGTCGAGGTGTCCGTCTACCTCGCCCCCGGCGCGGGCGGCCGCGGCATCGGCACACTCCTCTACGAGGCACTCTTCGAGGCACTGGCCGGCGAGGACCTGCACCGCGCCTACGCGGGCGTCGCGCAACCCAACGAAGCGTCCGTGCGGCTGCACGAACGCTTCGGGTTCCGGCACGTCGGCACGTACCGGGAGGTGGGCCGGAAGTTCGGCCGTTACTGGGATGTCGCCTGGTACGAGAAGGAGCTCCCGGCCGGCTCCGGCCCCGCCGGGTGACCGGGCCTCAGCCGAACTGCACCGACCGCTTCGCCAGCCCCATCCAGAAGCCGTCGATCACGGACTTCTGGCCGTCGAGCTCACCGGTGGCGTCCGCCGCGCCCATCGTCACGAACAGCGGGGCGAAGTGCTCGGTACGGGGGTGGGCCAGCAGACCGGCCGGTGACTTGCGGGTGAAGTCGAGCAGGGCGTCCCAGTCGTGGGCGTCCAGGGCCCGGTGACCCCAGTCGTCGAACTCCGCCGACCAGGACGGGACGCCGCCCTGCCGCAGCGCCGCCAGATTGTGCGTGAAGAACCCGGAGCCGACGATCAGGACACCCTCATCACGCAGGGGGGCCAGTTTGCGGCCGATGTCCATCAGTTTCACCGGATCGAGGGTCGGCATCGAGATCTGCAGGACGGGGATGTCGGCCTCGGGGAACATCTCCACCAGGGGCACGTAGGCACCGTGGTCGAGGCCGCGGTCCGGGATGTCCTGGACGGGGATGCCGGGCGCGCGCAGCAGCTTCCGTACGGACTCGGCGAGCCGGGGAGCGCCGGGGGCCGCGTACCGCACCCGGTAGTAGTGCTCGGGGAAGCCCCAGAAGTCGTACACGAGCGGTACGGTCTCGACCGCGCCGAGGGCCAGCGGGGCCTCCTCCCAGTGGGCGGAGACCATCAGGATCGCCTTGGGGCGGGGCAGTTCGGCGGACCAGGCGGCCAGCTGGCCGGGCCAGACCGGGTCGTCGGCCAGCGGCGGGGCGCCATGACCGAGGTAGAGGGCGGGCATGCGCTCCTGCGGGGCACGCCCCTCGGTGACGTCGGACATGGCGACAGACATGGCGGCTACTCCCTCCGAGGGATCCATCGTAGGACCGATCAGCCAGTTATTTGAAGTCTCAAGCTTCAAGTGACGACCCTACCCCCTACTTGTTTAACCTTCAAGGAGAGGCTCGTACAGTGGTGTACATGAACACGGCATCCGCACCCGCTGAAGAGCCGCGCTGGCTCACCGACGAGGAACAGCGCACCTGGCGTGCGTACATGCACGCCGCCACCCTCCTCGAGGACCACCTCGACCGGCAGCTGCAGCGCGACGCGGGCATGCCGCACGTCTACTACGGGCTGCTCGTCCAACTCGTCGAGGCACCGCGCCGGCGACTGCGGATGACCGAGCTGGCCATGAACGCCAAGATCACCCGCTCCCGCCTCTCCCACGCGATCGCACGCCTGGAGAAGAACGGGTGGGTGCGCCGGGAGGACTGCCCGTCCGACAGGCGCGGCCAGTTCGCGGTGCTCACCGACGAGGGCCACGCGATGCTGCGCCAGGCCGCGCCGGGCCATGTCAGCGCCGTACGCCAGGCCTTCTTCGACCGACTCACCCCCGAACAGCACGAGTCCCTCGGCGCCGCCATGCGCGTCATCGCCGAGGGACTCCAGCCGAAGGACGCGGGCGCGGATCTGCCCTGGCTGCGGTAGCACTCCGCCGCGGGGCCGGGTGCGCGGACGCGGGTCCGCCCCGGCTCCGACGAGTTCGGAACCGGGGCGGACCCTGGGATTCGTACGGGCGAGGCGTCCCCACCCCGCGCCCGTACGCGAAGTACCCGCGTGGCGGCGGGTGATCAGTGGGCGATCACCGGCACCTTGATCTCGTCCTCACTGCCCTCGCCGGCGCCGACGGTCGAGGACATGTCCGGACGGCCGGTGTTGACGAGGGTCACGGCGATCGCGGAGGCGAGCACCAGGATGCCGACGGCGAACCAGATCGCGTTCGTGTAACCGTCCACCAGGCCCTGCAGCTGGACCAGCTGCTGCTGCGGCTTGGAGGCGGCACCGGCGATGTGGTCCTTGATGTACGAGGTGGTCGCCGAGGCGGCGATCGTGTTCAGCAGAGCCGTACCGATCGCGCCGCCGACCTGCTGCGAGGTGTTGACCATCGCGGAGGCGACACCGGCGTCCTGCGGCTGGACACCGTACGTGGCCAGGGACATGGCCGGCATGAACGCCGTACCCATGCCGAGGCCGAGCAGCAGCTGGGCCGGGAGCAGCAGACCGGCGTACGAGGAACCGATCTCCATCTGGGTGAGCAGCAGCATGCCGATCGCGGCGGCCAGGAAGCCGGGGGCCATCAGCAGCCGCGGCGGAACCCGGGTCATCAGACGGGCACCGATCTGCGTGGAGCCCGTGATCATGCCCGCGATCATCGGCAGGAAGGCGAAGCCGGTCTTGACCGGCGAGTAGCCCTTCACGATCTGCAGGTAGTAGGTCAGGAAGAGGAACAGGCCGAACATCGCGATGATCGCGAGGCCGAGGGAGAGGTAGACACCGCCGCGGTTGCGCTCGGTGATCACGCGCAGGGGCAGCAGCGGGGCCTTGACCTTGGACTCGACGAGGACGAAGGAGGCGAGCAGCACCACCGCGGCGACGAACAGGCCGATCGTGCTGGCGTCGCTCCAGCCGGCGGACTCGGCGCGGGTGAAGCCGTAGACGAGGGAGACCAGACCGAGGGTGGACAGGACGACGCCCGGGATGTCGAGCGGCGAGCGGTTGCGGCCACCGGCCGGCTCACGGATGACGAAGTACGCGCCCAGGGCGGCGATGATCGCGAACGGGATGTTCACGAAGAACGTCCAGCGCCAGTTCAGGTACTCGGTGAGGAAACCGCCCAGGATCAGACCCACGGCACCGCCGCCGCCGGCGATCGCACCGTAGATGCCGAAGGCCTTGGCGCGCTCCTTGGCGTCCGTGAACATCACGGCGAGCAGGGAGAGCGCGGCGGGCGCGAGCAGCGCGCCGAACGCGCCCTGCAGGGCACGGGCCCCGAGCAGCAGGGCCTCGCCCTGTGCGGCGCCGCCGAGGGCGGAGGCGCCGGCGAAGCCGATCAGGCCGGTGACGAAGGTGCGCTTGCGGCCCCACAGGTCGGCGATGCGGCCGCCGAAGAGGAGCAGGCCGCCGAAGGCGAGGGCGTAGGCCGTGATGACCCACTGCCGGTTGCCGTCCGATATCCCCAGGTCACGCTGGGCGGAGGGCAGCGCGATGTTCACGATGGTCGCGTCGAGGACGACCATCAGCTGGGCGAGCGCGATGAAGGCGAGGGCCTTCCAGCGGTTGGAATGCGCGTCGGCCGCTTCCGCCGCCGCCGCTGTCGGTGTTGCTGATGAAGACATGGGGATACCCACTCCGGTACTTCGCAGTGAAAAAGGTGAGGGAAAAAACGGCTCGTCCTCGTCGACGGCCGAAGGCTTTGGGGAGTCCGGGATCCGGAGTCCGACGTCCGGCGCCCGCGTCCGGAAGCCGTACACGGATCACACGTTACGGACTGCGGATTACGGGTTATGGACTACGGGTTACGGGTCAGGACTGCGGCTACGGGCCGGCTGTCGAGCTGTGGACCGGCGCCGCGGGCCGGACTGATCGCTCTGGACTCATTGCTCTGGACTGATCGCTCTGGACTCATCGCTCTGGACTGATCGGTCAGGCTGTTCGCAGGCCCTCCACGGTGGCCGCCACTCCGGGCAGTACGGAGCGGGCCGGTGCCCGCAGACCGTCCAGGAACAGCTGCAGATGACGGTGTACGAACCGGTCGATGCCCTGACACGCGGTGCCGGGCAGCGGCCGGGTGAGCTGGCTGACGGCGACCATCAGGTCGCCGGACTCCACGTCGGGGCGCAACTGGCCTGCCTCGCGGGCACGCTTCATCAGCGCCTCGATCAGATCCATGGTCCGTTCGCGTGCCGCGTAGAGATCCGGATGGTTCTGGTCGAACGCCGCGGAGAGCATGGGGCACAGGGCGCCGATCCGCTCGTCCGCCGAGAAGTGCACGAAGCGGCTCAGCGCGTCGAAGGCGTCGCCGCCCTCGACGAGAGCCGCCTCGATCCACTCCGACGTGCGGTCCATGACCGAGCAGACGACCTCCCGCGCGAGCGCGTCGCGGTCGGGGAAGTTGCGGTACACCGTGGCGTTGCCGACACCGGCGCGGCGGGCGATCTCGTCGAACGGCACCTCGGGGCCGAACTCGACGAACATCTCGCGCGCGGCGGCGACGATCCGCTCCCGGTTGCGCAGCGCATCGGCCCGGGGCCGGGGCATCCGACGCTTCACGGGGGTGGCGGTCTCCACGGCGTACTCCTCGTTGGTAGGTGAAGGCTCTGATGTGATCCGGGGATTCACTCCCCGTTTTCACTCGGACACCTATGCCAAACGGGGAAACCATCCCCGGTTATTTCCCCGATCCCCGCTCATTTCCTGTGACCCGCGTCACACCTTTCTCGGCGAGAAACCCACGATCGGGCTCTTCCAGCGAGCGCCCGCGCACCCATCGACACAGGGTGATCGCACAGGGTGCAGTCGGTGACCGGGCGGCTGCCGTGAGCGAAGGACCCCTGCATGCAGCCGACCAGCCACCGGATACGCCGGCGCCGCGTGGCCGCCCTGGCCTCGGTGACCCTTCTTACGCTGGCGGTCAGCACGTCCGCCGGCACCGGGCACCTCACGGCGGGCTCCACGGCGGCGGGCTCCATCGCGCTGGCCCGCTCGACGGCGCTGGGTCCCTGCATGATCAGCGGCACGAAAGGCGTACAGATGGGGGAAGGGATACCCACCGTGCCCGGATACGCCCGCTCCACCGGCACGGTCCGGGCCCTCACGGTGATGGTCGACTTCTCCGACGCGCCCGGTCAGGGCAGCGCGCTCGACCGGCTGGGCGAGTTCTTCCCGCAGACCCAGAACTGGTTCCGCACCAGTTCCTACGGCCGCCTCGACTACCGTCCCGAGACCCCGATACGGCACTGGCTGCGCATGCCCAAGCCCTTCAGCGAGTACGGCATAGAACGCGGCGCCCCCTTCGACCCCGGGTACCGAGGCCTGGTCCAGGACATCGTGGCCGCGGCCGACCCCGAAGTGGACTTCCACTCGTACGACCTGCTGAACGTGCTGGTGACACCGAACGCCGGGCCCTCCGCCCTGGACACCGTCCTGTCCGTCACCTTCGCCGGCAACGCCGAGGCCCCGGTCGCCGACGGTGTCCCGGTCTCCAACGCGTCCTTCGTCTACAGCCGCCAGGACGACGGCTCCGGCTCCTACGCCGACACCGGTTTCCGGGTGCTCCCCCACGAGAACGGCCACACCTTCGGCCTGCCCGACCTCTACACCCAGGACGGCGGCGGCTCGGTCGGCCACTGGGACATCATGAGCGAGGACTGGGGCGCCGACAACGACCTGCTCGGCTGGCACAAGTGGAAACTGGGTTGGCTCGACGACTCGCAGGTCGGTTGTGCCGCGACGCCCGGGACCACGCGGTACACGCTCACCCCGCTGTCCCGGCCCGGCGGCGCCAAGCTCGTCTTCGTCCCCACCGGCACCCGCACGGGCTTCGCCCTCGAACTGCGCACCCACGGGGGCAACGACACCGAGATCTGCCGCCCCGGCATCCTCGTCTACAAGGTCGACGCGGACGTCGACACCGGGAGCGGCCCCATCACCGTCTACGACTCCCACAGGAACAGCGGCGGCTGCACACGCAGCCCCAACGTCCACGCGGAACTGTCCGACGCCCCCTTCGCCCCTGGTGAGTCCTTCAAGGATCCCAAGACCGGCGTCACGGTCGCGGTCACGGGGACGACTCCCGCGGGCGACTACCAGGTGTCCGTGACACGCCGCTGACCTCCCCGCATCCCCCGGCGCCGGCCTGTCGCCGGCCGGGCGCGCGAACGCCGCCGACCTGCTGGGTCGACCGGGTAAGCACTACCGTGGGCCGCAATGAGCGCATCTTCCCCGCGGGCCGCGCCGAGTCCCGGACGGGAGTCGCGCGGAGCCTCCATCGAGAGCCGCAACGGAGAGCACATGGCATCGAACGTCGGGGCGGCCCAGGGCAGCGCGACCGGGAGCGAGCGGCCCGGACGGACTGGACGGGCCGGACGGGCGGGGGACCCGGGCGGGGCCGGGGGTGGGACCGCCGTGCCCGACGAGGCCGTCACCCCGCTGATCCGCGGTATCGCCGTGCTGCGCCGGCTGACCGAGGCCGACGGGGTGTCCAGCCTCAGCGGCCTGGAGCGGTCCACGGGGCTCGCGCGGTCCACCGTCGACCGCATCACGGCGACCCTGGCGCGCAGGGGGTACGTACGTCTCGACGGCCGCGACGCCGTCCTGGCGCCTCGCCTCATGGAGCTCGGCAACGCCTACCTCGCCGCCCTGCGCCTGCCCCGCCTCCTCGACGCGCACGCCGACGCCCTCGCCGACGAGCTCGACGAGTCGGTGTCCCTCGCGGTCGGCGACCAGGACGGCATCCGCTTCATCCACCAGGCGACCCGGCGCCGCGCCATGTCGCTGAGCTTCCGCATCGGCGACCTGCTGCCCGCCGAACGCACCGCGCCGGGACCGCTGTTCGCCACCGAGTGGGGCGAGCGGGAATGGGCCCGGTGGCGGGAACGGCGCGCCGCGGATCCCGAGGACCGCGGCTTTCCGGCCGTCCCGGCGCGCAGCCGCCCGATCGAGACCGAGGCCGACTCCGACTCGAAGGCCGACTCCGAGCGACGGAACGCCTCCGGCGCGACCCACGGGGACCGGTCCCCCGCGCCGGGCGACGGCCCGCCGTCCTCCGCCACCACGGACGACGGCCGGATCGTCCCCCTCCCCGGATCGCCCCCCGGCCGGACCCCCTCCCCGGAAACAGACCCGCTCCGCACGCTCGGCGACGGCTTCGAGCGGCGTACGGCCGAGGCGCGGGAGGACGGCTGGGCACTGGACGACCAGCTGATCGAACCGGGCCTCGTCGCCATCGCCATGCCCGTACGGGAGGCGGGACGCATCGCCTGTGTGGTGAGCGTGGTGAGCCACACCAGCCGCCACACCGCCGCCGATCTGCGCGACACCCTGCTGCCACGGCTGCGGGCGGCCGTCGCCGCGATGGAACGGGAGCTGAGCGAGGCCCCGCCCGCCACGGCCGCCATCCCTTCCGGCCTCGCCGTCTGGACCGGCGTGTCCAAGCAGGAACTGGGCCGGGAGTTCGTCGAGTCGCTGGCCCGGGGACTCACGGTGATCACCGCCTTCGGCGAGGGCCGCTCCGAACTGACCCTCACCGAGGTCGCCCAGGCCACCGGCCTGGCCCGCGCGACCGCCCGTCGTGCGCTGATCACCCTGGAACACCTCGGATACGTCACCGCGCACGCCCACGCCTTCCGGCTCACCCCCCGCGTGCTGGGCCTCGGCTTCCCGCCGCTCTCCCGCACCTCGCTCGCCGAGATCGCGGCCCCGCACCTCACCGGGCTCTCGGAGCGCCTGCGCGAGTCGGTGTCCCTGGCGGTGCTGACCGGCGACGAGATCCAGTACACGGCCCGCGTCACCACCAGCCGCATTCTGAGCGCCCACATCACCGTCGGCACCCGCCTGCCCGCGTACGCGACCTCGCTGGGCCGGGTGATGCTGGCGGACCTGCCCGACCCCCCGCTCTCCGAGCTGCGTCCCCTGACCCCCCGCACGATCACGGACCCCGGCCGCCTGAAGGCGGTCCTGGACCGCGTACGGGACGAGGGGTACGCCCTCGTCGACGAGGAGTTGGAACAGGGCCTGCGCTCGATCGCCGTCCCGGTGCGGGAGCGCGGCGGGCGGGTGGTGGCCGCCGTCAACGTCGCGATGCACAGCAGCCGTCGTACGCCCGCGCAGTGTGTCGACGAGGTGCTGCCGGAGCTGCTGGCCACGGCGGGAGACGTCGAGGCGGACCTGCGGGTCGCGGGACGGTTCCGGCGGGTTCCGAGAGCGTGAGGGAGCGGGGGGTGGTGAGCGGGTGAGAGCGGGGGCGGGCATGTGGCCGGTGAAGGTACGGAAGAGGACCGCACCCAGGACGGCGACTCCAAGGGCGGCGCCGTCCTGCTGCACGGTGTCGTTCAGCGCGAAGCCCACTGCGGCGTGCTCGTCGGGAATCGCGCCCATCATGGCCGCCATCGCCGCGGGCATCGTCAGACCTCCGAGGCCGACCGGGCGGCGTCGACTCTCGTCGCGTACGTCACTGGCATGGCCACCAGCGAGGCCGCCTACCCGAACGTCCTCGCCCGCAGCGGCCAGACCGAACTGGACTGGCTCAACAACGTCCTGCCCATCGCCGAACAGGCCGCCGAGTCCTACCCCCACCTCCGCGACGGCTACGCCGAACAACGCGGCAAGGACCCCCGCACGTCCTGCGACACGAACTTCCAGTACGGCCCGGACCGCGTCCTGGACGGCCTGGAAACCCGAATCACCCACTGACCGGACGCCCCGACCCCCGCCCGCCCGCATCCGCTACGCTAGTCGCCGGACCTCACAGAGATCCGTCCCGCCTTCGTAGCTCAGGGGATAGAGCACCGCTCTCCTAAAGCGGGTGTCGCAGGTTCGAATCCTGCCGGGGGCACATGGGAAAAGGCCCCGGACCGATCATGGTCCGGGGCCTTTGACATCCACTTTTGACATCAACGAGCACGGTCACTGACGACCGGGGCGCTTCCTGAGCAGCCGGTCCATGTGACTCATGGCCTCGCGCTGGGTGTCCTGCACGACGTGCGTGTACACGTCCATGGTGATGCTGATCTGCGAATGCCCGAGGATCTCCATCACCACGCGGGGCGCGACTCCGGCCGCCGTGAGCAGGGTGGCGGTGCCGTGCCGAGCATCGTGCAGCCGGACGACGCGGATGCCAGCGGACTCGGCGATGCGAGTGAAGGAGCGGTAGACGTTCCGCGGCTCGACCTGACGCCCGGTACGGGTGGTGAAGACGTAGCCGGAGCCGGACTCGTGCCACTGCTCCCCCGCCTTGGCACGAGCGGTCGACTGCCGCATCCGGTGCCAGCGCAGCGGGGCGATGCACAGCGCAGGCAACGGGACGACACGGCGACGGCGGCTCTTGGGATCGTCGTCGTAGAGAACGCCGCGACGGCGCTGAGTCTGCTGGCGGACGTAAAGGACCCGATTGTCGAGGTCGAGATCGGACCAGCGGAGGCCGATGATCTCGCCCCGACGCAGGCCCATGGCAATGGCGAGCACGAAGGCCGCGTAGAGCGGATCTCGACGAGATGCCGCAAGGAAGTCGAGCGTCTCATCCAGCGTCCAGGGATTCAGCTCCCTGTTGTCCGTGCGAGGTGGCTCGACGAGCTTGGCGACGTTGCGCGCGATCAGTTCCTCTCGGCAGGCGGAGGAGAGGGCCGAGCGCAGAACTCGGTGCGATTCCTTGGCAGTTGCGGCGGTGGTGTCCTTCTCCAGCCGCACGAGGAAGCGCCGGACGTCCGCGACGCCGAGGGATTCGAGCCTCTTCGAGCCGAGCAGCGGCACGAGGTAGAGCCGGACGTGCGTCTCGTACTTGTCGTACGTGCTGAGCTTCCGCCGAGGCTTGATCACGTTGTCCAGCCAGTACGGCAGCCACTCGGAGAGCTTGGCCGACCGGGTGGGCACGGGCACGCCCTGGTCGACCTTGGCGAGCAGTTCGCGGCGCTTGGTGTCGCACTCGGCCCACGTCTTGCCGTAGGCGAACTTGCGGGCCCGGGTGCCGTCCGGCTGGAGCACGTAGACCGCGCACTGAAACCGGCCGTCCTTGCGCTTGGTGATCGTCCCCGCGCCGTTCGGGTTGCGCTTGCGTTGCTGGGCCATCAGGCGGCCTCCTCGATCTGGCCGAGGACGAAGTCCGTGACGGCGTCGACAGGGATTCGGCGGGCCCCGTCGATCTTGATCGAGACGAGGCGGCGCGACCGGATCAGGTCGTAGACCTTGGAGCGCCCGACCTTGAGCCGGGTCATGACCTCCGGCACGGTGAGGAGTTCGGCGGTGGCGGTGGTCATGCTGCGGCTCCCTCCTTGGTCAGCTCGTCGCGTAGGGCGTCGCGGGCGGTCTCGCGGTTGGTCTGGAGGTCGCGGGCGATGGTCGCGGCGAGGGCGGCTTCGCCCGGGGTGTGGCCATGGCCGGCGTACTGCCAGTCGGTCAGGACGAGGACGGTGTCCGGCTCGCGGTCGTCGAGGCCGAGGACGGATGCCTCTTGGGCGGCGCGGTAGTCGGCGCGTTCCTGACGGATGGCGCCGAGGGTGGTGGAGTACGTGCGCGACTTGGACGAGAAGTGCCCGCGGAAGCCGAGCATGTGCGCCCAGGCCCAGAGACGTCGGTCCGGGTACAGGGCGTCCAGGTCGCGGCAGGCGGTGATGAGTAGGCGGGTGTGGTCGGGGACGTGGTGGCGGTCGAGTTCGGCGAGTTCGCCGATGCGGCGGTCCAGGGTCCCGGTGTTCTCGGCGGCCTTGGTGGCGTACTTGGCCACGTACGAGGCGACCGCCTGTTCCGTGATGTCGGAGCCGTCTCCGAAGGCTTTGACCGGGCGGACATCGAGCTGTCGGCCCCATCGGAACGTCCGGGCGGGCTGGTCGTCAGCGGCCGGAACCGAGACGGACGTGTACGAGTGCGCGGCGGCGGCACGTACCGCGTCCGTGAGCAGGTCGACGGTGGCCCACGCGGGTGGAGGTGTCCCGGGCCCCTCGGGGCCGTCGAGGCGTACGACGGCGTGGAAGTGGAGGGCGCCGCGCTTCTGGAATTCGGCGACCTTGCCGTACGAGACGCGCAGGTGGTCGGCGAGTTCGCGGCGGGGCAGTCCGGCGCGGGCGGCGAGTTCGCGGCGCAGGCGGGTGGTGAAGCGCTGCCAGAGCTGTCCGGCGTGGTTGTTGAAGAGGACGGCGCCCGCGTAGTCGTAGGTGCCGGGGTCGAGGGCGGTGCCCAGTTCGGGGGCGTCGGGGGTGTGGGCGGTGCCGCAGCGGCAGGTGCCGGTTTGGTCGGGGCGGTTGTGGACCGAGCCGAACGAGGGCGCGGTGAGGGTGGCGAAGACGCGGGGGTGGTCGCGGACGGTCGCGGGGATGTCGCGGCGGTCGTCCCCGGCGAGGCCGGCGCGGATCAGGTTGTAGGTGTCGCCCGCGTACGTCCAGGCGCAGGAGGGGCAGCGGGAGGCGCGGCGGTTGCCGCAGGCGAGGCGCAGACGTCCGCCGGGTTCGTTCTCGGTGGAGTAGTGGTGCAGGGTCTCGCCGGTGGTCTTGTCCTTGGTGAGGGTCCAGCCGGTCAGGTGGATCGGGTCGGAGCAGCCGCCGGTGCGGCGAATCTGGTCTTCCCAGCGGGTGTAGTCGGAGGCCGAGGCCACCCGGAGGATGTCTCCGAGGGTGATCGGGTCGAGCGGCGGGGCGGGCGTGGGTGCCTTCTGTGTCGTGGGTGAGGCCCGGTGGGCCATGCTGGGGCTTCCTTCCGGTTGCGAGATCGATCGGCGGGGACGGCTCCCGGGCGGCGGATGCTTGGCGGTATCGAGGCCGCCCGGGGGCCGGTCAGCGTCGCTTGGCGTCGGAGGCGAGCAGAGAGCGCAGGACGACCGCACATACGGCGACCGAGGCGCCCGTGATGGCGACCGCCAGGAGCAGCGAGACCAGGACGGCGCCGACGACCAGGACCACAGCCGTTCCGCCGCCCACGAGCGCGAGCGCGGTACCGGGGGTGAGCTGGACAACCGGGCGGGACGCCGCGGGGGCGACGGGGATCGGCGGCGGGACCGGGGCGCCCGGGGTGATGGTGGTCGGCTGGATGACGGCGGGCGGGGTGGTCAGGCCGGTGGGCTGGGGCATGGTCGGGAACTTGGGGCGGAGCATGGGCAGTTCTCCTTCGTGGTGCGCTACTTGACGGCGGTGTCGATGGCGGGGGCGAGGACGCTGTCGGCGAGGAGGTAGCCGCCGAGGAGGAGGACGGCGATGAGCCACCAGGGCGGGCGGATGAGCTTGACGCCGAGGTAGCCGACGGCGATCAGGGCGAGCCAGAGCGGGACCTGCACGGGGTGACTCCTCAGCGGACGGTGCAGCGGTGGGCGCGGGCGGCGAGCTGGGCGGCGGTCTGGCTGGAGTAGTCGGCGGACCAGCCGCAGCGGTCGGCGGTGCAGACGGCGGCGTGCGTGGTGCGGCCGTTGCGGTCGCGGTGGGTGCCGATCTGCACGGGGCCGATCCGCATCAGAGAGTGGAAGTTGTCGCGTGCGGGCACGTCGGGTCAGTCCCTTCTGCTGGTGGGGTCGGGGTACCGGGTCCGGATGTTCCGGGCGATGACCGGGTCGTCGACGCGACGGGCGGCTTCCTCGGCGAGCAGGTGGGCGAGGAGGGAACGTCCGGCCGCCGCCATGTCCCGTGCCGCGTCGAGGTAGTCGGCCGCGGTCAGGCCGGCTGGGTCGGAGGTCATCTCTGCACTCCCTTGCGGTCAGTTGAGGTGGGCGGCGATGGCGTCGGCGAGGTGGGGCGGGACGCCGAGGCGGGAGCGGAGGGTGTCGGGATCGATCGGGGCGCCGGTACGGGCGCGGTACTCGTCGGCGACCTTGCGGGCGTGGTCGACGAGGACGGCGGGGATCGGCGGGGCGGGGGCCGGGACGAGAGCCGGGGCGGAGTCCGGGGAAGTGGCGACTTCCCCTGCGGGGACGAGGGCCCCAGCAGGCTCGGGCAGGGCTTCCGTGACCGATGCGCGTTCGGCGTCCGGCAACGGTTGTTCGTCCGAGTGCTCGGGGGCCTGCGGTGAAGCAACCGGGGTCGGCGGTGCCGTCTGCGGCTCCGGGGCCGCAGAGTGGGCGAGGAGCGTGCCGCCGAGGAAGGCGAGCGCGGGCCATCCGGCGATGCCGAGACGGAGCGGGGCGGGCGGGTCGGCCAGGTCGAGGAATCCGGCGGTGGCGATGTTGGCGCCGAGCGAGGCGAACAGCGCGACGACGAACCAGCACCAAGCCAGCCGGGACGGTTCCTCGCTGCGCAGCCTCCGCCAGGCGGCGACAAGGAGCAGGTCGACGCTGACCGGGTAGGCCCATGCCTTCCAGCCGTTCTGTCCGGCAGCGGCGGCCAGGTCGTGCAGATGGGCGAAGGACAGGGCACCAGCGATCACGGCCTGAATCAGGACCGCGTCGACTCGGAGGCCGTGACGGGTGCCCATCAGACGTCGCCCGGATAGGCGGGGCCGTCGTCGAGGTCGTAGTCGTCCGGGAACACGCCGGGCGGCGGCTCGGGCAGCGAGACGGCGAGGGACGGGCTGACGGCGTCCACGAAGTCGAGGTCGGCGCCGGCCATGTCGGCGTAGAGCGCGAGTTGGCCGAGCAGGAGCACGGTCCGGGCGAAGTCCTCGCAGTTCGGGCACATGGCGGGTCTCCCTTCTTTGGGCATGGCGGGGGTAGGAATTTGGCACGAAGGCGGTCGCGCCGACCGTGGGGGTGAGGCAGGGATCAGACGGTGACCGAGGACGCCTTGACCAGCGGCACGGGTTCGGCGGCGATGCCGGGGAGAGCGGGCCGGAACGGGGCCAGTTCGGGCAGGTCCGGGGTCCGGTCGGCGTGCCGGTTGCAGATGTTCACGGCTTGGCGGAGCGAGGTGTGCGGGGCGCGGATGCGGTGCCACCCGCCGGAAGAGTCGCCCGCGATGGCGATGCCCCGCGTCTCTGCCGGAATCTGGATCGCGGCGAGGACGGCGTCCGGGGAGATGTCGCCGAAGGCCATGTTGGCCGAGGGCTCGTCGTTGACGCGGTGGGCGGTACGGCCGGTGAGCTGGGCGCGGAGCATCGTGATGCCCTTGCCGAGTTCGGAGCCGAAGCGCTGCCCGCAGATCTCCAGGTAGATGCCGGCCGCGCGGCCGAGCTGGGCGAGGCGGACCAGGGCGGTGATGATGCGGTCCCGGCGCTTCTCCTCCTCCTTGCTCGCGTACAGGGCGAGTTCGGCCACCTCGTCGACCAGGACCACGACCGGGACCGGGCGAAGGTCGTCGGGCAGGTCCCAGATGTCGGCGGCGATCTCCGCGTCCGGCACGTCGGAGGTGATCCGTTGCTGGGACCGGATGAGTTGATAGACGTGTCCCATCCTGACAACGAGCGCTTCGAGAACTTCCGCGGCTGTGTCGGGATCGTCGGCCAGCGCGGAGAACCGGCGGGCCAGGGGGAACAGTTCGACCCCCTGCTTGCAGTCGATGCCGACGAGGGCGACGTCCATCGGGGCAAGTCCCGCGACCAGGTTGCGCTGGTACACGGACTTGCCGGACTCCGTGGCGCCGAGAGTGAGGGCGTGGGGTACCGCCCGGTAGTCGCGGTAGTGCACCGACCCGTCCTCCCGCAGGGCGACCGGTACCCGCATCGGCCGGTGATCGGTCTCGGCCGGCATCTGCACTCGCTTGAGCACGTCGTAGCCGGTCATCCGCACCTCTACGACGCCGGAGCGCAGCTCACGCGAGGTCACGCCGTACATCGAGAACGAGTGCCGGAGCCGGTCCGAGGCGGCGGCGACGTCGAACGCGTCCTGCCCGGGGCGGAGCTTGAGTCTCAGGACCAGGCCGGTACGCGTCGGCCGCAGCCGCAGGATGCGCGGCGGACGCGGCTCCGGCATGGGCCGGTTGGCGGCACGGGCCAGGGCGAGCCGCCATCGTGAGGGTGGGACTGTCAGCCCGCACGCGTCCATGACCGAGCCGTAGCGGACCAGGACCCGTAACACGGCCAGCGTGACCCCGAAGGTCAACCAGTACCAGGCGGGGCGCCGCCACCGCAGGAGACCCACAGCAGCGACGACCAGCACCAGAACGACCATGAAGTCGGTCACGATCAGGCCGCCTTGGACCCTGCGGCAGCACCGACGAGCGAGGTGACCGCGACCGCGCGGAACGCGATCCCGTGCCGCCTCTGGCCGTTGAAGTCGTTCTCCCAGGGCCGGGCGATCAAGCCCGTGAGCGCGACCGGCGTGCCCATGGCCAGCTCACCGGAGATGCCCGGCTCCGGCACGGTGACGGACAGGATTTCCACCTCCTCGTTCGCCGCGAACATGACGTCCACGGTCATCAGCCTCGCCCCGGTCTCCGTGTCGGTGGCGATCTCACCGGTACGGCGGTCACGCACCTTGACCTGCGGGGACTTTGCGACCATCACGACCGCGCCGGAGGTGTCGACGGGAATCTGACGCACAGAACTCACTCCTCTATAGATGCCGAACTCCGTCACTCATGTATAGGAGTGACATGAAGAAGAGTGCCTCACTCCTGTACATGAGTCAACCCGCCGCGAAGAGGAACTCGTGGCGGGTTGCGGGACGCTGAGTGAGTGTCAGTCCTCGGCGGGGATCCGGTACTCGAAAACGAACTGGTCAGCGGCCATGAGGGTGTCGCACACCTCGACCACGAGACCCGCGGTCGTACGAGCCTCCCGGATCAGGTGAACCACCGGCGCACCCGGGCTCAGCGCCAGCTCCGAAGCCTCCGCCTTGGAGGCCGGCCGCGCCTGCACCGTCTCGACGAACTCGGCGAACTCATGCCCGTGGTCTTCGAGTCGGGCGTAGATGCCGCCGCCGCCGGGATTCTCGGCGAACAGCTCGGGGATGTCCTTCACGACGTCCCAAGGCAGGTAGGACGTGGCGGTCTCGACCGGCGTGCCGTTGCGGAAGTAGAGACGCCGACGGGCCAGCACCTGTGTACCGACGGGGATGCCGAGGCGTTCGGCGGCACCTTCGGGCGCCTCCAGGGGCCCGATGTACAGGACGCTGACCTTGGCGGTGGCCCCGGACTGCGCGGACTCCGCGAGGTAGGCCGCCTGCCCTCCCCGCCGCAGCGAACGCCGGAAGCGGTCGGAGGAACGGTGCCGCACCGGAGGCCGGTCCTTCACGATCGAACCCTTGCCGTGCCGGGTCTCGACCAGTCCACTCGCCCGCACCTCGACCATGGCCTTACGAATCGTCCCGCCGGCGACGCCGTAGCGCTCCACCAGCTCCGATTCACTCGGCACCATGTCACCGGGCTTCAAAACCCCCGCCCGGATCTGCTGCACGATCTCGTCCGCGATCTGTACGTACCGAGGCCCGGAACCGACCCCTCCCGCCGCAGTTCCCATAGTCCTTCCCTGCCTCCTATGCTCCTTTACATGAGTCAATCACAGGAAGCGACACCGTCTCCCCTGCACTCCGTATCCGTGGCCGGAGTAGTGGTGCGCGAGGACGGCCGCCTCCTGGCCATCCGCCGAGCCGACAACGGCACCTGGGAGCTCCCAGGCGGCATCCTCGAACTCGACGAGACCCCCGAGGCCGGCGTCGCCCGCGAGGTCCTGGAGGAGACCGGTATCCACGTCGAGGTCGACGAACTCACCGGCGTCTACAAGAACATGACCCGCGGCATCGTGGCCCTGGTCTTCCGCTGCAAGCCCTCGGGCGGCACCGAACGTACCTCCAGCGAGTCCCTGGCGGTCTCGTGGCTCACGCCCGACGAGGTCAGCGAGCGCATGTCGGAGGCCTTCGCTGTCAGACTCCTGGACGCCTTGGACGGCAACGGCCCACATGTACGGAGCCATGACGGACAGCGCCTCATCCCAGCGGGATAAGACCTTCTCTCCTTCATCAAGGCGGCTCGCTCCGCTCCCCGCGCGCGGCCCGGCCCCCGGCCGGGCCTGCGCTCCTGTCTCCGCCCCGCTCCAGCCCAGCCGGCGCCCGTGCCGCGCTCAAAGCATGCAGCCGCTCGATGCCAGAGAAGGGGTACGTCGTGGGCTGGGGCGGTCGGCTCCACGGCTTTACGGGGCCATGATCACTCGCGCCAAAGCAGCGCCACCCCAAAGCCGCTCCGCCAACCTGAAGTACTCAGCTCAGGAGGCTTCCTCCTCGCCCTGGATGCCCCCCGGAAGGAACTGCGCGTATTTACGGCGGAGAAACTCAATCGCATCGTCTCGCGTGGGATCGACTTGCAGTTTATCCTGATAGAAATGCAAGGCTCGTCTACGCTCCTCAATGATCGACCCCCAATGCTTAACCCAGATGCGCAAATCCAGATCATCGTCGTCGTGAATCAATCCGACGGGCTGCCCCTTTTTTCGGGACAATCGCCGAACGTCATCGCTGACTGCGTTCGCGACAAGAACAAAGTCCCACTTGGTTCCCGCATCTCGAAATCGTTGATCGTTGGCAACGGCCATGGCGTAGGACTCTATCTGCTGACGCTCTTTGTAACCCGCGATAACAGAAGGCCTTTTCAGCTCAACAATTAGATGATGTTGATGCTCGCTGTCTTGAATGGTCTTCGAGAGCATGAGATCAACGATCGCCGTCTTGCGATCTTCAAGTTTCACGTCTGCTATGTTCAGGGTTTCTCGCCCTAGATACTCGAGATGCCGTTTCAGGACCTCCTTGATGCTTTGATCATCCACGCCCAACTGGTACTGCTCACCGAATACCCACGCCTCTGCCGCGAGTATCCGATGAAGTTGACTTCGCTCCAATACTTCTTTCTTCAGGTCGGCATCGAAGAGAAGTAGCTCCAGGCTGCGCAGAAAGTCGAGCCGATCGGCTACCGTCTGGGCTGAGGAGATCACGGATGCAAGCGATGCGCGATCGAGCAACATCGCCAGGTCATCGAGTTCCTGGTTACTCAGATCGAGAACGTCTTGAAGTACCTTTTTCAGAGAGGTTGGCGAGTGCTCAAGTGATTCACGAATTAGCCGGAGGGACAGCTTTTTGGCGGCCGGTTCCGATCCAATGCCCGGGATTGCCTGGACTGCCACGACATCGAAGAGATCTCTCTTGACTTCTTCTAGCGGAGTGGTCGGATTTCCTGAGAACGGGTACACCTGCTCGGCGCGCCATTGATCTACTACTCGCTGCCTGCGTTCCCTTGCCCGCTCCTTGAAATACTTTCGAAGCTCCACTCGGGCCATATCCAGAATTGGCCCGTACCGCGCGTGCCCAAGTTCCGCCAACACGACTTCCGACCCCTGAAAGCCATGCCAAGTGATGTATGCAGAAAAGGAGAATCCCGGAGCGTGTATGCCTGCCTTGTATTCAGCTAGCGCCGCTCCGGTAGGATCACAAAAGAAGATCTCATTCGGCCAATCCTGCTTCCACTCCACAATTTCCAGTGTGGGTGGATTCTGGTCCGCTTCATCTGGCGAAGCCAGCGCGATCAGATTTACCCTCGCAATCACTTCACCGGGAGTAACCGCCCGGCCGTCATACTCCAAGGAGACATCACGGAACTTGTTTAGGTAGCGGGCAAATTCCTTCGCAAGCCTACTTTGCGCTTTCTCGCTCTTCAAGCTAACTAGGGAGCTTGAGGTCCCCTCGACCGCAACAGTCGTGCCCGTATGATCTGTACTGCTAAGCGAGTCACCGATACTGAACCGTTCAGGAGTGGTCGAATTAGCTTTGATTCGGTATTGAATTCGCCCATTAACATCATCGACGACAGTGGTCCACGTCACTTTTGGGCCGAGAGCGAATGCCCTGAATCTTCCTTCGCCGTTACTGCCGTGCAAGGGCCGCTTATGGCGCCTAGTGACCCTGGTCTGGGATTTCCAAGAGCCACCGAGACTGCCGAACTCGTGTTCACTCTCGGACCGCTGAATCCCAAGCCCATTATCCTCTACGAGGATAGACTCGACGCCGTCCAGATCATTTCTCCGCAGAATGACTTTGACTTTTTTCGCGTCCGCATCTAGAGAGTTCCAGATAAGTTCGAAAATGGCATGCAACGGCTTAGTGGGACGCACCAAGCGCTCAATATGATCTCTGCGCACCTCGACAGTCACATCCGGCATGAACGCATGCTCCCATACAGTCTTTTGACGGTCCATAGGGCATGCGGAAAGCCATTCGCGCGTTCGAATGATTGTGATCTTGCTCAGCGGGCCACCGATCCGCGTCTCACTCGACCCGGAGGCATGCGCCAACGGTGCTGTATGTCAGTGGCGACAGACTGCGGGTGGGTTGCTATCCCAAAGGAAACTGAGAAATTACTCAGATGCTCACGCCTGGCTCGCCGGAGCGATCTCGTCTAGCAGGCCGCGGATGCGCTTCTCAATCTCGTCGCGGATGGGACGCACGGCGGCGACGCCTTGACCGGCCGGGTCCTGGAGCTCCCAGTCGAGGTAGCGCTTACCGGGGAAGACCGGGCAGGTGTCGCCGCAGCCCATCGTGATGACCACGTCCGAGGCCTGCACAGCTTCGACCGTGAGCACCTTGGGGACCTCGGCGGACACGTCGATGCCGACCTCTGCCATGGCTTCGACGACGGCCGGGTTGACCGTCGCGGCCGGCGCGGACCCAGCTGAACGGACCTGGACGCGGTCGCCCGCGAGGTGGGTGAGGAACGCGGCGGCCATCTGCGAGCGGCCGGCGTTGTGGACGCAGACGAAGAGGACGGACGGCTTTTCAGCGGGAGAGGTCATGGCGGGTACGTCTTTCTGGCGGAGGGCAGGTCAGGAGAGCACGGGGGAGGCGAGGTCGGATTCGCCCTGAAGGCCGGTGGGGACGGCCGCGGGCGCCGGACGTCCGAAGACCGCGAGCACCAGGCCCAGCCCCACGGCGGCGCCGACCAGTTGAGCCACGATGAACGGGCCGAGGGAGGCGGGGGCGATCCCGGAGAAGGTGTCGGTGAAGGCCCGGCCGATGGTGACCGCGGGGTTCGCGAACGAGGTGGAGGACGTGAACCAGTACGCGGCGCCGATGTAGGAGGCCACGGCCGCGGGCCCGAAGCGGGCGTGACCGGTGCGGGCCAGGCCGAAGACGAGCAGGACCAGGCCGGCGGTCGCGACGACCTCACCCAGCCACAGGTGACCGGCGAAGCGGTCGTGAGTGGACCACTGCACGAGCGGCTTGCCGAACATCGCGTCCGCCAGGACCGCACCCGCGACAGCACCCGCGATCTGGGCCGGGATGTACGCGGCGACCTCCCGCGCAGTCGGCCCGTCCTCGGTGCGCCGGCCGGTGGCCCAGGCGGCGAGGGTCACGGCAGGATTGAAGTGCGCGCCGGAGACCGGGCCCAGGAGCAGGATCAGCACGCCCAGCCCGAACACCGTGGCCAGCGAGTTGGCGAGTAGCTGCACCCCCACGTCCCGGGTCAGCTCGGTCGCCTGGATGCCGGAGCCGACGACCACCGCGACCAGGCCGGCCGATCCGACGAACTCAGCCACGACCCGGCGAGCCAGGGGCACGCTCACGCCTCCGCAGGCTGCGACGTCTTCAGGAAGCCGGCGAGCCGGTCCAGCGTGGCCGGCATCGCCCAGTAGTACACCCAGGTACCGCGCCGCTCGCAGTCGATCAGACCAGCCTGCCGCAGCAGCTTGAGATGGTGGGAGATCGTCGGCTGCGACAGATCAAAGGCCGGCGTCAGATCACAGACGCAGACCTCACCGCCCGCCTGTGAGGCGATCATCGACAGCAGCCGCAGCCGTACCGGGTCACCCAGCGCCTTGAACACCTTGGCCAACTCGGCCGCCTGATCCTCGGCCAGAGGCGCGGCAGCCACCCCGGCGCAACACGCGCCGTCCTCGTCGGTCCGACCCAGGACCACAAGCTCTTGCTTCGACATGCGTCTATGTTGACATCCTTCGATCCAAGACACAAGGTTGCATCGACAGACGTCAATGCAAGCCGATGGGAGACCCCGCCATGTCCCGCGCTCAGCTCGCCCTGCGTGTCAGCGACCTCGAAGCATCGATCACCTTCTACTCGAAGCTCTTCGGCACCAAACCCGCCAAGCGGCGCGAGGGATACGCCAACTTCGCCATCACCGAGCCCCCGCTCAAGCTCGTCCTCATCGAAGGCGCCCCCGGCGAAGAGACCCGGCTCGACCACCTCGGCGTGGAAGTCGACTCCACCGACCAGGTCACCGCCGCCACCACCCGGCTCAAGGACGCAGGCCTCGCCACGTTCGAGGAGAACGACACCTCCTGCTGCTACGCCCTCCAGGACAAGGTGTGGGTGCACGGCCCCGGTAAGGAGCCCTGGGAGGTCTACGTCGTGAAGGCGGACGCAGACAGGCTCGGCAAGAGCGCCGACCCCAACGTCGGTGGCGGCTGCTGCACCAGCCTGGCCGTCGAGTCGGAGCCCGTGACCGCAGGCTGCGACTGCGGATGAAGGGGCTGTCCATGGGTGCGTCGACATCCGGAACCGCAAGAACCGTCCAAAGGAGGCCCCAGGGCGGGTAGACATGACGGAGCCCCCTCACCAGTCGGGAGGGGGCTTTCGTCAGTGCTCGGTCAGGTCAGCAGACCGCGGGCGGGATGCTCTGGTCGTACTGGAAGACGTTCTGCGGGTCGTACTTCGCCTTGATCTTGCGCAGGCGGCCGAAGTTGTTCCGCCAGTAGGCGGTCTCCCAGTCCTGCGTGCCGATGTTCGGCACGTTGACGTAGGCGCCGTCCACGTACGGACGGAGCTTCTGGCTGAACTCGGCGATCCAGGCCTGGGCCTCGGGGGTGAGCGGGTCGCAGATGCCCGGCTGGTCACTGCGCTTGCCCCAGCCGACACCGGGCTCGGCGTAGAAGAGCGCGTCGCGGTGCGGGAACGCCGTGCCGCCGCGGGGGGTCTTCCTGACGTTCCCGCCGAACGCCTGGAGGAAGTAGTTGCTGTCGTCCGTGGGGGCGGACCTGACGTACGAGGTGACGATGTCGATCGCCTTGGTCGGGAACGGCTTCCTGGCGAACTGCGAGTAGAACTTCCAGTTCGCGGGTTCGAGCTCGGTCGGGATCTGGAATCCCGCGTACACGTCGCCCCAGTTGCCCACCTGTGTCGTGACCTGGGGGCTGCCGATCGACAGGAGCGGGGCCAGTAGCCGCTTTGTCTCCGCGGGGGTTCCCTCCGGGAGGACCGCGAACAGCAGGATCTGGTTCCGGTGGGCTTCGAGCTGGGTGCCGAGGCGGGCGTCGGTGTGCGGCGCGGTGCGCTGGTAGGTCTCGAAGAGCCTGCGCAGGTCGCCGGTTCCGTCCCACGTAGCCTGGAGATACGTGACGCTCTTCAGCGGGGCCAGCTTGTAGGTGAGCGAGGTGACGATGCCGAAGTTGCCGTTGCCCGCGCCGCGCAGCGCCCACAGCAGATCCGAGTGGTGGTTCAGGTCGACCTTGATCACCTTGGCGCACTCGTCGCCGTCCGCGACGACGATCTCGGCGCCGATCAGGCTGTCGCAGGCCATGCCGAGCCAACGGGTCAGGAACCCGAAGCCGCCGCCGAGCGTGGCGCCGGACAGACCCACGCTGCCTTCGGTGCCCGTCGTCACCGCGAAGTTCTGCTTCGCGAGTGTGGTCACCGCTTCTTCCTGGTTGAGCCCGGCGCCGACGGTCGCGACGCGAGCTTTGGCGTCGATGTGCACCGACTTCAGTTCGCTGATGTCGATCACGAGGCCACTGTCGACGTTCGACCAGCCCTCAAGGCTGTGCCGGCCGCTGCGAATCCGCAGCGCGACATCGTTCTGTCGCGCCCATGTCAGGGCGTTGACCACGTCCCGGGTGTTCTGGGCGAAGACGATGACCAGCGGATAGTGGGAGAAGAGCTGGTCCCAGCCCAGGCGCGCGTCCGTGTACCCGGCGTCGTGGGGGCGAACGATCCGGCCGGTCAGCTTCGCCGGCGGGCAGTGTCCGTGCCCCCCGTGCGCTCCGCTCGCCGCAGCCTCCGTCACAGCGCTCGCAACGGGGGCTGCGGCAGCAGCGACACCCGACACGACAACGGCACCAGCGCCGGCGACCGCCGAAGTCTTCAGCAGCCGACGCCGGGAAAAGTCGTTCATGGTCCGTGTCCTCTCAACCCCCCGTGGGCGCGAATCGTTCCTTTTATGGATCAATTCAAGGCGAAGTGGACGGTAGCAAGGATGATCACGGGGGGTCTGACTCGACACGCTCACCACCGCGGCCAAACGCCGGACGCCAGAGGGCCATCCGCGCGGGTGAGATCCGTCCCAGCCCAAGGTGGAGCCCTCGCACAAGTCGTTTCCGGACAGAGGCTCTATAGGGAGCACGCGGGCCGTGCCATTGGCGTGCCAGTACGTGCGGGGAACAGCGGGAACCCAATCGGCCGCCCACGAAGCCGCTGCACCCCTCCGCCGCAGCTCAGTCGCGAGGTGGGCCCCGAATACCCTCAGCTTCCCAAGCTGATGGCGCGGACGGTGCGCTCCCAATAGGCCGTCGGGACTTCCCCGGCAGCGTGGCTGAGGCCCGGTAGGGGTGCAGCGAGGCATACGCGCGCCTGGTCGGTCGGCGTACCCGCCGCCGTTGCTGACTTTCGTCGGCTCAGGTTCAGGCGGTCCAGGGAAGGGTTCGCCTGCGCTTCGGTGTGCGATGTGTTCTGGAGCAGGTCGACTCAGCGCGACGGGGAGGGGAGCCCGATTGGTGTTCGGGCTCCCCTCCCCGTGTAGAAGGGAGGGCCGTCATCGGCGGGCGCCGGTGGGAGGACGCTTCTTCAGGTGCCGTGCGGTTCGTTCACCGCCAGCAGGTGACCGCGGCTGATCGCGACGCGGAGGACGTCTCTCAAGGCCCCGGTCAGTTCCTTCGCCAGGCGTTGCTTCTCCTCCGGGTCCGTGTCCGTGTCGTCGAGCGTTTCGGAGGCTCGCTCCAGCAGCTCGGCGGCCGTGCCGAGTTGGACCGCCTCGATGTTGTCCGCCAGGCGGGACATGTAGCCGTCCCGGTCGTCGGTGCTCAGGTAGCAGGGGTTTCCGCCCGGGCCCGACCATGGGAGGAGCCGCAGTTCGTCTTGTGCCGTCATCCTTGCGTCTGCCTCTCGTCGATCACGTGGAGGGAGGTAAAGACCGCGTCGATGCGGTCACCCGGGAAGGTCAGCAGCGCGGCTTCGACAACGCGCCCAGTGGGGTCGGTTGCCGTGCGCGTGATGGCGAGGACGGGCATCTTGGAGCCGATCCGAAGGACCGATGCTTCATCCGGTGTCGGTAGGCGGGCGCATACCGTCTCCCGGACAGCGGCCGGCGCAGGACCGAGCACGGCGAATCTCGTAGCCGCTTCCCCGCACGCGGATTCATCGTCGAGCACTCCGGCCGGCGCCAGGTCACGCGGAATGTAGATGCGGGCCAGTCCGTGCGGTGACGCTCCTTCGAGGCTGAGGCACGAGAACTCAGCGAGAGGGCTGCCCACAGGGACGTTGAGCAAGGTCGTGAGATGTCCGTACGCTTGAACCGTGGTGGTGCGAACGGTGACACGCAGGGCCGCTTCGGCAGCGGTCCACGGATCCAGGGTTCCCCAACCGCCGACGTACATGATCTTGCGAAGGGGTAGGCGGACGAAGTTGCCCTTGCCGTGGAGCTTCTCGACGAGGCCCTCCACCTGAAGCACGGAGAGAGCTCTCCGTAGCGTCACCGTGCTGACCTTGTACCGGTCGGCTAAGTCGGCTTCGGACCGCAGGCGTTCACCGGGCTGGATGCGGCCGGTCGCGATCTGACGGCGGAGGTCGTCCGCGATGTCGTGATGACGAGAGGGCACTGACCCGGTCACCGCCTTCTCAGCGACCGCACGGCGACGAGCCGGGTACGCGCGTGGATGGTCAGCAGCTCGCCCGATTCGAAGACCAGTTGCTTGGCCCCTTGGGGAAGCTGGAAGAGGTCTCTCACCCGGCAGGCACGGCCGCCGACTTGGATGACATCACCGCGCTGCACGGTGGCCGCGGTGACCTCGACGTTGCCGACCAGCGCGCCGCCAGGGGCCCATGCGGTCATCGCTCCACCTCCGTGGTGGGGGATCGGTCGACTACCGGGTGGCACGGGCAGTCGCACACCTCGTAGATGACCGGGAGGTCGACCGGGGCCTGAGCCGGGGAGGACTCCGCGCAGGCGGGGTGTGTGCCGATGCGGCAGGCGGTCGAGCGATAGGGAACGGCCGAGGCGTCCGCGATGCGGAGATGCCGGCGAGACGGCCTTGCGGACATCGAGGACATCAGTGGACCCCCGCGAGGGCCGACCACGCATTGATCGGCAGATGAGGAGCGACGACCACCAAGCGCGGACGGACGCGCTTCTCCCAGGCCAGCACGTACGGGCGGACGAGTGCGACGTCTTCAGCCGCGAGCAAGTGCCGGCGGTCCGCGTGAGTCGAGGTCCGCCCCAAGATGACCGTCCACGCGTCAGCGGACGTGGGGACAGCGGGAGTATTCGGCGAGTGGACGGCCGTTAAGGGGCGGCGGTGCCTGCCCTTTGCGGAGTGACGCGACCTGATGAGAGATACGGCGCGGCGGATACGGTTGAGCACGCTGGTCAGCTCCTATCGCTGATTGCCCGGTCCCCCGACATCGCCCGTCGTGGGAACCGTTCTGCGTACGACCGCCCAGAGGGTGCGGCCGTTCAAGCTGGTGGCGAGGAGCCCGAACCGGTCGGCCTCAGCCACCACGCCCAGGACCTCCCGCCATGACTCGGCGGAGAGCCCGTCCGGCACCTCCGCTTCGACCGACGTGTGACGGCGGTGTTCCTCCACTCGTGTGGGAAGCCCGAGGATGGACAGCCGTGCGGCCATGGCCGCCGCGCTGACTTCCGAATCGGGCACAGGGCAGCCTCCGTCACAGGCGATCACTTTCAGTGAAGCTAGTTAACTAGATTAGAGCTAGTGGACTAGATTTTCCATATGCCTGAGCAGCCGCCCTATCTCCGCATCGCCGACGAACTCCGGCGCCGGATCGCGGAGCACGTGTGGGAGCCGGGCGATCGCCTGCCCTCCCGCGCCCAGATCGGCCAGGAGTGCGGAGTGGGTGAGAACGTGATCCGCCGGGCGCAGGAGTTGCTGATCTCCCATGGAGTGCTGGAGGGCCGCGCCGGATCGGGTACGTACGTCGCCGAGCCTCGACAGCGGGTACGGGTCGTGCGGTCCTCGGCGCGGGAGCACCCCGCCGAGTCGCCCTTCCGGACTGACATGAGGGCCGTGGGCAAGCAGGGCAACTGGGAGAGCCGGACGGATGCCAAGGTGCCGGCGCCTGCGGATATCGCGGCGCGGCTCGGGCTGGCCGACGGCGAGCTGTGCGTCCGGACGGTGTACGAGTTCCTGGCGGACGGCAAGCCGGTACAGCTGTCGACGAGCTGGGAGCCGTACGACCTCACAGCCGGCACCCTCGTCGTCCTCCCCGAGGGAGGGCCGCACGCCGGGGCGGGCGTCGTGAACCGCATGGCCGCGATCGGAGTCATCGTCAGTCATGCGGTGGAACAGCCGGAGCCGCGGACGGCGACCGCCGAAGAGGCGTCGCTACTCGGCATCCAGAAGGCCGCACTCGTGACGAACATCCGGCGGACTTACTACAGCGAGGAGGGACGGCCCGTGGAGACGGCAGACATCGTCGTGCCCGCCGCGCACTGCGAGATCGTCTACGAGATCCCCGTCAAGCGGTAGTCCACCTCAGCGCCCCAGGTCCGGCCATCCATCCTTGTTGGAGTAGCTCTCGAAGCAATACCGGGTCGGGCGGTCCCACTCCTTCCCGGTAGCGAGTTCGTACGCCTGATCCGGCACGTACAGCAGCCACTCCCCGTCAAACTCGGTGGAGGTGTACGGGGCAAACTTGTCGACGTCGAAGAAGACCCCTTCCCATACGGCTCGTCCCGCAGCGACGACAGCGCAACGGGCGTACAGGAACACGTCGGCAGACTGCGGGAAAGGCTCGCCGTTCCGGTCCGTCATGTCGGCAACCGGAAGCGTCCCGAACTTCTCTTGGTCCAAGCGGTAGAGAGCCTCGGCATGACGTTCCGCGAAGCCGACGATGTCGGAGACGGAACGGCGGCTCAGCTCCTCGGCCAGACGCTGGCAGCTCGCCTCCGTGGCTTCGCCGTTCAGGGTGGCTATCAGCGCCCAGAAGGCGGCCCATGTCATGGTCACTGGCGCAGGATGCCAGAGCGGTCTGACATCCACGGCTGACATCAACGAGGCCGAACGGCGGCATACGGCAGCGCCCCCACACGACCGCCGGACCTGCCGACGGTGGCACCAGGGGCGGGTGTCGATCGAACTCCTAAAGCGGGTGTCGCAGGTTCGAATCCTGCCGGGGGCACGCTTGACCTGCGGTTTTGCCGCTAAGTAGTGCGGCGGTCTCGTTTCCCCGGTGAAATGGGCACGCCATGGGAACGGAATCTGGCCGCTTGTCAGGGCTGGCCGTAGGTGATGGCGACAGGGCTGGGCCGTGCGCAGCGGCAAAATCGGCCCGGCCGCAGGATTACGCCTGCTCACTTGGTATGCCGCCTGCTACAGAGACGCTTGCCGTGCCAGAGGTCAGCGTGAGTGCCCTTGACTGGACCGTCCCACCAATGCGTGCGCGCCGTCCCTGTCGGATTCCCGTGAGACATGAAGCCAATCGAGTCTTCTGTTGTTAGCAGGGCGAGAACAGGACCTTTCGAGCGTGACATTGAGCAGTGCCGACCTTGAGGCCGGCGTGGCCGATGATGAGGCCGTGGGCAAAAAGAAGCGCCGTCCGCGCGCGGACGGGCCGAAGCGGCGGTCCTTTACCCCGGAGTACAAGCTGGCCATCGCGAAGGAGCACGAGCGGCTGACCGAGCCCGGGGCAAAGGGTGCGCTGCTGCGTCGGCGGCACGTCGAGCTTCTTCATGAGGAGCATGAACACCTGCGACACGCACTCGAGGTGGTAAGCGCCTCCGTCCTCCCAGGTGAACACCAAACCCGTGGGTCTATGGAATCGGGACAAGGGGTGGCCACAACCGGTCACATCGGATGACCCTCTGCGAGCTCCCGGCACATGGACGGGGCCCTCACCCTTGACGCGATCGCTCCTCTGCATCCGGCTCCGGCCGATAGCCGTACGGTTCCGTTCAGTCGTGAACGTGTCGGATGTGGGCGGTGCGGCGCTTCCCTGAGCCGTCCTCGTACTCCACCAGGAGGCCGGCCTCGCGCCACAGCAGGGCAGCTGCGAGTGGGGTGAAAGGGCTGAGCGCCTGACCCTCCTCCGCGACCGGGCTCTGTGAAGTGATCTCGTACTCCTCAACGTCTGCGGATCCGTCGAAGGTCAGGCCGACCAAGCGACCAGGGGCGACTGTCGCTCCCCCGGTTGTGCGAGGGGTGACAGAGGTTGCGCTGAGGAAGCTCTCCAGGAAAGTGGCGCGCTCCTCGAGCTGTTCACGCCTCTTTTCCCATTTGCGCCGGTTATCGGCACGCACCCGGTAATCGGCCGCGGTATCAAGGGTCTTCGGCTGCCGCAGGTACTCGCGTATCTGGGACAGCTCGTTCTCAACACGTTGCCGGGATGTCCTGGCCAACGCTGTCACCGGGTAGAGGGCGGCAGGAGGGGACTCGCCATGCCGCGGAGTCGGCACGGTTCTGCGCTGTCGCGCAGCTGGAGCAGTCCGGGTTTCGGCGTCCTGACCCGCGGAGGACCGCCGCCCAGGCCCGATGTGTGGCTCGGCTCGTGACGACGACGCTTCCGGTCTTGCCGCGTCACCCTCGACCACTTTCGGGGCGCGGGGGCTCGTACCGACGAGGGCTATCGCACGTTCGACGGCGGCGCGCAGCCGGGCTTCGGCGCCGGACCGGTCGCGGTACCAGTCGGTGCCCCAGATCCGGTGCAGTTCCCAGCCAAGTCCCCGCAGTACTCCTTCGCGCAACCGGTCACGGTCACGGGCCGCCTTCGAGGAGTGGTACATGGCGCCATCGCACTCCACCCCCAGCGCGTACAACCCCGGCCGGTGCGGATGCCGGACGCCCAGGTCGATGCGGTAGCCGGCGACACCGACCTGAGGCTGCACGTCATAGCCCCAGCCGCGCAGCACCGCCAGTACGGATTCCTCGAACGGGCTCTCTGGCTGGGCGTCCGGGTCCACCGTCTCTTGGGAGAGCACAGACGGACCGCTCTGCGCGTACTGCAGGTAGCGGTGGAAGTGCCGGAAGCTCTTGCTGCCGGTGTTCCCCACCTCATCCGGGTCGAACGAGGCTACGACCTCCACGCGGTAGCGGGCGCGGGTCACGGCGACGTTCAGACGGCGCCAGCCATCCGCCTTGTTCATGGGGCCGAAGTTCTTCGAGAACTTGCCGTGGGCGTCACGGCCGTACCCGACGGACAGGATCATGACGTCCCGTTCGTCGCCCTGCACACTCTCCAGATTCTTGACGAAGAACCCGTTCAGCCGGTCCTCGGAGAAGCATTCGTCGAGGTCGGGTCGGCTCCGGCGGGCCGCGTCCACGGCGTCCTGGATCGCGACGGCCTGTGACTGGGACAGCGCGACCACACCCAGCGATCTGCCCTTGCGCGTGCTGAAGTGGTGGATCACCCGGCGGGCCACGTCCTCAGCTTCCCCGGGGTTGTTGCGAGCGGCTGCCCCGGAACGGTAGACGCCTTGCCTGGCGCGGTAGAAGGCGACGCCGACATCCGCGCCCTCGGCGTGAGCCCCCGGGAAGGTGGTCATCGACTCGTCGTAGAACTCCCGGTTGCTGAAAGCGATCAGGTCCTCATGACGGCTGCGGTAGTGCCAGCGCAGCGACAAACTCTCCAGCAGCCCGCTCGCCTTGCACAGATCCAGCACGGAACGGAACTGATCGGGGGACTCCTCGTCCTCGCCGTCCTCCTCGTCATCGCCCATGGAGGAGAAGAACTCGGTGGGCGGGAGCTGCTTCTGATCGCCGGCCACGATCAGCGCCCGACCACGGTAGACACAGTTGATGGCGTCCTGTGGCAGCACTTGCGACGCCTCGTCGAAGATCACCACATCGAAGACGAGGTCGGGCGGCAGAAATCGGCTGACCGTGAGCGGGCTCATCATGAAGCACGGCTTGATCAGCGGCACCGTCTCCCTGGCGGCCTCCAGGAGCTCTCGCACGGGCTTGTGCCGACTCTTCTTCTCGCCCTCTCGCCTGAGCAACGCCGCACCCGGAGCGTCCGTGGTTCGCGGGCGGCGGGCGTCACAGGCCTGGACGACGCGCGCACGGGCGTGGTTGGCCAGTCTCGCGTCCAGTTCCCGGAAGCCGGCCACCAAGTCATCACGGTCCGCGGATCGAGGGGTTCCCAGCCGTGGATCACGGGACAGTTGGAGATCAGCCCAGGCGCGGAGAGCCGCACGTTCGACCAGAGCTGGGAAGTCGGCCGGAACAACCCCGCGGCGCACCGCCCGGTCCACCAAATCGCCCAGGCCCAGGTCGTCGAGGGCCCGGCGGCCTCTGTCGTAGGCACGCCACTCGTCAGGGCCGCCCCGATCACCGTCCAGGACCGCGAGCACCTTCAAGGCTGCATCCTGGCCGCGGGAGAACGACTCTCGGAGCTGCTCGGCACGTTCCGGACGGAACAGACCCGCCAATGCCTCTGTGGCCCGTGCCCACGCGGCTGCCGCGGATTCCAGCCCGGTGTCGGCTTCCGCGCGGTAGAGGATCTCGGCGGCGGACACACTCAGTGGCGCCGTGCTCCGAAGTCCGCACGCCGCACGCAGAGTGGTGATCCAGTCGAGGGCGGCGGTCAGGCCGGGCACGCTCGTGCTCCGGCCCGTGTAGAGATCCCCGAGCAAGGCCCGGTCGTCTTCCGCTCCGGACTCGAACTTCACCGCGGCGGCACGCGCTGCCCGTACGGCATGCACACCGGCGCGTGCCGTGGAGAGAGTCCAGGTGCCCGGTGCCGCGACCGCTCGTCCGTTCGCGGCGGCGGTCTCCTCCACCGTCCGGATCAGTCGCTCAGCCTCTCGCAGAGGTGCAACATGCGCGCGGCTCCATTGCGCAGCGGCCCTGAGGCTTCCCGGTTCCAATTCGTACGACGGCCCGGGCACGGGTGGAAGCACCAGGGAATCCCGCCACTCGGTCAGCCGCGCGGCTGCCCGTTCTGCGGTGTGCCTCGGGGCAGGGCGCGGTTGCCCTCCGGAAGCCACCTCGCGCGCCAGCGCGTCCTGGTTCATCACTCGGGGAGCGAGCCTGAGGATGTCGTCGGCTCGTGCGATGAGGGAGTCCAGGACATCGAAGTCGGTGTCCTCGCTCCGCCAGTGCGGACCGAGGACAGACGCATGGTGACCGGCCTCAGCATTCAGTGTCCGTGCCGCCTGCTGCCACGTCACCGCGGCCGGAAGCGCGGCCACTACCGCTTTGGTGCATTTGCCGCCGTCAGGGAGTAGAGACCTGACCAACCGCCGGTCGGCGCGGCACGCTGCGGACAGCCTCCCGGTGAAGGACCGGTGCACGGTGGCAAACCGGTGCGTGACCTCTTCGAGAGAGTCTTCCCGCAGCGCCCGGTCCGTGAAGACCGCTTCGGCCTTCGTCCGGGTCTCCCGCAGCCGCATCACCGCTTCACGCAGGACCTGTGCGGCGGTCCTGGCGGCAGTCGCTCCCTCACGGGTGAGCCATGAGGGCAGCGGTTTGGCGTCGTCGGGGTGTCCTGCGAGAACGGCGAGGTGTCCCAAGCGAAGGGCGTCGTCGCAGGACTCGGGGGCGGGCAGACCGTACATCGCGGCAACGGCCGCCAGCGACTGGACCGCCTCGTCGAGTGCCGGGGCATCTGCCTCAAGTCGGTCACCGAGCGCACGGGCAGCGTCGGCCGTGAGCACACTGATATCGATGGCAGGGGGCAGCACAGCCGACAGAGCGGTCTCCTCAGCACTCGGCGTGGGATCCGCCTCGGCAGGCAACTGCTCCCATGCGGCACCGAGTGTCTGTTCCGCCGACCGTTCGGCTTCGATGACCTCGTCGAGACGGCACCGGAAGCCCGTCACCGCCGTGGTCAGGCGCTGGTGATCGGTGGTCAGCCAAGGGTGCGGCAGCGTCGGCCGAGCGCCCGCGACGTGCAGCAGCGCGGTCAGCCGGGCGGTGTCACGGACTTCCTCCCAATTGAGTTCAGCAAGAAGAGCCGTGTGCGGCAGCAGCCTTGTATCGAGTTCGCTGAGGGCTTCGGTGGCGAGGTCGAGCGTCTGCAGCGGATTACCGGCTTCTGTCAGCCCGTACCAGGAGAATGCCGTGCCTTCCAAAGCCGGGCGCCACGACCTGCTGACCTTGCGGGCTGCCACAGTCGCCTGGTCGAGTCCCTCGGCCGTGAGCGCCGCCGCGTCGAAGGCCGGGTCCGCGGGAAGCGGATGAGAATGGTCCAGCAGTGAGATCCTGCCCAGGACGTCATGCAGGCTCATACCGAGTCCCGGCCGGCTCTCGTTCATCGCCGCCGCGTACCCGGAGAGTTCCTGGCGCAGTTGGCGAGCACGCTGAAGATCGGCCCGGGCACCGCCCGACAGGGTGCGGCGAGGCGCCTGCAATGCCCCGCCGAGCTCCTGTGCCACCTGCTTGCGGCCCGTGTTGTTGCTGTGCAATGCCAAGACGTAGTCATCGAGCCCGACATCGCTCAGACGGTTGCGGACCACATCCAGGGCGGCCGCCTTCTCGCTGACGAAGAGCACGGTACGGCCCTGCTCCAGCAAGCCCGCGATCATGTTGGTGATCGTCTGGCTCTTGCCGGTGCCGGGCGGGCCGTCCATCACGAAACTGCGGCCCTCGATCGCAGCAGCGACGCACTGCCGCTGGGAAGAGTCCGCGTCGAGCACAAGCGGGGCTTTCTCGGGCGGCTGGATCTCGTCGATGCGATCGGCGTCGGCCGGCTCGAAGGCAAAGGTCCCAGGCGAGATGCCGGAGTCCGCGCCGAGCCCAATGGCCCGCACGAGGGCACTGCCCTGCACCCGATCGGCGTTGTCGAGGAGGTCTCGATACATGACCTCCTTGCTGGAGTTGAACGTGTCCAGCACCACACGATTGGTGACCTTCCAACCGCGCATACCCGCTACCGCACGCCGGACCTGCGCAATCAAAGCTGGAATGTCACGGTGTTCCACCTGCTCGACGCGTGGCCAGTCAACACCCAACTCGCCCATTTTGATCGCGAGGGCGGGGTTGAGAGCCGGCTCCTCATCTGTGTTGGCCTTCAGGACGTACGAGTCCCCACGTCGCCGTTCCAGCACGACCGGCACCATCACCAACGGCGAACTGAAGCTCTTCTCGGCGGACGAGGCCGGCGTCCAGTCGAGGAAGCCCACACCGAGATGGAGCACCCACAGGCCGTAGTCGTTGTACTTCTCCCGCGCGACAAGGGCGAGGCGACGCACATGCCGATCCTGTTCAGCCTGCGTGGCCTTGGACGTGGTGAGCGTTACAACGGGGCGGTTACTGCCGGATCCTGCCCGGGATGCCGGGGTGTCGATCGGCCTGGCGCCAGTGGCGGAACTGGCCGGGACCGCTCTGGCGCGGGGTGCCAAGCCGTCCGGCGAAGCGCTCTCGTCGCCGTCGTCGCGTACAGCGGAGAAGGCGCAGCCGCGGGAAAGCCCTTCCAGCACGGTGGACAACCCGGGCTCGACCACATCCATACCTGCGGACGACGAGCGGCGTTGGTAGTTGAGCAGCCGGTTACGGAAGCTCAGATCGATGAGTGAGTCCCGCCATGAGGCGAGCAGCCTCTCCAGTCGAGCGCGGTCCGTGGAAGGCAGCCTGCCTTGGAGGGTCATACTGCGCAGCTCCCTCGCTGATGGAGAGGTCGTGAAGGTAGTGGATGAAATGGGTGAAGCCTAGCGGTGCATCGCAGCGGCGTCAGGAGGGAGTGACCTCCATGACCAAACAGTCAAGGAACGTCCAACGTCCGGACGAGCTCGCCGACTTCCGTACGCCAGGCGCGGACTTGCTCGTAGGCAGGGCCGATCTCGTACTGGTGGTAGTGGCACCCCAGGCACAGGTGCGACCAGACGGCGCGGGTCCGCCGGGCAGTCTCCCCAGAGGTGTAGCAGCGCAAGCAGAGCATCTTGGCCCGCATGGTGGCGCGGGCGAGTCCCGGTTCCGCTGCGTCGAGCACCCGGTCCACGCAGATCTCCAGGGCAGTCCTCAGGGCCAGTGAGGCTCCGCGGTGACGGCCGGCAGCCGTGGCACCGCCGAGGTCGCCGGCGAGCAGCCGGTCCGCCGTCAGCAGGAGGTCTTCGACGGAGGTGGGGAAAGCGGGTTCCGCGGATACGGGGGGTGAGGATGCAGCGGAGGCACTCATCGGCCGCTCACCTCCGGCCTGCGCACCCTCTGCGCCAGAGCCTCGACGTCCTGGACGAAACGGCGCGGGTCTGTGATCTGCGCTCCCGCCGCGTGGGCTCCTCTCTGACACTGCTTGATGAGGTAAGCCGCCTGGGCTCCGTAGCGGCTTTTCACCTCCTTGTCGATGTCGCGGATCCGCGTGGTGTCGCCGAACAGAGCGAGCGCCGCGACCTTCGTGAACTTCTCGGCATCGTCGACGGCGGCGTGCAGTTCCCGCTCAGGTCCGCCGGAGAGGTGGTACCTGATCCACGCGGCTTCCAGGAAGGCGTTCTCCAGAGCGATACGGCACAGGCTGGGCAGCACATGGGTCCGGGCCGCCGACGGCAGATCCGGGGTGCGGACGATGGCCATCGCGTCGGCGACCGCCTGCGCGACCGGATCGGTCACTCGCTCGACCTTCACCTTCGAGGCCTTGCTCCGCTCGACCTGGAACACCGTCACCGGCAACTCCTGGCTCGTGAACGCCCGCTGCAGCCGGGTGTCGTGGGTGAACACGACGACCTGTCGGTGCTTGCCGAGCTCGTCCAGGACCTGGGCGAGCCCGTTGACCTTGGCGGGGTCCATGGACTGCACCGGGTCGTCGACGACTACGAACCCGAACGGGCTGTCGGCCGTAACGGCGCGCGGCAGGAACAGGGACAGGGCGAGGGAGTGCAGTTCGCCCTGGCTCATGACACCCAGTGCCGAGGCGTCCCGGCCGTCGACGGAGACGTCCATGACGAGCTTGCGTACGGTGGCCTTCTCGCTGCCGCGCAGGCTCACACCGTTGAGGTCGATGTTGCTCTCCTGGCGGAGCTTCTCCCAGATGCGCTGCGACTGCTCGGCGAAGCCCTCCATGCGCCGCTCCCGCAGCTCGGTGCTCAGTGCCTTGATCCAGGCACGGGCCCGCCGGATGTCTCTCAGCCGGGGACCGCTCTCCTGCGCCGCACGGGCCCGCTCCGCCCAGCCGGCCAGGCGGGTGACGAGCCGGCGCCAGCGTTCGTCCCGCTTCTCCAGCTCCCTCGTGGCGTTCTCTCGCACCGCGGCGCAAGCGTCGGCCAGCGTCCCGGCCGCCTCGTGGGCGCGCCTGACGAGCTCGCTCGGATCGCTGACCGTGCGGCAGTCGGCCCAGGCGTCCCACGGGTCGGTCAACGCGGCCGGGATCCGCTGAGGCCGGTGTACGAGGTCCTGCACGACACGCACCGCCGACCGCAGTGCGCTGCGCGCTTCGTCGGCAGCCTTGGCTTCCTGCCGCAGTACGGCAATCTGCGCGGCGGCACGCGCAGCCCACTCCCCGTCCAGGACGCGGTCCGTTCCGCAGACCGGGCAGGACGTCTCGTCGGGGTGCCGGTCGTAGTGGGCCAGGGCCTTGGCGAGGAGGTCGGCGCGCTGGTGAGCGTCCTCGGCGCTCGTGCCGCGGACGTCCTCGGCATCGGCGAGGGCCTTGCGCAGCCCTCCCACCGCGTCGGCGACCTGCTCCATGTCGGGGCCCCGCACAGCGGCCGCGACCCGCAGCTCGGCGAGAAGACCCTCGTCGGTGTCGGCGGGCAGTCCCGCCACCAGTGCCTCGACCGTGTCGAAGTCCGGGCTGCCCGGGGTGTCGATGGCCAGGAGGGCGTGCACCGCGCGCTCGTCGTCCTCCAGCGCGTACAGGGCGTCCACGAGTTCCGGGACTTCCGCCTTCGCCGCCCTCGCCGCGTCGTCGAGTACCTTCTCCTCCGCGCGAAGCCGGCTGTCCGCCGCACTGAGATGCCGCAGGCCGAGGATCGTGGCGATGGCGTCGTACATCTCGGAGGGCTTGCCGCTGATCATGCGGTCGAGATCGACGTACGACAGGAAGGGCCGGTAGTCCTCCATGGCCTGCTTCCAGGCCACCTGGTCGAGAGGGACTCGTCCGTGTCCGGGCCGCTTGAACTCCGCCTCGGAGCTGCCGAAGTCCCCGCTCTCCCACGTACGGGTGAGCGTGCTGCGGCCGGTGTCGCCCTCGATGGCGAGCTTGACCTCGATCTCCGGCTTGGCACCGTCCTCGAGGTGGAGGTTGCGCCAGTTGCCGCTGCGCGACGCGTGCAGCCCATGCCAACGCGTGTTCGTGCCGGTGAACGCGGTCTCGATGCCCTCGGCGATGCTGGACTTGCCGGAACCGTTGCGGCCCACTACGAGGTTCACGCCCGGCCGGGGGCTGAGGTTCAGCCAGGCGCGGGGGCCGATGCCGCGGAATCCGGTGACGGCGACGGAGGCCAGGTAGATCCGGCCGACGGAGGACGGCCCTTCGGCCTCCCCCTCGCCCAGCGCGTCCTTGAGGAGCACTTTCACCGGCTCGCTGAGGAGCGCCTCCGCGAGGCGGGCCTCAACCAGTTCGGCTACGGGCATGGACGGGGCGGTCCGGGTCGGCTGGGTGCGATGGTGCGCGGCGTGCTGGGGCTGTTCCGTCTCGGTCATGAGGTGCTCCAGAGTGGGCGCGGGAAGGCGTGGAGAGCCCGAGGGCCGGGCCGAAGGCGAGGCAGGTTGACCGGATTCCCGGACGGCAGTGAGGAAAGGCGACCCGGGAGCGTCGGTAGTCGGTGAGAGCGCCGGTGGCCGACAGCGGGACCAAGCGCGGGAGTTCGGTGCACGGGAGTTCGGTACGCGGGGCGGTGCCACGCGCGAAGTGCGGGCCGAGCTTGGCGAGGGGGTCGGCGGTCTGCGGCCTCGTCGAGGGGTGCCGGCCGCGCCCAACGCGCCCATGTGGCCCGCCAGTCAGCGCCAAGCGCCGCGGGTCAGGGCGCGGGGTCGGCCTTGGCGGTGTCGTTGACGTTGGTCAGGCAGGCCTTCATGAAGGCGTCGCGGTGCACGGTGCCGCCGGTGGGCTCCTGGGAGATCTGGGCGTACTCCTGCGAGCAGGTGCTGTCACTCGCGGTGTAGGCCATGCTGCCGTCGTCGGCGTACACACCCCCCGCTATCACGCCGGACGCGTAGGCGCCGAGGAGCGTCGAGCGGCCGAAGACGGGCTTGTCCACGGTCTTGGTGACCGTATGGGTGACGACCTTGGGCGGGCGGGACTCGGCCTGATCGGCGCGGTGGTCGGCCGCAGCCGCCTGACGGCGGGAGGCGGCGAGCGCGGAGTGTGTACTGACGTGGTCCACGGTGGCCGCCGTGACGGTCAGGGCGGTCAACCCGCAGGCGGCGATGGCGAGGACCTTGGGTCTGTTCACGGTTGTCCTTCAGGTAAGGAATCGGAGGGTGAAAACCACACGGCAGGTCGTGGCCGGGGGCGGCGCGGAGGCGGCGGAGCATCGCCTCGCCGCCGCACTCGAAGGCGTACTGACTCGCTCGGGCAGCCGGTCAGCCGACCTGGTGTCAGTCCACTTGCCTCTGTCGAATGAGCCGCCGCCGCACCACCTCACGGCCTGGGTAGAAGAGATCAGTAGTTGGCGTTGGCGATGAGGTCGCCATCCTGGCCGTAGACGCTGACGAGCCCGTTCTTGGACTCGTAGCAGGACGTGAACGCGGAGGCGATGAGCTTCGCGTCCCCCTCGTCGTCGCTCATGAACCCGCCGGTGAAGTCGGTGTAGATCTCAGCCGAGTCCAGGATGTCGTTCCGCTTGTCCGCGCCGGTCACCTTCGTCACGTGCTGGACGGCCTTCTTCTCCGCGGCCGTACCGGACTTGGCGACGCAGGCCTTGAACTGTTCCGCCTGCGTCCTCGTCTTCTGCTCGGGCGTCGCCTCGGCCTTGTCGGACTCCGGCGTGCGGCCGGCGGCGACGGCCTTGTCCTTGGTGCCGGTGTCGATGGAGTCGCCGTTTCCGCCGCCGGCCGCGGCGGCGATGCCGATCAGAACGAAGACGGCGACGACGCCGAGGCAGCCGAAGCCGACGATCTTCCCCGCCTTCGACTTCTTCGGCGGCTGCGGCTGGAACGGCGGAGTGCCGTGACCCTGCTGCTGAGGGCCTCCCCAACCGGGCTGGGGCTGCTGCGGGTACTGCTGCTGACTCATGGTCCCCCCAAGGGATGTAGATGCACCTTGCGGGTGCGTGTGACGTGTGACGTGTGAAGCTGGAATGTGCGTCAGGCGGCCAGGGAGCGCCGGTAGTCGGCGAGGGCGCCGGCGGCCCACAACGGGACCAGCCGCGGGAGTTCGGTGCGCGGGACGGCTCCGCGCACGCAGCGAAGGCCGAGCTTGGCGAGGGAGTCCGCGGCCTCGTTGAGGGGATGGCCGGCGTGGGCCTTCTCGTGGACGAAGGTCAGGTGCGGGGTGTACTCGGCGAGCAACTGCAGCTTGACCAGGCTGGGCCGGCGGCCCTGGGCACGCAGGTGGGTGTCGTAGCCCTCGGGCATGTCCGTCCCGCCCTGCCGCCAGCTGTGCAGGTGCCGCAGCGCCTGCAGGTTGTCCACGCGGACCTCGATGGGCCGGCCGGGGTGCGCGTGGAGGACTGCTTTGAGGCCCCCGTACACGGCGCGCAGTTCGGTGACGACCACCCGGGAGCAGGGGCGTACGAGGTATTTCGGGTAGAGGTGTGCGCGCAGACCGGTGTGGCCGGTGGTGGAAAGGTAGCCGGAGGCCACCCGGTCCGGACTGACCGAGGCATCCGTGGCCAGCACGATCGGCCCGGCGACGGCCTCGACCTTGTCGTTCACGTGCACCTGGCGGAGAGTGGAGGTGGCGGGGCGCGGTGCGTGGGCGAGGGGAGAACGGCGACCCATGGCAGTTGTTGCCTTCTTGTCTGTGCAACAGAGCAGCGGGAGAGGGCGGGCGCGCGTGACGCCCGCCGAACTTGATCGTGTGGGTCAGGCGTCGGCACGGTGTCGCAATGGCCCCTGGAATCCGTCGGATGTGGACGGGCTCCGGTGTTGCCGGTGGGTCAGATGGCGGCAGGGGCCTTCTTGTACCAGTCCGTGATCACCTTGGTCAGGTGCACGACGTTCTGCTGACGCATGATCGGGGCGGAGGCGTTCGGCTCGAAGTCCTCGTTCGCGTCCGTGGTGCGCCAGATGCTGTCCTCGGTGACGGGGGCGGTCATGTGCCGGTCGAGCCGCTTGAAGAACTCCTGGATGTCACCGTCCTCGGCTCCGTCCTCCTTCAGGTTGCGGTAGACGCCGCCCAGGACGCGGAGCATGCCCACCGAGCCCAGGAGCGAGGACTCGCGCAGCCGCATGGCCTTGGTGGGGGGCGCCGGCGGCTCGTTCTTCCTCTTCTCGGAGAGCGAGGGGTCGTAGTTGTCCACGTCCTCCTCGGTGATCTCCGCGAGCGCGGTGAAAGCGAGGGAGATGACGTCCAGGAAGCTGCGGACGCTCTCGATGACCTCGTTGTCGGTCAGCGACTCGACCTTCTTGCTGAAGCGGCCACTGGCACTGCCGATGACGGCCCGCGTGATGTCGGCGACGTGCTTGGCGCCCATCAGGTTGCGGTTGGTCAGGGTCATCCGGTCCCGCTCGATGTCGACCTTGCCCAGGAAGAGGGGGTGGACGACGATGTCGCTGAGCGTGCGGTTGGCGATGCGCGAGGTGTCGAAGCGGGCCCGGACGGCACCGGAGATCCCCTTGGCGTTGTCCGCGACGTCGACGAACATCTGCTGGCCGCTGACGCCGTCGGGCTCCACGTAGATGTCGATGCCGACGAACTCGTCCTTGAGTCGCTGCATGCGGCCGATCAGCGCCTCGCGGTCCTGCTCCAGCTTCGCCTTCTTGGCCTCGCCCGCGCGGTGGATCTCCCGGTCGACGCGGGAGACCTCGTCCGTGATGCGCTTCTTCTCCAGGTGGACCCCGAGGATGCGGTGCTGGCCGTCGATCGTGATCAGGCGTCCGATGCCGCCGATGGACCACGGGACGGTGAGGTAGCCGACCGAGCCGTCCTCGCTGATGGGCTCGAAGCGGCAGCCGCCGGTGTCGCGGATGAGGAGGGCCGGAGCCACCCACTTGGGGTTGTCGGCGAGGTACTGGCCGAAGCCCTTGGCGTGGGTGATGTCCACCTTGCGGTTGTCCGGGTCCGGCTTGGCCGGGTCGGGGATGGTGAGGATGACCGACAGGTCGGCGAGCGGAATGCGCGTCGTGTAGACGGTCCTGCCGCCCTGGCTGGTGCGGATCGCCAGGTAGGTGGACTCCTCACGCACCAGGGAGAGGCGCGAGGAGTCGACAGTGATGCTCATGGATGACTTCCTTTCCGAGCAGGTAGCCCTTGAGGGCGGCGGGAGAGGGGGCGGCCGACGCGTGACGCCCGCCGGGTGGGTCATACGGGTCAGGCGCCGGCGGTGGTCTGCGGGTGGACCTGGCCGTAGACGGTGAGGAACAGCTCCAGGTCGGCGCGTTCGTCGGGCGTGGCGTGACCGGGGCGAGGCGGGTGTGGGCATCGCGGTGGGCGCGGCGCAGGTGGCCGCTGCGCTCCAGGTGGCGCCACAGGAGGCGGAATGCCTGCTGGTGGTCGTAGAGGTTGGTCTCGTAGGACGTGCCGGTGATGTGGCGGGCCTGGACCAGCAGGGCCCGGAAGTTCTCCCCGGCGTCGCGCTTCAGCAACTGCGCCAGGTGGCGGTGATACACGGTCAGTTCGGGCTCGCCCGTCTCGGTCAAGCAGGTCTCTCCGCTCGTGAGGCTTCGTCTGCCGTCCCGGGGCACGCCGCGACGGCCGGTCCCACGGGGGGGGTGCTGCCGCCGATGACTGCCAGCGGAAGCATCTACAGATAAGCATGGAGATGAAAGCACTGTCAAACCTGCTTACACACTTAGTCGGTGGTGTAACGTGCTCTCCGTACCCGACGAGAGGTGAGAACCCGTCATGCCCCAGCCGACAGCCCAGGTGACAGCCGCGGAGATCTCCCGCATCGCTGGAGTCACACGCGCCACCGTCAGCAACTGGCGCCGCCGGCACGACGACTTCCCCGCACCGGCCGGTGGCAACGAGACCAGCCCGCTCTACGACCTGGAATCCGTGCGTGCCTGGCTGCGCTCCCGCGGCCAGACCTCCGCCGCCGCCCCGGCAGAGGAGCTACGCACCCTGCTGCGACTGCACTCCGCGGACGCGGGTCCGGCCACGCCGCTGCTCCCCCTGGTCCTCGCCACCTCCCGCCGCTCCCCGCACGAGCTGACCGAGCTGGCCGACCTGCCGGACGCCGATCTCGCCACACGCGCGGACGCCGCCGTCACCGACCTCGCCGACACCCTTCCGCAGACCGAGGCCGCCCCCTTCACGGCAGCCGACGCGGGCATCGTGCGGGCGCTGATCCACTGCGTACGGGAGGAGGGCGCCCAGGCCACCCTCGACGTACTCGCCGAGCGGGAACTGGAGGACAGCGCCTCCACCGGCACCTACCAGACCCCCGACCGCCTGGCCGATCTCATGGCGCGCGTGCTGCCCGCGGACACGGCCCGTGTCCTGGACCCCGCGTGCGGCAGCGGCACTCTGCTGGCCGCCGCCGCACGCCACGGCGCCCGGGAGCTGTACGGCCAGGACGCCCTGCCGGTGCAGTCCCAACGCAGCGCGGTACACCTGCTGTTGGCCACGCCCGACGCGGCGGTGTCCGTACAGGCCGGCGACAGCCTGCGCCAGGACGCCTTCCCGCGGCCGCCGGTCGACGCGGTCCTGTGCAACCCGCCCTACGGTGACCGCGACTGGGGCCACGACGAGCTGGCCTACGACCCCCGCTGGGCCTACGGCGTCCCACCGCGCATGGAATCCGAACTCGCCTGGATCCAGCACGCCCTGGCCCACCTGCACCCCGGCGGTTACGCGGTACTGCTGCTGCCCCCCGCCACCGCCGCCCGTGCCTCGGGCCGCCGCGTACGCGCCGAACTGGTACGCGGCGGCGCCCTGCGCGCCGTCGTGGCCCTGCCGTCCGGCGCGGCCGCGCCCCTGCACATCGGACTCCAGCTGTGGATCCTGCAGACCCCGGAGCCGGACGGCCCGGACCGCGCCTCGGTGCTGTTCGTGGACGCCGCAGCCGAGCGGCAACAGGACAGGCCGCGCAACCGCGCCGACAGCACACTCGGCTCACCGGGGACGCGCCGACGCCGCGACGCCCTCGACTGGGACGAACTGACGGACACCGTGCTGGACCACTGGACGGCCTTCCGCGCCGACCTGGAGTCCTTCTCCGACGAGCCGGGCATCGCCCGGGCCGTCCCCGTACTGGATCTCCTCGACGAGGTCGTCGACCTCACCCCGGCCCGCCAGGTCCGCGCCCTGCCCGCCGACATCGACCCGGCCCAGGTGGCACGGCAGGCCGACGACCACCGCGAGCAGCTGACCGAGCACGCCGGCCTCCTCGCCGAGGCCGCCCACGGCACCTGGCAGCCCACCGGCGACTCCCCACGGCAGTGGCGCACGGCCACCCTCTCCGACCTCGCCCGCGGCGGCGCCCTCGAGATCCTGCGGGCGGCGACCGACACCCGGGAGAAGACCGAGGGCGCGCAATGGAGGGCCGAGAACGCCGGACGGTTGGTTCTCCACGGCACCGACATCGCGGAGGGCCTACCCGCCTCCGGCACGTTCCTCGACAGCGTGCCCCTGAAGTCGTCACCGGTCATCGCCGAAGGGGACATCCTGGTACGCGTGTTCACAGGAGACGGCGGAAGCATGGCCAGGCTGGCCGACGAACAGGACACCGGCGCACTGCTCGGACATGACCTCTACCTTCTGCGCCCCGACCCGACGCGACTGGACCCCTGGTTCCTCACCGGCTTCGTCGGCGCGCACGACAACATCACCGGGGCCTCCACCGGCAGCACCACCATCCACCTCCAACCCGGCCGACTGCGCGTTCCGCTGCTGCCCCTGCAGGAGCAACGCCGCTACGGCGAGGCCTTCCGCCGGGTGCACGAACTGCACACCGCCGCCCGCCAGGCGACCAACCTGGCCCACCAGTACGCGGACCTCCTGACCACCGGCCTGACGGCGGGCGCACTGCTCCCACCCGAGACCGCGTCGACCTGACCCACTGGCACACTTCTTCACGCATCCATCACAATTGGCCGCACCCGCCCCCTCGCCCGGCGGCACGGCTCGGAAGGAACTCGGGAAACCTTGAACAGCAGCAAGCACACGGAGCTGGCGAACCACGCCTGGTCCGTCGCGTGGCAGCCGGTTGAGGAGGTAGCGGCCGTAAAGGTGCAGCCGCTCCAGCTCGGCGTCCCGGTAGGGGACGATCTGCGCGAGGAAGCTGCCGACCACATCGACACCATCGCGGGCATGGGCCGCCAGTACTTCGGCCCCGACAAGGGCTTCAAGTCCAGCCTGGACCGCAGCGCCCGCAAGGCCGCGTGGCGGATGATCCGCCGCGAGGAGGGCCTGGACGACGACGTCTGATCGCATACGCCCCGGCTGGAAGTGCCGGCCGGGGCGCCCTCCGGCCTCGGTTCGTCTGCGACCCGGCGGCCGCAGGTACACGAGGTTCATACCGTTTTTGTCGGACGTCAGCCATGGGCTGTTGTGGGAGAACAAGGGGAGACGATGAGTGACGACCGTAAGGGAATCGTTCCGGTGTGGACGCTGGCGACCGGTGAGGTCCAGGTGCCAGGGTTGACCGCGGGCGAGTCGATGACGGCCGAGCGCCTGACGGAACTGCGCGGAGTGCTGGCCGTCCTGGCCGACGAGCCGATCGTCACACTTGAGGCGCATCCGCTGCCCGCCAAGATCGACCGCGCCAAGGGCCTCCCGCTCGACGCCGCGAGTCCCCTGGCTCAGCACCTGTCACAGTTCATCACGCAATCGACGCGAAGTTCCCTCACGGCGGCCAGAGCGACCGCTTCCGGCGAGAATCTGTATCGCATAGTGGTCCCGGCGAAGGTCGCCGCCCAGTTCGGGCAGGGCACCGTTCGCCTGATGGAGCCGAAGGGGGCGGCCGGTCGCGTCTTCGGGGACATCGTGAACACGACGACGGGCAGGATCGCCGCCAAAGCGAGGTTCGTGCCAGTCGGAGGAGCGGCAGCGGCGGGCACGGTCGGTGGAGCCGGTGCGACAGCCGGTGCCGCAGCCGCCGGCGGCACGGTGCTCACTGTGGCCGCTCCGCTCGTGCTCATGGCCGTGGCGGTGGGGGTGAGTGCGCACGCCGACCACAAGCGCCAGCAGGCCATCGAACACATCACGGAACTGCTGGAGCAACTTCAGCAGGACAAACTCGACGACGAGCACAGCGCGCTCAACGGCAGCCGTGCCGCCATCGACAAGGCCACGGCCATCCTGCTCGACGAGGGCAAGCTCGGTGTCTCGCTGGGGCTCGACTCGGCAGTGCACACCATCGACACTGCGCTGGGCAAAGCCGACCTCCGTCTCGCCCGGTGGCAGAGTGCGCTCGACAACCTGCCAGAGGGTAAGGCCGTCGAACTCGACACGCTGACCAAGTCGTTCCCCGGCGTCGGCGACCATGGCGGCACGTTCCGCGCCCACCTCGAACTCGCCTCGCTGGCCATCGCGCTGATGCGGCGGGTCGTCATCCTCCAGGCAGTCGAAAGCGCCCAGAGCAACCCCGGCAATCCGTTCCAGAACTTCACCCGCGCACTCAAGCGCGACCAGCAGCGACTCGACGAAATGGAGTCGAGCATCGCCACTGTCCTGGTGCGCCTGTCGGCGCTGGAGCTGGCAGGCCCGAGCGGTTTGCTCCCCGTCATCACGACCGGTGAAGTCGAACGCCTGATGCGCGCGGCATACCGGATTCGCCGACTGGGCGACGGCGTCACGGTCAACAGCCGGACGACGGACGTGGCGATCGAGATAGCCCGCAACACGGACGGCTCGGTGGTCGTATTCCCCGCGCTGCCCGCGTAGGCGTTCGCGTAGACGCGCTCGCACCGCCCGCGTTCGCGTCGCGGGCGGTGGTGTGGCCCAGCCGCCAGTGCCGCTGGGCCATCACGGGGCTTGCGAATGTACGGCTCAGACGGCCTGCTCGGCCGCCAGCCCGACGAACCCGGCCCACGCGCCGGGGGTGACCGTAAGAACCGGACCGGATCGGACCTTCGAGTCCCGGATGTGTACGCCGTCGACGGCGGATGCGACCTCGACACACTCACCACCCCCGCCGCTGCTGTAGCTACTCGTGAGCCAGGCCGTCACCGGCACAGTCGACTCGGTTTGCTGAACTCTCATTTCTCTCCCAGCAGTTCCTCGATGAAGGCCAGCGACTCACAGGGGGTGAGTGCCTGTGACCGGAGGATGCCATATCGGGCTTCGAGCTCATGGATCTTTCCGGCGCTGGTGTACAGGCGACTGTCGTCCTGTACCTCGGTGTACGCGATGCGTCGCCCTTCGGCAGTGTCGATCAGATTGAAGGGTCCGCCCAGCCCTGCGTGGTCTTCTCGGTCGGTGGGCATCACCTGGATCTCCACGTTGCGGTTCTGCCCCACGAGCAGGATCTGCTCCAACTGCTCGCGGAGTGTCGCCAGTCCACCGATCGGCTTGCGCAGCACCACTTCCTCGATGATGAAGCTCAGCAGCGGTGGTGGCCGACGAGTGAAGATGTCTTGCCGCACCATCCGAGCCGCCAGACGCTGTTCAATGACGTCGTCATCGAGTAGAGGGCGTTGCATGCGGAAAACAGCCCTCGCGTAATCCTCTGTCTGCAATAGGCCCGGCACCGCATGCGCCGCGTACACGCACAGGCCGACCGCGCCCGCCTCCAACCGCGCCATGTCCCTGAAGAACGCCGGATACTGCGCCCGCCCCACCTCCTCCTTCAGCGCCTTGAGGACGCCCCCGGCGTCCAGCACCTCGTCCGCGCGGTCGATGAACCGGGGTGAGGGAATCCGCCGACCTTGCTCGAAGGAGGCGATCGACTGGCCCGCGTAGCCCGTGAGCTTGCCGAACTCCGGCCGTTCCAGGCCCGCCCGTACCCGCAGCAGTTTCAACTGCCGCCCGAACGCCGCCACCACGCCCGATCCCGGCTCGTCCTCCGGCCTCGGCCCGGCGTCCTCCCGCTCGCCCTCGCCCTGCTCGTCCGACTCCATCGGCTCCACCGTCTCCCCAGCCCAGTTCCCCGGCCCAACGCGCCCGCCCCGAGCCGGTCACGCGGCGTGCCTCGTACTCCTCCCGCTCCGTCGCGTACAACCGGAACGTGGCGGTGCGTCACTACTGGTCACGCTACGACACCGCCGGGAGCGTGGAGGGCATGACCGATGAAACCGCTGCCCCCGACCGCTTCTCTCGGCCCGCCCGCCCCACAAGCCACTTCGCGATGCGTTTCAGCTCCACTCCGCGGGGCGCGCGGCTCGCCCGACGCCTCGCCGGGCATCGCCTCGACGCGTGGGGCGTCCCCTACGACTGCGACACGCATCACGCGCTGACGCTGATCGTCGCCGAGCTCGCCGCCAACGCCGTCCGGCACGGCCGGGTCCCCGGACGCGACTTCCACCTCGCGTTGGCCTGCGACGCCACGACCGTACGGATCGAGGTCACCGACACCCGCACCGAAGGCGTACCGGTCGCAGAGACGCCCACGGAGCTCGACAACACCGGCCGCGGCCTGCTCCTGGTGGAGCACCTCGCCGACCGCTGGGACTGGCACCCGCGCCGGAGCGGCCCCGGCAAGACGGTCTGGGCGGAGTACGTCCTGCCGACGCCAGGCCGACCGGCCGCCGCGCCCCCCTGCCCGCCGTCCACCGCCGCGCTCAAGCCCTGTCGCACCGCGACCGCTGGACGCCGGATCGACACAGCGGTCACACTTGACCCCTGACCGTGGCCGATCTTCACGCACACCGGGGGCAAGGTGCCGCAGGAGGCGATCTCCGACCGTTACGAACTCCTGGAGGAGCTCAGCCACGGCGGCATGGGCGACGTGTGGCGCGGCTACGATGCCGTGCTCGACCGGCCCGTCGCCGTGAAGCTCATCCGGCAGGAGGCGGTCACCTCACCGCAGATGGCCGAGGAGTTCGCCAAACGCTTCCGCCGCGAGGCCCGCATCACCGCGCGCATCCAGCACCCCGGCGTGCCGCAGGTGTACGACGCGGTGCTCGACGCTTCGTACGAGCGGCTGTTCCTGGTGATGGAGCTCGTCGACGGCGTGCCGCTGTCCGCCTACCTCGACCCCGGCCGGCCGCTCCCGGTCAGCTGGGCGGCCGCCGTCGCGGCGCAGATCGCGACCGTGCTGTCGTACGCGCACGAGGTGCCGGTGATCCACCGGGATCTCAAGCCGGGCAACATCCTCGTCGCGCGCGACGGCACCGTGAAAGTCCTCGATTTCGGCATCGCGGCGATCCTGCGCACCGACGTCACCAAACTGACCGCCACCGGCACCCCCGTCGGCACCTACCAGTACATGTCGCCCGAGCAGGTCCGCGGCGGACGCATCACCCCGCAGACCGACCTGTACGCGCTGGGCTGTGTGCTGCACGAACTCCTCAGCGGGCACCTGGCGTTCTCGGCGGAGAGCGAATACCTGCTGATGTACCAGCACGTCAACGCCGCTCCCACTCCGCTGCGACAGCTACGGGCCGACGTCCCCGAGGCGCTGGAGGAGCTGGTCCTGCACCTGCTCCGCAAAGCGTCCGAGGCGCGGCCCGCAGACACGCAGGAGGTGTACGCGCGGCTGCTGCCGTTCCTCCCGCCGCCGGGCCGGGAGCCCGGCACATCCGATGCCGGGCCGACCGGCGCACCCGATCCGACGAGCGTGTTCCGGCACCCTTTCGCGCCGCGCGCCCGCGCCCAGGCCCCCGCACCCGACGGTCCGACGCCGACAGCCGTCCTCCCGGGGGCCCAGCCGGCGCCCGTCCCCGACCGGCTGCGCGAGGACATCAGGGAGGCGTACGCCCACTCCGACGCCCTGCTGGAGGAGGAGCGGTTCGCGCAGGCCGCCGAGGTGCTCGGCGAGGTCATCGAACCCGCGGCCCTCGCTCTCGGCTCCGAGAGCAAGCAGGTGCTGGCGCTGCGCAGCCAGCGTGCGGCGATCCGCCTCCTCGGCGGCGACTACCGGGCCGCCCTGCCCGAGTTCGACGCCCTCGCCGACGCGTACGCCCGCATCTCCGGACCCACCGGCGAGCAGGCCCGCGCCTGCCGCGCCCAGGCAGCCCGGTGCCGCGCCGAACTCGGCCAGGTCACCGCCGCGCTCGCCGCGCTCCAGGGTGTGCTGAACGTCGTACGGGCCGTCGACAGCGACGTGAGCGAAGAAGCCGTGGAGTTGCGGCACAACATCGGGATGCTGCTGCTCGCCCAGGGCCGGGCCGTCGAAGCCCGGCAGGTCCTCGAACCGCTCCACGAGGACATGTGCACGGTGTTCGGACCCGAGGACGAGATGACCGTCGAGATCGCCGAGGCACTCGCCGTGATCCGCCTCGGCCTCGACGGTTCGGCTTCCTGACCCGGGTCCTCCAGCGACGGTGCCCCGTGAGCGCCGCTGCCCCGTCCATCGAACTGCGCGAATACGGCCGCTCGCGCGCCTACCAGCTCCCCGATGTCGTCGGGCAAGCACTCGCGGCCTCCGGCATCGTGGACGCCACGCCAGATCCCTACAAGCCGGGCTGCTGGCAGCTCAAAGTCGGCAGCACTGTGGGTGCGGCCACGCTCACCGCGCCGGGCTCGGCATCCCGCTGGGCACCGTCCGCTCCCGGCTCAACCGGGCCCGCAAGAAGATGCGCGTCGCCCTCGTCGACATCGATCCCACCCCTACGTCCCAGTCGGAGGAAGACGGCCATGCGTGACCTCGACGATCTGAGCGCGCTGCGCGAACTGCGGGCGGAGGTGCCCGCACCGACCGCGGCGCGGTTGGCCGGCGGCCGGTGGAAGCTGATCGCCGCGGCCGTGGAAGAGGGCCGTGGTGGTCCCGCCCACGCCGGCCGCAGCCGGCGCCCCGCCCGTGTCGCGCGCCGGACGGCGATCGCGGCGGTGACCGCGGCCGCGGTCACGGCGGGCGTGTTGGTCGCCTCCGCCGGTGGTGACAGCCCAAGGAGCACGCGGACGAACACGGTCGCCTTCGTGTTGGAGGCGGCGGCGAAGAACGCCGAGAGGAGTTCGGCCCAACTGCCCGGACCACATCAGTGGGCCTACCTGGCATCAGTGAACTGCATGCCGCAGTGCTCCACCAGTGAGAGATGGTGGCAAGGCAACGGCGAGACCATCGCCCTACGCGGGACGGACGTGCACGGCCACACCAACCCGCTGGTCACAAGGCCGGAGATCGGCCAGGCGTACACACCCGTCATGATCTACAAGGCTCTCTCCGAACTGCCCGCCGAGCCACACGCTCTCCTCGAACAGCTCAGAACCGACCCGAGTCTCCGGTGGGCCCTGTACTTCGAGGGTGTACGGCCCAACGCCACGCCCACCCTCGACGACGAGGCAGGCGCGATCTTCAGTCTCATGCAAGCGGCTCCCGTCCTTCCTCCCAAGGTGAACGCCTCCTTGTTCCGAGCCCTGAAGCTCATTCCGGGCGTGCGGTTCATCGCAGGGACGCAAGACGCGCTCCACCGGCACGGACCGGGTGTCCAGATCGTCAGCGGCACCAGATACCCCGTACGACGAACCCTGGTCCTGGACCCGAGGACCTACGCCTACCTCGGCTACCGGCAGCAGTGGCACGGAGCCGAGGACTTCACCGACGTCTTCGCCCGCAAGGCCGCCGGCGTGGTCGACCACGCCGGTGAAATCCCGCGCTGAACCGCGGGTGCCTCGGGTGCCGCGGGGGGTGACGGTGTACGGACGAGAAGACAGGGACCCGGTCTCAGGAGGGGCTGCCGGGGCGGACCGTCAGGTAGGTCCACTGGCTCCACACGCCGGTGGTCTGTGCGTCCTTGGCCGGAGGTGTGTAGTGGCCGCGGATGCGGTAGTGGTCGTTGCTCGTGTAGAGCTTCAGACTCCGGGCGTAGCCGTACCAGCCGTCGGAGTACAGGGGCACGCAGGTCTGCGAGGCGGCCTGGTGCCAGGCTCCCGAGTAGTAGTGCTCGAGGTACACCGTGGTGCAGCCGCCGGACTGACGGGGAGTGACCTGGAGGTTGAAGCCCATGGTGACTTCGGACTTGTAGAAGACCTGGTAGGTGGTGGATCCGACGCGGGTGGTCGTGAACGGCGACTGCGTCGCCGTCCGGACCGCCGGCGTGAGGGTCGTGCTTGTGGTCACCGTCCGCGGCGCGTAGCGGTAGTCGCCCGTGAAGGCCGCGCTGAAGACGGTGTTGCGGGTGACCTTGTAGGAGGCGACGAGGTTCCCGTGCGCGTCGGCCTTGCCGCTCTTGAGCTGGGTCCGGGACTTGCCCGCGGGCTGGTCGTACAGCGTCAGGGAGCGGGAGTTGTACGTGGCTCCCAGATGCGCGGTGACCTTGACGGTCGCGCCGGAGCGGTACGACTTCGCGTCGGTCGTCACGCTCAGGCTCGGAGTGGCACGGGACACCTGCACCTTCGCCGACGCCGTGACCGGGAGGTAGGAGGTGCCGCCGTCGTAGGTGAACGCGTAGGTGTTCGCGCCGCCGACCTGCGGGGTGTCGTGGAAGGCGAAGGTGCCGTCGGCGGCGACGGGCACGGTGCCCAGCGAGGAGCCGGAGGTGTGCGCCGGGTCGGTCTTGACGACGTGGACCGCGCCGGTCGGCACATGCGCGTGCGGCCAGGTCAGACGCCCGGTGACGGTCGTCGGCGCGGCTCGGCCGGCGGTGGACGGAGCTGTCAGCGCCATGGTGGGCGCGTACTTGGCGACGGGGACGTCGAAGGTCTGGCCGGCCGGACCGTAGTGGCCGCTTCCGGAGTAGTCGACGCGGAAGCTCAGCGGGCCACTGAGGGGAGCGGTGCCGGCGACGTGGTACGACCCGAAGAAGTCGGCCGCGTCGGCCCGCGTGGTGGTCGGGTCCGGGATGAGCGCGCCGTCCGGATCCGCGGCGTCGTAGCGCGTGATCCGTACGGTGCCCGGTATCAGGGATTCCCCGGCACCGAGGTCGAGAGGCGAATGGAAGCCCGTCCGGAACGCATAGGCCTCGCCGGGGGCGAGCGGAGTGGTGGTCGAACCTCCGTTGAGATGGACCCAAGTGCTTTCCGGGTCACGGGCCGTGCGGAGCGTCGGTGTTCCCCCGGAGGCGTCCACGCCCACGATGTAGAGGCGGCTCCCGTCCGGTGACCAGGCGAGGCCGTGGGCCGGCAGGCTCAGCGGAGACTCGTAGTCGTACTCGTTGTAGAAGCCCTCGCCCGTTCCCGGCAGCGCCCGGACCGCGTAGGTGCAGCCGCAGCCGGCCAGGGTGCCGTCCGGGGCCACGGCGACGGCCTTTGAGGCCACGGCCTCGGCGAACCGTCCGTCCACCGCCAGATCCGAGGTGCGATACCGGTCGGCGCTCGGGTTCACCCAGGACGGGACCGCGAGGTACTGGCCGTCCGCCGTCACCGCGAAGTCGCTCAGGTCGGGGACGGGCAGTGCCTTCGCGGCCTGCCGGCTCAGCGCGTCGCCCTGGGCCCGGTACGTGACGACGGCGGCGGTGTCGCCCGTCTGCGCGGCGGCGGCGAGTACGCCGGAGGGGGTCGGGGTCGTCGCCAGCATCGGCGGCACCGGCCAACTGCCGGAATCCTGCCGCACCGTGACCGTGCCGGCCGCGTCGACGGATCCGATGCCGCCGGCTCCCTCCGTGCCGTACCCGAACCAGAGGGTGCCCCCGGCGACGGCCAGCGAGTCCGGACGGGTTCCCGTGCCCGTGTCGTAACGAGCCGACTCGGTCAGGTTGTTCGTGCTGATCGCCGCGATCGCGTCCTGGCCGGGGAGAGCCGCGTACAGCACGGACCCGTCGTCGGAGAGGGCGAGACCGGTGGCCCCCGGCTCATCACTGATCGTCGTCGGGTTCCCGCCGTCGAGGTCGGTGACGAGGATGCCGTCGGTGCCGGCGCCGCCGCTGACGAACAGATGTCCGTGCGGAGCGTCCACCGCCATGTCCGCGAAGTGCGCGATCGGCAGCGGTACGCCCGACGCCGCGTACGAGTCGGCCGCGCCGGGACCTATGACAGTCGTCAGTCCCAGGAGCAGCGCCACGGCGGTTGGCGGTGAGAATCGCGCCGGCTTCATGAATGGCCCCCACATAACCTTCACGATCAAGGAGCGCAAAATAGCACGGCCAAGATCGGGCCCCGACAGGGGGCGAAGGTTCGTCCCCCGGCGGCGGTGAAGGTCAGGAGCCGGTTCGCGGCGCGGGTCCCGGCCGCCGGTCGGCGCGCTCGGGGCGAGCCCGGCCGTTCGCCCTGATCACCGCCGTGCCCCTCGTCCGAAGGCCGGGCCGGCGCCCGAGCCCGCGCCGCACGGGTCCGCCCCACAGGCACCCGCCGCACAGGCCCGCGCACGGACCCGCCGCACGGCCGGGACCTCGTTGTCACCGGGTCGCGATGCTGAGGGCCGGTCCGGCGAGGGACATGTCGCCGCTGAGCCGGGCGATCTGTGAAACGGTCACGTTCTCGAAGGTGAGGGTGCGGCTGGGCGCGGTGGGGTGGGAGAGCCAGGGGGGCAGCGCGTCGGGCGTGACGGTGACGCTGCGGTCCACGGGGAGCGGAGCGCCGCCCAGTCCGACGAGCGTGCCGTACAGCTTCCGGGCGTACAGGGTCACCACGTCCTTGCCCTTGAGCGTGGAGGTGGACGCGGGCCTGGTCCGCAGACGCATCGCGGCGCGGCCGCGGCCCGCCGTCAGATCGAGGTCGCCGAAGTCCAGCGACCGTGCGGTGAACTTCAGTACCCGCTCGGATCCGGCCGCGGTCCTGACGACGACCACACCGCGGAAGGCACTGTCGTGGAGCACGAGTCTGTCGGCACGCAGCACCCAGGGGACGTTCGCCGCGGGGGCCGGCAGCCGGGCGGCCGACAGTCGCACGGCGGGTGTGCCGGCGTCCGCCGGTGGCCCGGACACACGGACACCGCCGGTGGCGATCCACGCCTTCGAGGCCGCTGGTGCGGCGAGTTGGAGGACCAGGGACAGGGCGGCCACCGCCGGCGCGCAGGCGAGGGGCCGCGGCAGTCGGCCGCCCGCGCGGTTCCTCGCCGCACCGCCGGGATGACAGGGGCCGGACTCCGGCCCGCCTGCCCCACCGCCGGTCAGGGCGTCACCATCCACCGTGGTCCTCGTCCACGGGGACGGGGGTCGACGCACGGTTCACCGCGGGCCGCGCCTCGGGGTCGTCCGCCGGAGGAATCCAGGCACAGGCCAGGGATCCGCCGATCAGGCCGGACACCAGCCCGATGAGGAGGCCCCCGAAGTTGGCGACGGGGAACGAGACGAGGGCGAGCAGGATGACGGCGATCCCCGCGAATACGCGCGTCTGCCGCTGGAACCAGAGGGAGAGGGCGAGGACCACGAGCAGAACCCCGATGATCAGCGACCCCGCGCCCGCCGAGGTCGACATCGCCAGGGGGATGGCGCCGAAGTTCAGCCGCGCGTACGGGAAGTAGATGATGGGGAAGGCTGCCGCGAGAGTGAACAGACCTGCCCAGAAGGGGCGTTCACCCCGCCAGGTCCTGAATCCCCGTCGGGCGCCGGCGGCGGCGACGCGCAGGTCCTCGCGCCCGCCGCTTCGTTGGAGGAACACGTGAGCTCTCCGTGATGTTCGGCGGGCGGGAGTACGTGGCGATCGGGCGCGAAGGCTGCGTGTCGCGTGCCGGCGGATCAGAAGCACTCGTGGTGGCCTTGCCTCAGCCGCACATCGAGGCCGGGGACATTGAACGTGGCGGCCGAGACCGCGACCGTGGTGAAGTGCACGTCTTTCAGGAGAACCGAATCCGCCTGCTGGGCAAAGCCGTTGGGGTCGAAGAACCGGGAGTTCCTGTCCTGCGGGCTGATCGGGCCCTTGCTGACCGCCCCCGCCGCCACACCGATGTCGAGGTCGTTGAAATTCGCCTGGCTGCTCGACACGGATGTCGCGTCGAGGAACAGGTTCCTCGCCTCGATCGGTCTGCGTCGGCCGCCGGTGATCCTCAGCGTGTACGGGCCCAGGACCGGGATCGGGACCACGACGGACTGGCACAGCCCGCTGATCTCCGCGCGGCGGGCCCCGGTGACCACGACCGGCACGAGGGTGCCCTGCCTGGTCACGTCCACCGTGCCGTAGATGCTCAGACCCTGGGCGTCCAGCGTGTCCAGGGCCACCTGGAACTTCTGGCCGGAGATGAGGAACGACGCGGCCAGTACTCCTTGGGCCATGCCGACGCCGAGGGCCCCGGCGGCCATGACACTCGGGACGAGAACGCGGGCGAAGCGCTTCCAGGAGGTCCTGCCGGCACGGTGCAGCATCCCGTCTCCTCCGGTCATGACGTGGGCTCGCCAATGGCAGACAGGGGTAGGCGACGTCTCTCTCTAGTGGCGGATCCTAGGCTTCCCCGCGCGGCAGCCGACGGCACGCCAGGTCGGCCGGACGGGTGAGTCTGTTTCCGTTGCGCCATCCGGACGACACCCGGTGCGGTGACGCCGTCGGCGTCTCCGGTCCGCCGACCGTCACGGATCGGGCGACACCTCGGCTCGGCCGATCGGCCTGTGCGGGTGGTGAGGACGGGGGCGGCCCGACGGCTTACCGGATCGCCGCCGGCCGGTTCGGTCGAACGGGAAGGCCGGACGGGAGGGTCGAGTGGGAAGGCCGGACGGCACGTCCGCGGGTCGATACGGCCGGGGCCTGTCGCGGCGCTAGAGGAGGCCGAGGTCGTCGAGTTCCTTGTGCAGGTCCGCCCGGGGGTTACCGGTGCCCGCCCGCGGGGCGCGGCGGGCGGCCGTCCCGGTGTCGCCGCCGGAGTGGGCGGTCGGGAGGGACCGCGGGCGCCGGTCCCGGAAGAGCCAGGCGCCGAGGAGACCGCCGATCAGGCCTCCGAGGTGGCCTAGCCAGCTCACCCCCGGTGTCCCGGGTACGGCGACGGTGAGCAGGTAGGCGAAGGAGGCCGCCATGACGATGCCGATCAGCGTGTCGATCAGGTGCCGGTCGAAGATCCCGCGGACCACGACATAGCCGAAGTACCCGAAGATCAGACCGCTGGCGCCCACCGTGTCGACGCCGCCCCGTTCGAAGAACCACACCATGAGTCCGCTGGTCACCGCCACGAGCAGGCTCAGCCCGAGGAAGCGGACGACACCTCGGTACGCCGCGAGGAACCCGAACACGAACAATGGCCCGGAGTTGCTCTCGATGTGTGCCCAACTCCAGTGCAGGAAGGGTGCGCTGATGACGTCCGGCAACGTCCCGAGGTCGCCGGGGACCACCCCGTAGTCCCGCGAAAGGGCGTAGTGGCCCGCCGAGTTGGCCAGCTGCACCAGCCAGACGATCACCAGGAACCCGAACATCACGAAGAACGCCTTGCGCGCCTCCGCGATCATCCGCTCGGGGTCGACCGGCCCCCTGCCCGCCCGCTCCTGATCCGGTCCGCCGCCCATGGCACGATCCCCTCCCCCGCGGATCGGTATCCGCGTCACCGAGAACTCTATGAAGTCCCGGCCGGACCGCCCAGAGGGAGGCGCACGGCACTCGCGGGCCGTGACCTGGAGTGCGGGGTACGAGGTACGGAGGAGGGAGTGTACGGAGGAGGGAGTAGGGAGTCCCGCAGGGTGCGGAGTACGGGGCTGATCCCCGTACTCGTTCCTACGGAAAGGGCTTCGCCTCGCCCGACGTCGGCTCCGGCGCGGTTCCGGTGACGCTCCCCCGGCCACCCGACCCCGACCCGGACCCGGACCCGGACTCGGACCCGGACCCGGACCTCGTCCCTGACCCCATCTCCTCCCCACGCCCCCTCCCCGGCAGCGTGAGCGCCGCCGTCGCGGCGATCGACGCCGTCGCCATCACGGTCATCGCCGCGCCGGGCGAGGTCAGTTGGGCGACCGAGCCCGCCAGGGCCGCACTCGCGCCCTGCAGGGTCAGCATCCCGGCGGAGTGCAGCCCGAGGGCGTGGCCGCCGAGTTCCTCGGGTGTGAGCGCCATCAGCCGTTCCTGCTGGATCAGGCTCGACCCGAAGCCGACGGAGGCGACGGCCGCGCAGGCCGCGGACACCGCGATGCCCGGGTGGAGGGCGAAGAGGAGGTACGGCGTGGCCAGGAGCAGGAGGAACGGGATTCCCAGCCGTGCCCGGACGCGCGGGGCGAGGAGACGGCCGGTGGTCACGTCGCCCACCAGCATGCCGAAGGCCGCGGAGGCGAAGAGTGCACCCGCGTGCTCGGGGGCGTACGGGACGAAGAGGGATTCGCAGCCGACGATCAGACCGTTGGGGATCCACAGGAGCAGATAGACGGTGCGGCGGGGGCCGTACGACCACAGGAGGGCGTTCGTACGCCAGGTCCGGGCGACCGACGGGCGGCCGGAGGCGCGGGGCGCGCGGCGCGTCAGGCCGAGGCGGGTGCCGGCCGCCGCCGCCAGGTACAGCGCCGCGGCCGTCAGGAGTCCGACGCGGGGGGACACGGCGGCCACCAGGACGCCGCCTGCCGCGTACCCCGTGACCTGGGTGATCCCGCTCATCATGTTGAACACGGAGCGGCCCAGCAGATAGCCGTCCCTGGGGAGGATCTCGTTCAGCAGGCCCCAGCGGACGCCGCCGCTCAAGGAGGCGACCAGGCCGAGCGCGAAGAGGATGCCGAAGATCGCGGTCACCGGGAGGCCCGGCAGCGCCACCGCCGCCGTACCGAGGGCGAAGGCGAGGGCGATGCCCGTCGTCGTCGCGCGCGGCGGCAGCCGGTCCGCCGCGGACAGGAGCGTGGTCGCGCCCAGCACCTGGGCGAGGGACGGGCCGAACATGCTCAGGGCGGAGAGCAGGGGTGAGTCCGTCGCCCGGTAGACCAGGGTGCCCAGGGCCAGGCCGCCCACCGTCGAGGCCGCTCCCTGGAGCGCGGACGTCAGGAAGAGCGGAGTGAACTCCGGGGTGCGGAAGAGGTCGGAGTAGCTGCGCATGGGCGCAGTCTCGGGCGGTGTACGAGGCGGTCGACAATGTTTCGCGGGGCGGCGAAAGCAACGGGGGTGCGGGGCGGCCCGACGGGGACCCTGGTGGGGACGGGCCGCTGAGACGTCCGGGACCAGCGGGAATGCCGGACCGGAGGGGGTGCGGGGGCGGCCACGTGGGCAGGAGCAGGCCCGGAGGGACAGGTCCGGGGCGGGAACACGCCCGGGACCAGGAAGGGCCCGGCGGCCGGAGCGGACGCCGGGACGGGGGTGACGGAAGGGACGGGGTGCGGACATGGGGTGGTGGCAGGTCAATGCCGACACCCTCGCCGGCAGCCGCTTCGTGCTCTCGCCGCTCGCCGAGACCTTCGCCAGTCTCAAGGTGCTGCAGTCGGGCACGGCCGCGCACCCCGGCGAACGTGCCTGGCTCGACGCCCATCTGCCCGCGTACCGCCGTCGGCTGGCCGAGGATCCGGTCACCGCGCTGCTCATCCGGTCCGGGCTCGGCCGGGAGTGGATCGCGGACTTCCTGACACCCACGCCGCGCGGCGAGGCCGGCTTCGAGGAGGAGGTCGCACGGGTCAGGGAGGTGCCGGCCGCGGACGCCCGCGCCCACCTCGCCGTCGCTCTGCGCGGGCCCCTCCCCGCCGCCCTGCACCGCGACGACCTGCCGGAGCGCGCCGCCCGTCTCCTCACCGACGTCTGGACGGAGACCGTACGCCCCTACTGGGCCCGGCGTCGGCGCGTCCTGGAGGCCGACGTCGTCGCCCGCAGCGCACAGCTCAGCCAGGGTGGCTGGGCGACCGCGCTGGACGCGCTGCGGCCCGGAATGCGCTGGCTCGGCGACAACCGGCTGCAGGTCAACCGTCACGAGTATCCGCCGCGCGAGATCTCGGGTGCCGAGCTGTACTTCGTGCCGGTCACACCCCAGTCCCACGGCTGGGTCTCATGGGAGGAGCCGCACCGGTACGCGGTGGTCTACCCGTGCGTCGGGGCGCTCGCCCACGCCGGGCCCGAGGCCGTGCCGGAGAGTCTGGGCGCGCTGCTCGGTCCCGCCCGCGCCGGTGTCCTCGTCCACCTCGGCTCTCCGCTGAGCACGACCCAGCTGGTGGCGCTGACCGGGCAGGGGCTGGGATCGGTCGGCCGGCATCTGAAGGTGCTGCTGGAGGCCCGGCTGATCCAGCGGCGGCGGGCCGGGCGGTCGGTGCTGTACTCCCGTACGGCCGCCGGCGAGGTGCTCGTGAAGGCTCAGGGCGGCTGACGCGGGTGACCGAACCGGGCGGAGTTAGCATCCGTTCATGACTACTGACAACTCTGTGTTCGACGTCCGGATCGATTCTCTGCAGGGCGGCTCCGCGGATCTCGGGCAGTACCGCGGCAAGACCGTGCTCATCGTGAACGTGGCCTCCAAGTGTGGACTGACCCCGCAGTACGCGGGTCTTGAGCAGCTGCACGAGCGGTACGCCGCCCAGGGCTTCACCGTGCTCGGTGTGCCCTGCAACCAGTTCATGGGACAGGAGCCCGGTACCTCCGAGGAGATCGCCGAGTTCTGCTCCGCGACGTACGGGGTGACCTTCCCGATGACGGAGAAGGTCGAGGTGAACGGGGACGCGCGGCACGAGCTGTACCAGCGGCTGGTGGACACCGCCGACGGTGAGGGTCACACCGGTGACATCCGCTGGAACTTCGAGAAGTTCCTGGTCGGGCCGGGTGGGGATGTCGTGGCGCGGTTCTCGCCGCAGGCCGAGCCGGACTCGGCGGAGGTCGTGGCGGCGGTGGAGAAGTCGCTCGCGTAGTTCGCGGTCGGGGGCAGGTCTCGCTCGGTTCGGGCTGGGGTTCCGGGCTCGATTCCGGTTCCGGTTCCGGGTTTGATTCCGGTTCCGGTTCCGGTTCCGGGTTCTGTTTCGAGTCCGGGGCCGGTTCCGCGGGGTTTGACCTTGCCCCTGGGGCAGGGACCAGTGTTCTTCGTCACCGGGCGGACCGCGCCCGGTGACGGAGGATGGGCCCGTGCATCAGGAACTGCTCACGATCGGCGCGTTCGCCGCCCGCGCGCGGCTCTCGCCGAAGGCACTTCGGCTGTACGACCGGCTCGGACTGCTCGTTCCGGCGCACGTCGACGAGGTCAGCGGCTACCGGTACTACCGCGCCGACCAGGTCGAACGCGCCCGCACGGTCGCGCTCCTGCGCCGGCTCGACATGCCGCTCGCGCGGATCGCGGACGTGGTGGAGGCCGACGCGACCACCGGCGCCGCTCGGCTCGCCGCCTACTGGGCGGACGCCGAGACGCCGTTCGCCTCGCAGCGGACGCTGGCCGAGTACCTCCGTGGTCGGCTGTCGGGAAGGAGTTCCGAGATGTACGGGAAGTTCGTGGTCGAGACCGTGGACGTGCCGGAGCGGGTGGTGCTGACGGAGACGCGGCACACGCTCGCGGATGAGCTGCCGGTGTGGATTCCCGCCTCGCTCGGCCGGCTGGAGGAGGGCGGCGGTCCGGGGGCGGCAGCCCCCGGGGGTCAGCGGAGTTCCTCGGGGCATGGGGTACCCCGGGGGAGCTGGTAGGGCGCCGCCAGGCGATACGTGCCGGGAGCCGGCGCCACGAGTTCGGTCCATTTGTCGCCGGCGGCGTTCTCCTGGGTCTCCATCAGGCAGCCGTTGAGGTTGTCGTACGTCTTCGGGGCGCCCTCGGTCCGGTGCTTGGACTTCTCCGTCTCCTGGGGCGGTTTCACGCTCTTGCCCTTGGCGTCGACCAGGCCCAGCCACGGCGAGTACGGAACGCGGATGAGGACGCGGCCGGCCTTCTTCACCTCGATGGTCAGCTCGCCCTGTTCGGCACGGTCGACGACGGCCGGCGGATCGGCGAGCGGCGTCGGATCGGTCACCGCGAAGAGCTGCCAGTTCGCGTCGCCCCAGATCTGCCGGAGATACGGCATGCCACGCTGGACCAGCTGACGTTCGCGCTCACCGCCGTTGCCGTCCGGCTCCCCCTTGGGCAGCACCACGTAGTGGACGGCCCAGCGCTGGAGCCATTCGTGATAGTTCGCGGAGTTGAGCGTGTCGTCGTAGAAGAGCGGGTTGCGCTCCATGTCGGCCTGCCGGTTCCAGCCGCGGGCGAGGTTCACGTACGGCGCGAGCGCGGACGCCTCGCGGTGGGAGCGGGCCGGGACGACCTCGACGCGGCCCTTCTCGGCACCGACGACCTGGAGCTGGTTCACGAGCGGGGCGAGCTCGCGCGCCCAGGACGCCGCCGGAGTCGTGTGCACGATGTCGTCGACGGACTTGAAACCGATCCACCCGGTGAATCCGGCGAAGGCGACGATGGTCACGTACCACTTGCGCGTCCTCGGCACGGTGAAGGGAAGGGCCGCCAGCAGCGCCACCCCGGCGAACAGCATCGCCAGCCGCGTGATGTTGGAGCCGATCTGCGAGCTGATCAGCCAGACGAGAAGGATACCGAGGCCGTACACCGCCGACGTGATCCGTACCGTCTTCCACTCCTTGGGCACGAGCGCGAAGACCAGCACGGAGTAGATCAGCGGCAGCGAGGCCGAGCCGACGGACATCGGCTGGGTCCCGGAGAAGGGGAACAGCCACGACGAGGCGGCCACGACGACGGTCGGCGCGATCCCGAGCGCGTACGCTCCGGGCCGCCGCTTCTGGAAGAAGAGGGCCGCCGCGACCAGGCCGACGAACAGCCCGGCCACCGGCGAGGCGCCGGTGGCGAGCGCGGCGAGCGGCGCCGCGCACAGGGCCTTCGCCCAGCGTTTGTGGCGCCAGCGGTAGGGCCAGCAGAAGACGACGGCGGCCGCGGCGAGCGCGAACACCATGCCCAGGCCGTACGTGACGCGGCCCGACGTCGCGTTGCACAGCAGCGCGAAGACTCCCGCGAGCGCGGGCCACAGAGGCTCGCGGACCGCACGGCTGCGGATCAGGATCATCGTCAGCAGCCCGGCGGAGAGCGTCCCCGCGATCATCATCGTGGTCCGGACACCGAGCACGGACATCAGGTACGGCGACACCACGCTGTACGACACCGGGTGCATACCGCCGTACCAGGCGAGGTTGTACGCGGAGTCCGGGTGCCGTCCGACGAACTCCGCCCAGGCGTCCTGCGCAGCGAGATCCCCGCCGCTGTTCGCGAACGAGAAGAACCACGCGAGGTGGAGCAGCCCGGCCAGCGCCGTGACGACCGCGACGGGGTGCCGGTGCACGAAGTCCTTCAGCCGGGCGGCGCCGGTCCCGGGCTCCTCGTCGGCGCCGTCAGGTCCGTGAGCGCCGTCAGGTCCGTCGGCGCCGTTCGGTCCGTCGGCGGAACGTGCGGGTAGCCGTATTCGCGAGCCCGCCCGGGGGCCCGGATCGGCGTCGTCGGCGTGTGTCGGCTCCGCTGTCGCCACTACAAGGCACTCCTGTGTCCCGTTTCCTCGCGCTCGGCCCGGGACCCGCGGCCCGCGACCTGCCCCGATCTCGCGACGCTAGCACGCACCCCGCCGGGGAGCGCCCGGATGGGGCGCCCCCGACGGGGTGCGGCGCGTTCGCGCGGTGCTCACCGCGCGTTCGCGTGGTGTTCCGGGACGCTCGCGGCGTGCGCCGCCACAAGCGCGTCCGCTCGATCGTTCACCTGTACGTCCGCTCAGCTCACCCGGGTCAGTCTGGACCCGAAGCCCGGCTCGGCGAGGTCCTTCTGGAGCGCGACGGGGATCTTGACGGCCCGGCTGGAACCGTCGCCGACCGTCAGGACACCGACGGTGTCGCCCGCCTTGCCCGTGTGCGGGACCGCCTGGCCGCCCTCACCGATCGACAGCTTCGTCTTCAGACCGGGCCAGCCGACCGCCGTCATGTTCTTGGTGGCGACGACCGGGGTCCGGCCGCCGAGCTGGTTGTCCACGTACCCGACGACGTCGCCCTTCTTCACCACCGTGGCGGAGGTCAGGCCCTTCTGTACCTTGTCGATCAGCTTCTGGCTGTTGGTGAGGGCGAGCTGGAGGCTGTCCCAGACCTTGCCGGTCCCGGCGTTCTGGCCGAGGACCGCGCCGTAGATCGTCTGCTGCTTGCCGTTCACCGTCTTGGTGGCGGCCCACACGAGGTTGCCACCGGCGGGGGTCGACGAGCCGGTCTTCAGGCCGATCACACCGACCTGCTTCACCAGCAGGTCGTTGTTGTTGTAGATCTTGCTGTCGAGGCCGGGGATCTGGGCGCTGGCCATCCCGACGATGCCGCGGAACACGTCGTCCCGCATGACCTGCTCGGCCAGCTTGAGCTGGTCGGTCGCGGTGCTCACCGTCGTCTTCTGCAGACCGCTCGGGTCCGTGTACGTCGAGTTCGTCATGCCGAGCTTCTTGGCGGCGGCGTTCATCTTGGCGACGAAGGACTTGCTGTCGGAGTCCCAACGGGCGAGCAGCCGCGCCGCGTTGTTGCCGGACGGGATCATCAGCATCTGGAGCATCTCGCGCTCCGTGAACTGCTGCCCCTTCGACATGGCGGCCGTCGACTCGTCCGGCAGTTTCGACTCGTCCTCGGCCTGCTGGTCGACGGTGATCTTCTCGCCTCCCTCGCTCCCCTTCAGAGGGTGCTCCTGGAGGATCACGTACGCCGTCATGATCTTGGCGACGCTCGCGATGGGGGCGGGCGCCTGCTTGCCGTCCGTGCCGAGGCTGCCGACACCCTCGACCTCTATGGCCGACTGTCCGTGGCCCGGCCAGGGCAGGTCGAGGGTGCCGCCCTCGAAGGTGTACGTGGCGTCGGCGGTGAGCCCGAGAGCCGCGCTCGGCAGCGGACGTACGGCCTGTGCGATCGCGAAGATCACCACGAGCAGCAGGACCAGCGGGGTCCAGATCTTGACGCGGCGCACCAGTGTGCGCACCGGCGTCTGCGGAGGCGGCGGCGTGTTCGTCAGCTCGGCGAGCAGGTCCAGCGGCGGCTTCGGCGGAAGCGGCTGCTGAGTGGTGCGCTCGGGGCCGACCTGGGGCAGCGCGGCGGTGGCGTCGGCCGGGGTCGCCCTCGGCTTCGCCGGTGCCTGTTCGTCCAGGGACCTGAGGGCGACGAATTTGCTGGTGCGTTCGGCCGCGGCCTCGGGCTTCGACTCCGCCGCGGCCTTCGGCTTCGGCTTCGGCTCGTCCTCGGGCTTCGGCTCGGGCTTCGGTCCCGGCTTCGGTCCCGGCTTCGATCCGGGCCTGTCCGTCGTCGTTCCGGTGGATCTGGCGGCGGCCTCGGAGGCGGGCTTGTCCGTGGACGGCTTCGCGTCCGGCTTCGCGTCCGGCTTCGCGTCGCCCAGCTTGAGCATGGTGGTGGGCTGGTCCACGGCCGGGCGCCGCGGCGCCTTGAAGACGGCGGTGGGCTGGTCGACGAAGGGCTTCGAGGTCGCGGGGGTCGCCGATCCCCCAGCGTCGGGCTTCGAGCCGGACTTCGAGCCGGGCTTTACGTCCTCGACCGGGTCGTCACCGGACCGGGATTCCTCACCGGACCCGGACCCGGACCCGGAGTCGGACTCGGACTCGGACTCGGACCCGGACTCGGACTCGGACTCGGCAGCCTTCGTCCCGGCCGCGACCTTCACCCCGCTGGCGGCCACGGGCTCGGCGTCCTTCTCCGACTCGGCGTCGGCGTCGGCGTCGGCGTCCACATTCGTGTCCGTGTCCGCCCCGGCGTCGTCCGCCACCGCGTGACCAGCCTCGGCCTCGGCCTCAGCCTCGGCCACCCCGTCGTCACCGGCCTCCGCGCCAGCGTCGGCGTCGGCGTCGGCGTCGGCATCGTTGTCGTCCGTGGATTCCTCAGCCGACGCTCCGTCAGCCGGGCCCTGGGCATCCCCGGCGTCCCCGTCGGCCGTCTCCGAGTCCTCCGCGGCCGTCTCCGAGTCCTCCGCGGCCGTCTCCGCGCCCTTCGCGGCCGAGGCGGGCTCCTCCGCCTCCTCGGCGCTCACGGTCCCGCTCCCGGCCTCCTGCGGAACCTCGGACTCCTCCTCGTCCCCGCCCGACACCCACGCGGCCACCGCCGCCCGCAGCCGGGCGTCCCCGCCGGCACCCTTCCCTCCGGACCCGCCGGAGGTCTTCTCTCCGGACTCGGCGGAGGCCTTCTCCCCGGCGCCCGCGGAAGCCTTCTCCCCGGATCCGGCGGAACCTTCCGCCAGGGCCCGCGTCGAGAACACCGCCGTGGCCTGGTCCACCCGCACCGTGGCGGCCCGCTCGCGGGCCACCGCCAGACGGGGGTCCGCCGTCGCGGCCGCGGCGGACCGTACCGGCCCCGGAACCGCGGCGGGGGTCCCCGACGCCGCTTCTGCCGACGACGCCGACGACTCGTGCTGCTTCGACCTGTCGGGGGACTCGCCCGCCACCGATGCCTCCTCCGTGCGCCACCCACCGGGCGCCCAACGAACCATGAAACCCTTGACCCGCTGCCCGGACATCGCTGTCCGAACCATGTACCAGTGTCCTGTGTGCGGGCTTAACCCCTGCGGTAGACGAGAACGACATACCTGCCGGTTCCACTACGAACCGGTCACGCACTCTCGACAGACCATTGTGAGAGGGGTCACCCTGTCATTCATCCACGCGGGGAGGCATGGATGGGCAGGAGCCGCAGAACACTTCCGGAGGAGCTTCTGCTGCTGGCGTTGGACCCGACCACGGGTACCACCGCACAGCCGCAGTCGCTCGACCTCGGTCTGGCCGGAGCACAGCTAGTAGAGCTGGCGCTGGCCGGACGGATAGCCCCAGACGGGGATCGTATCGCCGTGGTGGCACCACGGCCGACTGGAGATCCAACACTGGACTGTGCGTTGGAACTGCTTCGCCGGCGCGGAGCACCCGTACGCGCGGTCAACTGGATTGGCGGGCCCCGACTGGGACTTCGCCAGACCTACCTCTCACATCTGGAGAGGTGCGGCATGGTCCATGCCGTGGCCGGCCAGATGTGCGGGGTGCTTCCGACGACTCGCTACCAAGCGACGGACACGGAGATCAGCCGGGAGATCAAATCCCGGCTGGACAGCGCGATCCGCACCGGCGTACCGCCGGACCCGCGGACCGCGGCGCTCGCCGCGCTGGCCCATGCGGTCGGTCTCGGCAAGCACCTGTATCCGGGTAATGAGGGACGCTCGTCCCGCTCCCGGCTGCGGGACCTGATCAGACACGACCCCATGGGCGGCCTCGTTGCCCACGCGGTCATGGACGTTCAGAACGGTGCGGCCGTCCAGCCGCGCCGCAGCCCGGCACCGGCAGGCCGTCCGGCCACCGCCGGAGTCAGGTCCGCACCGGAACCCGCCCGCGGTGTTCCGATGCAACCGCGCCACGGTTCCATGGCGCGCGCCGTGGTCCACTGAGCCGCAGTCCCACGGCACGCACCAGAAGGCACCGTCGTCACGCACCACCCGCAGTACCCAGCACCGCCGGCATCATCCCAGCATCACCCAGCGCCGCACCGCAGTCCCCAGGATCCGGTTCGGGAGCCGCTGGCTCGCGCGGGGCGGTGGGCCGTACGTCCGGACGACGACACGGCTCCGCCGCCCCGCGCGGCCGCATTCACGGGTGAAGGGCATATGCGTGCGGTATGCGCCGACGGGACGCACGGGTGTGTGAGAGGCGTTCCTGTACGCGCCACATCCCCGAACTGGCCCGTACCCAGCGCATATCCGCTGTTTCCCAGCGGTAGAAAGCACCTTGGTGGCAATCTGCTCAACAGCAGATACGCAAAGTAGAGGCCCGCAGCCGGAGGTGCACGTCCCGTGGCGTCAAGTGTCAATCCCACCGTTCGGCGACGCCGGCTGGGCCAGGAGCTGCGCCGGCTCCGCGAGCTCAAGGGCATGACGGCCGAAGAGGTCGCCGAGCGTCTGCTGGTCTCGCAGTCGAAGATCAGCCGGCTGGAGAACGGGCGGCGCAGCATCAGCCAGCGTGACGTCCGCGACCTGTGCGGGGTCTACGAGGTCGAGGACCACCGGATCGTCGACTCGCTGATGCAGATGGCCAAGGACTCGCGCCAGCAGGGCTGGTGGCACTCCTTCGGCGACATCCCGTACAGCGTCTACATCGGTCTGGAGACCGACGCGGCGAGCCTGCGCGTGTACGACCCCCAGGTCGTCCCGGGCCTGCTCCAGACCCGGCCGTACGCCGAGGCACTGATCGCGGGCGCGCTGCCCGAGACCGCGCCCGCCGACATCGACAAGCGTGTCCAGGTACGTCTGCGCCGGCAGGAACGGATCTCCGCCCCGGACAACCCGCTGCGCCTGTGGACCGTCCTCGACGAGTCCGCGCTGCGCCGGGTGGTGGGGAACCGCTCCCTCATGCGCGACCAGCTGGAGCACCTGGTGGAGCAGTCCCAGTTCCCGCACGTCACGGTGCAGGTGATCCCGTTCGACATGGGCGCGCATCCGGGCCTCAACGGCCAGTACGCGATCCTGGAGTTCCCCGACGCGGCCGACTCCAGCGTCGTCTACATCGAGGGTGTCACCAGCGACCTCTACCTGGAGAAGGCGAACGACGTCCAGAAGTACAGCGTGATGTACGAGCACCTGCGGGCGCAGGCGCTGAACGTGGAGCAGTCGCGACAGCTCATCGCGGACATCGCCAAGGAGTACGCGCGCTGAGGCGTGTTCCTGTGCCGCGGACACACCCCTGACGGGGAAGCGGGGCACCATACACTCCCACCTCGCCAGGACGGAAGACCCCACTGGCACACGCCACCCGGTCGAGTGAATAGTCGCTTCGCTCGCCGATGTTGGCGAGTAGCGTCGATCACGCCATCAAGCAACAACGTTGGCGTAAACCGCACCGCGAGTTCCGTAGCGATCCGCGGTGCGGTGACAGCAACTCGACGACTGGCTATCGGAGCGATCATGGCAATCCAGCAAGGCGCCACGGACACGTGGACCAAATCCTCGTACTCGACCGGCAACGGCGCATGTGTCGAGGTCAAGTCCCCGGTTCTCGCGGCGATGGCCGTTCGGGACTCCAAGGTCCCCGAGGGCCCCACGCTGGCGTTCCCCGCGAACTCGTGGAGCGCCTTCGTGGCAGAGGTGAGCCGGGGGGCTTTCGACCTCGCCTGATGCATCGACATCTTCGCCGACACCCACAACTGCACCGACCAACCGCATACGCACCACAGACAGAGCCCTCTCGACTGGCCCGCCGTCCCGGCCGAGGGGGCTCGGCCCTTTTCCGGGGGCTGCCCCGCGGGTGAGCCCCGTTCAGCGCAGGAGGTCCACGTACCGGTCCGTCCCCGGCACCGTGGGAATGAAGGGCGCCACCAACTCGACCTTCCCCAGGCCCCCTTCGGCCACCGCCGCCTCACGGCCGGCGAAATGCCCCTCCCAGCACTCCCGTGGATCCGCCTCCAGGAACCACAGCAGGGTCAGCCGCGTGTCGACGCCCTCGACCTGTTTCACATACGTCATGCGGTCGCCGGGGAGCGGGGTGGGGCGGAAGACCGTGACCATGGCGGCCGGGGAGTGGGCGAGCCGCCGGGGGAGGTGGCGGGAGCGCAGCCACTCCAGCAACTCGGCCCGCTGCCGGGGCCCTTCGGCGTCGATCACCTCCAGGACCAACCCGGCGTAGGGGTGGTCGAGGGCGTGGAAGTCGCGGGGGCCCGCGGCGCCGTCCCGGTACACGGTCGCCTCGTGGTCCTGGAAGGCGGTGAAGACGTGCGTCCGGTCCTGGTACACCCGGCCGTCGCGGTTCAGCCGCCTGTTGATCCCGACGGTCCACTTCATGTGGTCGTCGTAGCGGCCCTCGGTGACCCAGTACGTCGACAGGTAGCACCCTGCGGTGACGGGCTGGGCGATCGCCGACTTCTCCGGCAGGCGCAGGAGTTGGAGGTCGCGGGTGGCGACCCAGCGGCGGCCCGCGTACATCCAGGGCATGGCCATCGCCCCGGCGTAGTAGTGGTCGTCCTCGTACCAGCGGTTGTACGCGTACTCGTGACCCGGGTGCGGCTCGACCATGGTGATCAGCGCGTGGCCCGGACGCACTCCGTACGGGCCGAGGGCGGCCAGTTCCGCGTACGCCTCGCTGCGGGTGTCCTCACTCACGTCGTTCCCCTTCCTTCCTCCGCCGGTCGCCCATACTCTGACGCTCCGTCAGACAAAGCGCCAGAGCCGCGGCGGCCCACGGTGAGTGAGCCGAAGGGGCGCGCCCGTGTCGAGAGCGCGAGCGCGCGGCGGCCCCGACGAAGGAGGGGTCGAGCACGTTCGCGCTCTCGACACAGGCTTCTGCGCCCCGGAGACGAACCGAGCCACAAAAAGAGAGGAGACGGCGATGTCACAGCTCGCGGGCAAGACCGTGGTCGTTTCGGGGGTCGGCGCCGGGCTCGGCCATCAGGTCGCGGCGGCTGTCGTGCGCGACGGGGGGAACGCCGTGCTGGGAGCACGCACGGAGGCCCATCTGGCCAAGTCCGCGGGCGACCTCGACCCGGACGGCGCGCACACCGCGTACCGGGCGACGGACATCACGGACGAGGCGCAGTGCGAGGCGCTGGCCGCGCTGGCCGCGGAGCGGTTCGGGCGGATCGACGCGGTCGTCCATGTCGCCGCCTGGGACAGCTACTTCGGCGGCCTGCAGGACGCGGATTTCACCACCTGGCAGTCGGTCATCGACGTGAACCTGCTGGGCACCCTGCGGATGACCCGCGCCTGCCTGCCCGCGCTGAAGGTGTGCGGCGGCTCGGTCGTCATCATCGGGACGCAGTCGTCGGTGGCCGCCCCGTCACAGGTGCGGCAGGCGGCGTACGCGGCCTCGAAGGGCGCGCTGACGAGCGCGATGTACTCCATGGCGCGGGAACTCGGCCCGCACCGGATCCGGGTCAACACCGTGCTGCCGGGCTGGATGTGGGGGCCGCCGGTGGAGGCGTACGTCCAGTTCACCGCGTACACCGAGGGTGTACCGGAGGCGGACGTCCTGGCGCGGCTCACCGAACGGATGGCCCTGCCGGAGCTGGCCACGGACGGGGACGTCGCGGACGCCGCGGTGTTCCTGGCCTCCGACCGGGCGCGGGCGATCACCGGGCAGTCCCTGCTCGTGAACGCCGGCGAGATCATGAGGTAGCCGTACCAGTCCCGCCGTCCCTTCCCAGCCGTACGGGACCCGCATCCCGTACGCCCGTCGTCACCTAGGTCGTCCTGTCGATGTGCTGGCGAAGTGCCCGCTCATGGTGTGGTCCCCGTCACGGACACGACAACAGCCCAGAGAGTAAAGTAGAGGCAAAATCGTTCTGCTTTCTGATCTGCGTTCATATGTATGACCGCGAAGGGTCTTGACCGCTCCCTCCGGAGGGCGGTTCAATCCCCCAAGTCCCCGCTCCCGCACGGGGGCGCCGCCCTCCCCCAGGCTCTCGGCTCCGCTCGAGCAGGGGGGACCTCATGCGTACTGGCGAAGTGCCGTCCGGTATCTGCAGGTTCACAAGGCGGACCCCTGGAGGGGGCACATGAACGGTCTCGACTGGGCCGTCCTGGTCGCGTACTTCGGCGTCATGACCGCGATCGGCTTCTGGTCCCACAAACGCGTCGCCGACGTCAGCGACTTCTTCACCGCGGGCGGCAAGATGCCGTGGTGGCTGTCCGGCATCTCGCACCACATGTCGGGCTACAGCGCGGTGATGTTCACCGGGTACGCCGGCATCGCGTACACGTACGGCATCACGTCCTACGTCACCTGGGCCCTGCCCATCGCCATCGGCGTGCTGCTCGGCGCCAAACTCTTCGCGCCCCGGCTGAACCGCCTGCGGTCCCGGCTGCACGTGGCCTCACCGCTCGAATACCTCAAGGACCGCTACAACGTCTCGACCCAGCAGGCACTCGCCTGGTCCGGCATCCTGCTGAAGATCGTGGACGTCGGCGCGAAGTGGGCGGCCATCGCCACCCTGCTGAGCGTCTTCACCGGGGTCACGCTCACCCAGGGCATCCTGATCACCGGCGGCATCACGGCCGTGTACTGCACGATCGGCGGACTGTGGGCCGACGCGCTCACCGAACTCGGCCAGTTCGTCATCCAGTTGCTGGCCGGCATCTCGATGCTGGTCATCGCGCTGAACAAGATCTCCGACCAGGGGGGTCTGTCCAAGGCGCTGGACTCGCCCAAGCTGCACGGCCACGCGAACGGCTTCGCGGGTCCCTACCTGACCGTCTTCTTCATCGCGTACCTCTTCATCAAGCTCTTCGAGTACAACGGCGGCATGTGGAACCAGGCCCAGCGCTACATGGCGACGGGCAGCGCGAAGCAGGCCACGAAGTCGGCCTTCCTCTCCGCGGGACTCTGGTTCGTCTGGCCGTTGATCCTCTTCATCCCCATGTGGCTGTCGCCGCTGCTCGTCACGGCGAAGAAGCCGGACGGCTCCGACGCGTACGGCCTGATGACCGAACAGCTGCTCCCGCACGGGCTGTTGGGCCTGGTGGTCGTCGGCTTCTTCTCGCACACGATGGCCATGTGCTCCTCGGACGCCAACGCCATCGCCGCCGTGTTCACCCGGGACGTCGCGCCGGTCCTCTCGAAGACCGCGCGGGCCTGGGACAACCGGGCCGGGCTGATCGCCGGACGCGTCACGACCGTCGCGTTCCTCGGCCTGTCGATGGCGGTGGCCACACAGGTCAACTCGGCCACCTTCAAGGACATCATCACGGTGGTCATCAAGTGGGTGGCCGGTCTGATGGGTCCGATCGCGATCCCGTTCATCCTGGGACTGCTGCGGCCGTTCCGGAAGTCCGGGCCGACAGCGGCCCTCACCAGCTGGGCCTGCGGTCTGCTCGCGTTCTTCTTCGTCAACTACCACCTGGACTTCTCGCAGCGCACGGACGTGAAGCTGGAGTACCAGGTCGCCCTCCCGATGATCGTCTCCCTCGTCCTCTACATCGTCATCGGCCTGATCAAGCCCGAGGACACCCCGGAGCGGGACGCGATCATCGAGAAGATCAACACGGACGACGACGGCGACGGGGCGGCCGCGGCGGCGATCCCGGTCCAGGCGGACGGAGCGTCGGCCAGCCCGACGGGCGTCTGAGGACACGCCCTTCCGGCACCCGCGCGCACTACTCGACGACCGACCCCGGGGACGGCGTTCCCGTACGGCCCCGGGGACGGCGTTCCCGTACGGCCCCGGGGACGGCCCTCAGGCCCGCGGATAGCGGGCGAGCCACCCGGGGGACGACGCTCCCGGGCCGTGCAGCGCGGGCCCCTGCGTCATCTCCATCGCGAAGTCGTCCGCGAGGACCAGCATCGTGGGACGGCCCTCCAGCTCGGCCAGCCAGGCCGGCGGGAGGGCCGTCTCGCCGTGCAGCGCGCCCAGCAGACCCCCGGTCAGGGCCCCCGCCACCGCGGAGCGCCCGCCGTGGTTCACCGCCAGACACAGCCCGTGCCGGATGTCCTCCCCCACCAGCGCGCAGTACACGGCGACCGCGAGCAGCCGCTCCGCCGTGCCCTCCCCCGCCAGCTCCTCCACCCGGGCCGGCGACGGCATCCCCTGCCGTACGGCCCCCAGCGCGTGCTGCAGGGCGTCGCTGACGGGCTCCTGCCCCGGCCGCGCGGCCAGGATGGCGAGCGCCCGCTGCACGGCGCTGTCCAGGCTCTCGCCGCGTGCCAGCGCGTGCACGATGACCGCGTACGCGCCGGCCGCGAGATACGCCGTCGGGTGCCCGTGCGTCTGCGCGGCGCACTCGACGGCGAGCTGCACCACCAACTGCGGCTCCCAGCCGACGAGCAGCCCGAAGGGCGCGGAGCGCGCGGCGGCCTCGGGGCCGAGCTCGCCGGGGTTCTTGGGCGCGTCCGGCGTGCCCATGGTCTCGTCGCCGAAGCCGGTCAGACAGGACCTGGCGGGGTCGCGCCGGGCGTACAGCCACTCCTCGCGGGCGAGCCAGCCGTCGTCCTTGCGGCGCTCGTCCGGACCCCAGTCGCTCTGGGTCGCCGCCCAGCGGCGGTACGCGCGGTGCAGGTCGGTCGGCGGATGCCAGGCGCCGGTGTCGCGGCGCACCTGCGCGCGGACGAGGCCGTCGAGGGTGAAGAGCGTGAGCTGGGTGAGGTGGGTGACGGTGCCGCGGCGGTCGTGGCCGGCGGCGAGGTCGATCAGCCCCTCCGCGCCGTACTCCTGACGGATCTCCTCCAGGGTGAGCCCGTCGAGCGGTGTGCCCAGGGCGTCGCCGACCGCCGTGCCCAGCAGGGTTCCACGGACCCGGCTGCGGAAGTCCTGCTGTTCGGCACGGCCCCAGACGGCACCGGCTGTCGCACCCACCGAGACCTCCCCAGGCACCGTCCGCACGTCCGACAGCTCAGCACTGTAATCGACGGTGAACGGTCCGTTCATGGCGCGGAACGGTATGTGAAGTGTGACCCGAGAAAACCAAGTGATCGCTTATGAACGCCGTTCGGTCGGCTTCTCCCGGATCATTCGAGGTGTGGTCGTACGGGACCCGGGGCGGGACCCGGGGCGGACCTGGCCGCCCGCACCGTGGTGACGCGTTCGACGAGCGGAGCGAGCCGGTCCAGGTCGGCGCCGGGCGCGTGCAGCAGGTCGTCGAGCACGCCGGACAGGTCGTCGAGCGCCGGTGCGAGCACCAGGTCCCCGGCGTGAGGCCCGAGGGCGTGGTCCAGGTCGACGCGGGCCTCGTCGTGGCGTCGCAGGGCGACCAGGGCGCGGGCGCGGCACAGCAGCACCGGTACCTCGTCGGGCCGCAGCGCCTTCGCCCGGTCGGCGTCGGACAGGGCCGCGGCGGGATCGCCCAGCCCGAGGCGGAGCTCCGCCCGGTGGCGCAGTGCCCAGGAGTACTCCGGCACCAGGGCGAGGGCCCGGTCCAGGTCCGCGAGGGCCTCGGCCGGCCGGCCGAGGCCGGCGTGACAGACGCCCCGGCTCGCGTACGCCGACGCGTACGCGCCGTCGAGGGCGATGGCCCGGTCGTAGTCGGCCAGCGCCTCCTCGTGCCGGCCCGCCGAGCGGAGCGCGTCACCGCGCTCGCACAGTCCCCAGCCCCAGTCGGGCAGCAGGCGCAGCCCGAGGTCGAGGTCGGCCAGCTGCCGGTCCGGTTCGCCGAGGCCCCGCCACACCCGGGCCCTGCGCCCCAGCGCCCAGGGGTAGTCGGGCTTGAGTTCCAGCGCGCGGTTCAAGTCCGCAAGGGCTTCGGCGAGCTGTCCGAGCCGCTGCCGGGTGGCTCCCCTCGACGCCCAGGCGAAGTGGTACGAGGGGTCGAGCGCGATCGCCCGGTCCAGATCACCGATCGCGTCGGCGTCGTGGCCGAGGATGCGGTGGTACTCACCGCGTACGGAGATCGTCTCGGCGTCGTCCGGGGCGAGCGCGGCGGCCCGGTCCAGGTCGGTGATGCCGTTCTCGTGGTCGCCCAGACCGTTGCGGCCGAGGGCCCTGCCGCGGTAGGCGCGCGCCAGGCCGGGATCGAGGGCGATGGCCCGGTCGTACTCCGCCAGCGCCTCCTCGTACGCGCCGTCGTGCCGCAGCGCGCTGCCCCGGACCACCCGGGCGAGGGCCTGCCGGCGTTCGTCCAGTCCGCCGCGGTCCAGCAGCACCCCGAGCGCGGCGGCCACCCCGCCGTCGGCGAACGCCTCCGACAGGGCCCGCCCCCACGTCCGTACGGGCTCCGCGTCCGTGTCCTCGCCCGCCTCCGCCAGGACGCGTGCCCAGCGCCGGGCGGCGACGTCACCGCCGTCGCAGGCGTCCACGAAGTCCCGCAGCGCGGCGGGCAGCGCGGTCCGGGCGTTCGCGCACAGCAGGTGGTAGGTCTCCGCCAGCCGCAGCTCGCGCCAGCCCTTGTCCGCCCACAGCTCTCCGGTGTCCCGGCCGTCCTCGGCCTCGGCCTCGGCCCGCCACCGGCCGAAGGCCTCCGCGAGCAGGGCGTGCCGCCGCGCCCACCCGCGCGGCGAGCGCAGCCGCTGCAGGCGCAGCATCGGGGCCCGTACGACGTCGTGGTACTGGACGCGGTCCCCGCGGTCGCTGACGAAGGGGAGGCCGCGCAGCCAGCCGAACAGCGCGTCGGCCTCGTCCTGCGGGCAGTGCGCGGCGGCCCGGAAGACATCGGCGTCCAGCCTTCTCGGCAGGGCGCAGGCCAGGGCGGCGGCCCGCCGGACGGGGTCCTGTTCCCACTTCAGGAAGCGCTCCACGGCCGTCGCGCTGGGGTCGCCCACGTCGTCCGGTCCGGTGGGCCGTCCGGCGGCCAGGGTGGACACCAGCACCGGCAGTCCGCCGGTGAGCCGCAGCACCTCCTCGACGACCGGTTCGGCCACCACCCCCTTGTCGGCGAGCAGGGCCCGCGCCTCGGCCTCCGTGAAGGGCGCCAGCGGTACGTCGGCCACGAAGTCGGCGAAGCCGCCCCAGCGGGCGGTGTCGAAGGGGCGCTGTCCGGCGGTGACGACCACGACGTTCGCCGGCAGGGCGCCGTGCCGGTCGGTCGTCATCACCTCGTGCAGCCAGCCGTCGAGGAAGGGCGCGGTCCGCTCGTAGGTGTCGAAGAGGAGGACGAGCCAGGGGGCCTCGGCGGCGACGGACGTCAGCTCGTCGAGCAGGACCGGGGTGAGGACCCGCTCCGGTGACTGGACGAGCCGCACGTCCTCCTGGTTGCGCAGCCTGGCGCCGATCCCGGCCCGCAACCAGTCGGCGCCGACCGCGAGTTGGTTCGGGTCGAGGGCTCCGGCGAAGGCGCCGACACCGGGCAGCAGGCCGAGCCCGACCAGGCTCGCGCGGGCGGCGGCCAGACTCGCGGGCGACGGCGGGGACGCCGGGGGGTCCGGCGTCTCCAGCGCTGCCGCCTCGGCTTCGTGACGGCGCTCGCGATGGGTGGCCAGCAGCCGGTCGAGGTCCTTGAACCGGTGCCCCTGCCGGGCGAAGCGCTCACTGACCGCCGCCATCGCCTCGGGCACACTGCCCACGCCCTCGTCGACGTACGCGGTCAGCGCCCCGCGTTCCCGGGCGAGCTGTTCCAGCTCCCGTACCAGGAAGGTCTTTCCGACCCCCGCGTTCCCGTGCACATGGAACAGGAACCGGTGCCGCTCGTCCTCCGGCGACAGCTCGAAGTTCTCCCGGAACGCGGCCCGTTCGGCGCCGCGCCCCACGAACCCCCGCCGTCTGCGCTGCCGGATCAGCTCCTGCATCGACGGCCGTCCCCGCACCATCCGCCCGTTCCCCCCGTCACCGCCCGCTCGGACCGGGCTCCAGTCTGGCGCAAGCCGCCGGGACCGGCGTGGGTCCGGCCTCGACGGGCGAGGCCGTCACTCGACCACCGAGACGGCCGTCCCCTTGCTGCCGAACTGCCAGACCGCGTCCCCGTCGGCGCTGTGCATCCGGATCGCCCCGGTCCGCGCCCCGGCCGAGGGCTTGGGCGAGGAGCCATCCTGGGCGTTGGAGAAGGCGATGTAGACGCCCGACCGCGCGGTGAAGTAGACGATGTTCTCGACCTTCGTCCCGTCGGTGCCCGTGGTCGAGGCGTCGGTGGACGACACCGCGTACCGGCCCGGCGCGGGGCTCACCGTGCCCGGCCACACCGCGAAGGTGCGGCGGGCGGCGCCGGTCGCGTCGACGAGCCAGACCCGGCGCAGGCCGAGGGAGTAGACGATGCGGCGTCCGGTGCCCGAGCCGTCGGGGACCGCGACCGGTGCGCTCTTCCTGGGCGGGGCGGAGGGGTGCGGGCTCGCCGACGCCGAGGGCTTCTTCCTCGGGGCCGCGAGCGGGTGTGCTCCCTGGTCGGCCTGCGCGGCCAGGGCCGTGACGCCGACGAGCGCCGCCGCGGTCAGACCGGTGACCCAGACCCAGGAGGGAAGCCGTCGGGCAGGCACGGACACGCAACTCCTCAGTTCATGAAGCTTCCGGCTGGCGAAGCTTCCGACCCTCGACCGAGGGTCGGATCATCGTACTGCGAGACGTGGACCTCGATCGCCGACCCCGGACGCCACGGCCTCCGGCCCCCGGACGCCTCGCCCCCGGACGCCCCGGCCTCCGGAGGTCCGACGCCGGTACGCCGGTCCCGGGACCGCTCACCGCCACCGCCGGCTCCCTCACTCCAGCACGGGAAGCAGCTCCGGCAGGTGGCCGTCCGACGCCGCCGCCGCGCGCTGCCGCTCCTCGGGCACCTCGCCGTACAGGGTCGTCCGCGGCTTCGCCGGGCGCCCCGCCGCCTCCGCGACCGCGACGAGGTCCTTGACGGACTTGTAGGAGCCGTACGAGGAGCCCGCCATCCGGGAGATGGTCTCCTCCATCAGCGTGCCGCCGAGGTCGTTGGCGCCGGAGCGGAGCATCTCCGCCGCGCCCTCGGCGCCGAGCTTCACCCAGCTGGTCTGGATGTTGGGGATGTGCGGGTGGAGCAGCAGGCGGGCCATGGCGGTCACGGCGCGGTTGTCGCGGACCGTCGGGCCCGGCCGGGAGATGCCCGCCAGGTACACCGGCGCGTTGGTGTGGATGAAGGGGAGCGTCACGAACTCCGTGAAGCCGCCGGTCCGCTGCTGGATGCGGGACAGGGTGCGGAAGTGGCCGAGCCAGTGCCGGGGCTGGTCCACATGGCCGTACATCATCGTCGAGGACGAGCGGATGCCCAGCTCGTGCGCGGTCGTGACGACCTCGATCCAGGTCGCCGCGGGCAGCTTCCCCTTGGTCAGGATCCAGCGGACCTCGTCGTCCAGGATCTCCGCGGCGGTGCCGGGGATCGTGTCGAGGCCCGCCTCCTTGGCCGCGGTCAGCCATTCGCGCACCGACATCCCGGTGCGGGTCGCGCCGTTCACCACCTCCATGGGCGAGAAGGCGTGCACATGCATGCCCGGGACCCGCTCCTTGACCGCCTTCGCGATGTCGAAGTACGCGGTGCCGGGCAGGTCGGGATGGATGCCGCCCTGCATGCAGACCTCGACCGCCCCGACGTCCCAGGCCTGGGCGGCGCGGTCGGCCACCTGGTCCAGGGACAGGGTGTAGGCGTCGGCGTCCGTACGGCGCTGGGCGAAGGCGCAGAAGCGGCAGCCGGTGTAGCAGACGTTGGTGAAGTTGATGTTCCTGGTGACGATGTACGTGACGTCGTCACCGACGGCGGACCTGCGGACGTCGTCCGCGACGCGGCACAGCGCGTCCAGCGCGGGCCCGTCCGCGTGCAGCAGCGCGAGCGCCTCGTCGTCCGTCAGTCTCGTCGGGTCGTCGGCGGCCGTCGCCAGCGCGGCCCGGACGTCGGTGTCGATGCGGGAGGGCACCATGCCGGGGGCGGCCGCCTCCCGCAGCGCCTCCCAGTCGCCGTAGACGAGATCGAAGTCCTCGCGGCGGTCGCCGGTGCGCCCCTCGGTGTCGATCGACGTGTGCAGGTCCGTACGCCCCGACGCCGTGAACGCCTCCTCGGGCTCCTGCCAGGGGTGCCCCTCGACGACGGCGTCCGGCAGGGCCAGGCCCGTCTCCGGGTCCGCCAGCGCCCGTACGTGCGGCAGCAGCCGCGGGTCCAGCCAGGGTTCGCCGCGCCGCACGAACTCCGGGTAGACGCAGAGCCGTTCGCGCAGTTCGAAGCCGGCCGCGCGGGACCGCTCGGCCAGCTGCTCGATCCGCGGCCAGGGCCGCTCGGGGTTGACGTGGTCGATGGTCAGCGGGGACACCCCGCCCCAGTCGTCGATCCCCGCGCCGATCAGCCGCCCGTACTCGGAGTCCACCAGGTTGGGCGGTGCCTGGAGGCAGGCCGCCGGTCCCATGAGGTGCCGGGCCACGGCGACCGTGGCGACCAGCTCGTCCAGTTCCGCGTCCGGCATCCCGCGCATCGCGGTGTCCGGCTTGGCGCGGAAGTTCTGGATGATCAGTTCCTGGATGCCGTGGTAGGCGCGGGAGACGCGGCGGAGCGCGAAGAGGGAGTCGGCGCGCTCCTCGTACGTCTCGCCGATGCCGATCAGCAGCCCGCTGGTGAAGGGGACCGAGGAGCGGCCGGCGTCCTCCAGGACCCGCAGCCGTACGGCGGGTTCCTTGTCCGGGGAGCCGTGGTGGGGTCCGCCGGGCTCGCTCCACAGCCGGGTGGCCGTCGTCTCCAGCATCATGCCCATGCTGGGCGCGACGGGCTTGAGCCGCTGGAAGTCGGTCCAGGACATGACGCCCGGGTTGAGGTGCGGGAGCAGTCCCGTCTCCTCCAGGATGCGGATGGAGATGGCCCGCACATAGGCGATCGTGTCGTCGTACCCGTGCGCGTCCAGCCACTTCCGCGCCTCGGGCCAGCGGTCCTCGGGCTTGTCGCCGAGGGTGATGAGGGCTTCCTTGCAGCCGAGTTCGGCACCGCGCCGGGCGATGTCGAGGACCTCGTCCGGGGACATGAACATCCCGTGCCCGGCCCGGCGCAGTTTGCCCGGGACGGTCACGAAGGTGCAGTAGTGGCACTTGTCCCGGCACAGCCGGGTGAGCGGGACGAACACGCTCTTGGAGTATGTGATGACGCCGGGGCGGCCCGCGGCGTCGAGGCCCGCGTCACGCACCCGCGCGGCGGACGCGGCGAGGTCGCCGAGGTCGTCGCCGCGCGCCTGGAGCAGTACGGCCGCCTCGGTGACGTCGAGGGCGACGCCGTCCCGCGCGCGCCTGAGCGCCCGCCGCATGGAGTTCGCCGTCGGCCCGGTCCCGGGAGTCGCGGAAGTCGTCATCCTTCGAGCATACGATCGCCGTGATCAGGCACTGGAGGGCGCGGGCGGATTCCGCCGGGCGGCCACGCGGGTTCCCGATCGCGCGCCGTCTCGCCGAAAGCCGTCGATCCCCCTGCCGTGCGCCGCCGTTCACCGCCGGACACCACAGTGGCCGGGGACACGCCCGCACCACCCCCGCACCACCCATGTCAGCGACGACACCCTGGGAGCGGCAGCATGTGCGAGGACGAGCACGACGACGGCATGGCCAGACGCGCGCTGTTCCTGACGGGAGCGGCCGCTGCCCTTACGTTGGGAGGCGTGACCTTCGCGAGCGGCGCCGGAGCGGCCGGCCGTACCGAGACCCGGACGGTGCCGGGCACCCTGCCCGTCGGTGCGCCGGACTTCGTGTACCTCCCGGTCGAGGTCCCGCGCGGGGTGCGGGAGATCCACGTCGCGTACACCTATGAGAGACCGTCGGTCCCGGCGGGCACGGCGGGCAACGCGCTCGACATCGGCCTCTTCGACGAGCGCGGCACGGAGCTGGGCGGCGAGGGCTTCCGCGGCTGGTCGGGCGGGGCGCGTACGGAGTTCTTCGTCCGGGCGGACGACGCGACCCCGGGATACGTGCCGGGCCGGATCCGCCCCGGCACCTGGCACATCGCGCTCGGCCCGTACACGGTGGCACCGCAGGGCCTGTCGTACGAGGTCACCATCACGCTCACGTACGGGGAGCAGGCCGCGACGCCGGCCCCGGTGTACCCCCCGTCGCGCGCGAAGGGCCGCGGGCGTGCCTGGTACCGGGGCGACTGTCATCTGCACTCCTGGTACTCGGACGGCCGCCGCACTCCGGCGGAGATCGCGGCGCTGGCGAGGGCGGCGGGCCTCGACTTCATCAACAGCTCGGACCACAACACGCACTCCTCGCATCCGCACTGGGCGGACCAGGCGGGCGACGACCTGCTGATCATGCTCGGTGAGGAGGTCACCACGCGCAACGGCCATGTGGTGGCGCTCGGCACGGACCCGGGCACGTTCGTCGACTGGCGCTACCGCGCCCGCGACAACCGGTTCGGCCGCTTCGCCCGCCGGATCCGCCGCGCGGGCGGCCTGGTCGTCCCGGCGCATCCACACGCCACCTGCATCGGCTGCGGCTGGAAGTTCGGGTTCGGGGAGGCGGACGCGGTCGAGGTGTGGAACGGCCCGTACACGCCCGACGACGAGGTGGCCCTGGCCGAGTGGGACAACACGCTGGTCGCGTCCGTCCGTTCGGAGTCGCGGTCCTGGCTCCCGGCGATGGGCAACAGCGACGCCCATCGCGACCCGGACGCGGTCGGCAGGCCCCAGACGGTCGTCCTCGCCGACGACCTGACCCGGGAGGCCGTCCAGGAGGGCCTTCGCGCGGGCCGCTCGTACGTGGCGGAGTCCAAGTCGGTGGTGCTGGCGTTCACCGTGTCCGGTCCCACCGGTGAACACGCGGGTGTCGGCGGCCGGTTGAAGGTGGCGGCGGACGCTCCGGTCACGGTTCGTCTGGAGGTCTCCGGCGCCCCGCGCTGCACGGCCCGCTTCGTCACCGACGAGGGTGTCCTGTTCACCAGTGACGTCCTGCCGGTCTCCGGCTCGGGCACGGTGGAGTGGCGGACGACCGCGCAGTACGCGGCCTATGTACGGGCCGAACTGCGGCACGAGACGGCGGCGGGTCCGGTCCCGGGAGCACTGGCGGCGTTCACCAACCCGATCTTCCTGGGCAGCTGACCGGCGGGCCTCACACCTGGCAGAGGCGGGGAACGGCCCGCATCCCTTGTCGTACCCGGGCCGCCGCGGCCCGAGCTCCGAGGAACGTCGCTACGGCTGTTCCGGCGCCTCGTTGGAGAGCCGGTCGAGCCACTCCCCCAGCAGGGCGGACTCGGCGCGGGTGAAGGCCGGGCTGGGGGTCTGCCGGAGGAGCGCGCCGAGGCGGGTGGCGGTGGCGGGGACCGGTGCCTCGCCGGTGCCGGCCGTCGCGGTGCCGGCCGTCGCGGTGCCGGGGGTGGGGTCCGCCATCACCTCCGGTACGAAGACCGCGGCGTGCACGGCGTCCCGTACCCGGCGCGACAGGGTCCTGTCGTCGAAGGTGGCCGGGCGGGAGACCAGCATCAGGCAGACGCCCACGTTGGCGGACATGATCATCTGTGCGGCCAGTTCGGGGGCCAGGCGCAGCTTGCCCCGCGCGGCCGCCCGCCGGAGGTCCTCGGTGAGGATGCGGTGGGACTCCAGGGCCGCGGCGGGCGGGGTGCGCATCGCCGGGGAGTTCATCAGCCGGTAGAGGCTGGGGTTGCGCAGGGCGAAGTCCGTGTGGGTGTCCCAACCGTCGCGCAGGTCCCGCACGGGGTCCGTGCCGGGGGTGCGCTCGCGCTTGGCCGCCAGGTACTGGTCGAAGCCGTGGTCGACGACCGCCGACAGCAGGCCCGCCTTGTCCCCGAAGTGGCGGTAGAGCGCGGGGGCGCCGACCCCGGCGGCCTCGCACACCGCCCGGGTCGAGACGTCACCGTCCGGGGACTGGGCGACCAGGGCGGCCGCCACCTCGAGGATCCGCGCCTTCGTACTCACGGGGCCGACGGTAGCGGAGGTCACGCGGCCACCCCGCGCGGGGCCGGGCGCGGGGTCAGCAGGTCTTCCAGGCCGATCCGGGTCAGGAACTCGGCGCGGACGCGGTCCGCGACCCGGCTGACCTCCTCCGAGCCGTCGTCGGCGGGGTCCACGTGCACCCGGAAGGGCCGCTCGCCGTCCGGGGCGCCGACGACCTCGACGACGGCGTCGGCGACGAGGGACGCGTCCGCGTCGGCCGGCGCGAGGGCCGCGAGGCGCCGGGCGACCTGGTCCGTCAGGCCCGCGTAGCGCTCCTCGTACGCCCGGATCACCGTGGCGTCGGCGGGGTGGCCGCCGCTCGTGAAGTGGTCGGTGCCGGAGGTGAAGGCGCCCGGCACCACGATGCTGGTCCCGATGCCGAAGCGGGCCAGTTCGGCGGCGTACGACACGGCGAGCGCGTCCATCGCGGCCTTGGCGGCGAAGTACGGCGCCAGGTAGGGCGGGGTGCCGCCGCGCGAGGAGGTCGAGCCGACCCACACCAGCAGGCCGTGGCCCTGGGCGCGCAGGTGCGGCAGCGCGGCCCGGTTGACCCGCTGGGTGCCGAGCACGTTCGTGTCATAGACCGCGGCCAGCTCCTCGGGGGTGAATGCCTCCGCCGGACCGGTCACCATGTGCCCGGCGTTGTGGACCAGCACATCCAGGGTGCCGGACCGCGCCAGCACCTCGGCGATCGCCGCGTCGGCCGACTCCTGGGAGAGAACGTCCAGTTCGACCGTACGGAGGTCCACCCCGTGCGCGGATGCGTACTCCTCGGCGACGGCGACCCGCGCGGCGTTGCGGCCGGCGGTGTCGCGCATCGCCGCGTACACCGTGTGCCCGGCGCGGGCGAGGGCACGGGCGGACAGTGCGCCGAAGCCCGAACCGGCGCCGGTGATGAGGATCGTCCTGGGCGGAACGGGGACGGCACGCGGATCGGCGTCCATGGCGGAACTCCTTCGAAGTCGGGAGGGGGGCGGGCCGAGGGGGATCAGATGATGCCGCCGTTGGCGCGGAGCACCTGTCCGTTGACCCAGCGGCCGTCCGGGCCCGCGAGGAAGGACACGACCCCGGCGATGTCCTCGGGGGTGCCGAGGCGTTCCAGCGGGGGCTGGGCCGCCGCCCGCGCGATGGTCTCCTCGTCCTTGCCGTCCAGGTACAGCGCGGTGGCGGTGGGGCCGGGGGCCACCACGTTGACGGTGACGTCCCGGCCGCGCAGCTCGCGGGCGACGATCAGGGTCATGGCCTCGACGGCGCCCTTGGTGGCGGCGTAGCCGCTGTACCCGGGGATGGCCAGCGCCAGCACCGAGCTGGAGAAGTTGACGAGGGCGCCGCCCGGGCGCAGCCGGCGCACCGCCTGCTGTCCAACGACGAAGGTGCCGCGGACGTTGGTGCGGTGCATCCGGTCCAGGTCGTCGAGGTCGAGGTCGGCCAGCGGGGCCAGGGTCATGACCCCGGCGGCGTGGACGACGACGTCGACACCTCCGAAGCGTGCCTCCACCGCGTCGAAGAGGGCCGCCATCGCGGTCTCGTCGGCGACGTCCGCGCGCAGGGCGAGAGCCTCGCCGCCCGCGCCGGTGATCGCGGCGACGGCCTTGCCGGCCTCCGCCTCGTTGCCCGCGTAGTTGACCACGACGGCGTATCCGTCGGCGGCCAGCCGCTCGGCGGTCTCGCGGCCGATCCCGCGCGATCCGCCGGTCACGATCGCGACGCGCGGGGAGGTGCCGGTCCGTTCGGTCATGACGTTGCTCCTCGTCCTTCGGGGGGTAGCGGTGTTCGCAACCCGACGAGAGCAACGCTAACACTTATTTGATAGCGACGCTACCGTTCGGCGGTAGCGACGTTACGGAGCCCGGCGGCCACCTCCGCCGCGCGAAGGTCACCCCGGCCAGACGAGGGCCTGCGTCTCGCTGTAGGCGTGCAGGGCGTAGGAGCCGACGTCCCGTCCGACACCGCTCTGCCTGAACCCGCCGAAGGGCGCCTCCATGTTGCGGCCGACGGTGTTGATCCCGACCCCGCCCGCCCTGAGCCGCCGGGCGACCCGGAAGGCGCGGGCCACATCGCCCGACCAGACGTAGTCGATCAGCCCGTAGTCGCTGTCGTTGGCGAGCGCGATCCCCTCCTCCTCGTCGTCGAAGGGCACGACCACGACGACGGGCCCGAAGATCTCCTCGCGTACCACCCGCATGTCCGCGGTGCAGTCCGCGAGAAGCGTGGGGGCGACGTAGAAACCCCGGTCGCACGGCGGCCGTTCGCCCCCCACGACCACCCGCGCGCCCTCCTTCCGGCCGAGTTCGACGTACGCCTCGACCCGGTCCCGGTGGGCCGCCGAGATGACCGGCCCGACCACCGTCCCCGGCTCCCGCGGATCGCCGACCGTCAATCCCCTCGCGTACAGCGCGAGTTCACTGACCAGCCGGTCGTACACACCCCGCTGCGCGAGCACCCGGGTGGGCGCCGTACAGATCTGTCCGCTGTAGAACGAGTACGTGGTGCCGATCCCGGACACCGCCGAACCGAGGTCGGCGTCGTCGAAGACGACCGCCGCGCCCTTCCCGCCCAGCTCCATCAGCTGACGCTTCATCCCGCGGCCGCACACCTCGGCGATCCGCCGGCCGACGGCGGTCGAGCCGGTGAAGCTGACCATGTCCACGTCCTCGCAGTCCACGGCCGCCTCCCCGGCCTCCGCCCGCGAACCGCTCACCACGTTGAGGACGCCCGGTGGCACGCCCGCCTCCTCCAGCGCCTCCGCCATCCGGTACACGGACAGCGGATCCTGCGGGGCGGGCTTCACGACCACCGTGTTGCCCATGGCGAGCGCGGGTGCGATCTTGCCCGCCGGATTGGCCCACGGGTTGTTGTACGAGGTGATGCAGGTGACCACGCCGACGGGCTGGCGCACCGCCAGGGCGCCCATCACGGCCGCCCGGCCGAACGGCCCCGCCTCGTTGATCTGCGGCGGCAGCGGCTGCTCGGCCGGCTCGACCCGGGCGTAGCGCCGGAAGCGGGCGGCGCCCACCCCCACCTGCATCCCGCGCGCGGTCGCCGTCGTGGCACCGCTCTCGGCAGCGGCGAGTTCGGCGTACGGCAGGAAACGGCCCTGGATGACGTCGGCCGCGCGGCCGAGCACCGCGGCGCGCTCCTCCGGGGGCGTCCGGGACCAGGGCCCGAAGGCCTCGCGGGCGGCGGCCGCCGCCGCCCGCACCTGGTCCCGGGAGGCCTCCGGCGCCCACCCGACGAGCCCCTCGGTCGCCGGGTCGGTCACCGCGTAGTGCCCGTCGTCGGGCGCGACCCACGAGCCGCCGATGAACAGCCGCTGTTCCCCGGCCGCCGGACCGTTCCCGAGGGCGCCGCTCACCGGGTGCTCACCGTCCTCGTGTCCCGCCCGGAGCGGAGCACCTTCCCGGGGACGGCCCCGGTCACCGTGTCGTCGCGGATCGCCTCGACCCCGTTGACCCACACCGCCCGCACACCGATCGCCTTCGAGTCCAGCCGCGGGCTGTCCCCCGGCAGGTCGTGCACCAGGGTGGCCTTGCCCGCGTCGATCCGCTCGGGGTCGAAGAGCACGAGGTCCGCGTGGAAGCCCTCGACGACGCGCCCGCGCTCGCGCAGTCCGAAGAGGCGCGCCGGGTCGTCCGTGAGCATCCGCACGGCCCGCTCCAGCGTCACGAGCTTCCGTCCGCGCAGACAGTCCCCGAGGAACCGGGTCGTGTACGGGGCCCCGCACATGCGGTCCAGATGGGCGCCCGCGTCCGAGCCGCCGAGCAGGACGTCCGGGTGCTGCCAGGTCTCGGCGCGCAGCGACCAGGAGTCGGGATCGTTGTCGGAGGGCATGGGCCACAGCACCGTCCGCAGCTCGTCGGCGGCGCAGATCTCGACCAGGCACGCGAAGGGCTCCTGGCCGCGCTCGGCCGCGATGTCCCCGACCACCCGTCCGGTGAGCCCCTCGTTGGCCGCGCTGTAGGTGTCGCCGATGACGTACCGCCCGAAGTGCGCGAGCCGCCGGAAGACACCGGCCTCCTTCGAATGGGCCCGGCGCAGCATCTCGGCCCGTACGTCCGCGTCGCGCAGGCGGGCGACGCGTTCCGGCACGGGCAGCGCGAGGACCGGTCCCCAGCCGGGGATCAGGTTCAGCGCGCAGAAGGTGCCCAGCGACATGTTCATGGGGGTGAGGATCGGCATGGTGAGGGCCACCACCCGGCCGCCCGCCTTCCGTGCCCGTTCGCTCGCCAGCAGTTGCCTGGGCACCCGTTCGGGCACGGCGGCGTCGATCGTCAGCACGTTCCAGTTCAGCGGGCGGCCGGCGGCCGCGCTCATCTCGGCGAAGAGGTCGATCTCGGCGTCGCTGAACTGGTCGAGGCATCCGGCCGTGATCGCCTCGATCTGGGTGCCCTCGTGCTCCCCCACCGCCCGGCTGAGCGCCAGCAGTTCGGCGGGGCCGGCGTGCCGTGAGGCGACCGGCTGCCCGTCGCCGTCGGAGTGGGTGGAGGACTGGGTGGTGGACAGGCCCCAGGCGCCGGCGTCCATCGCCTCGTGGAACACCGTGAGCATCCACGCCAGTTGCTCCCCGGTCGGCTGGCCGCCCACCGCGTCCGCGCCCATCACGTACCGGCGCAGCGCGCAGTGGCCCACCATGAAACCGGCGTTGACGGCGATCCGCCCCTCCAGGGCGTCCAGGTAGTCGCCGAAGGTGTGCCAGTTCCAGGGCGCGCCCTCCTCCAGGGCGACCAGGGACATGCCCTCGACCCTGGACATCATCCGCCGTGTGTAGTCGGCGTCCTCGGGCCGCTCGGGGTTGAGCGGGGCGAGGGTGAAACCGCAGTTGCCGCCCGCGACCGTCGTGACGCCGTGGTTGAGGGACGGGGTCGCGTACGGGTCCCAGAAGAGCTGGGCGTCGTAGTGCGTGTGCGGGTCGACGAAGCCGGGGGCGAGGACGAGACCGGTGGCGTCCTCGCTCGTCCGGGACGGCTCGGTCACCGTGCCGATCACGGCGATCCGGCCGTCCCGGATGCCGACGTCGGCCCGGCGGCCGGGCGCGCCCGTGCCGTCCACGACGGTCGCGCCCCTGATGACGTGGTCGAGCATGGCCGCCACCCCCTTCAGGAAGCCTGGCGGAACCGGGTGGTCCGGTGCACCGGGTCCGTGTCGATCTTCGGGATCACGTGGCGGCCGATCAGCTCGATGGTCTGGAGCGTGTACTCGCGCGAGACCCCGACCGGCAGGCCGAAGGAGAGCTGGTCGGCGCCCGCCTGCTCCCACCGCTTGCACTGGGTGAGCACCTCGTCCGGGTCGCCGCAGATCAGCAGTTCCTCGGCGATCAGCAGCTCGATGAACTCCTCGTTGTACTCGGGGAGGGTCTCGGGCCAGACGGGGAAGCCCTCGGGGCGCGGGAAGGTGTCGTGGTAGCGGAAGACGAGGGAGGGCAGGTAGTGCAGGCTGCCGCTGACGGCGATCCGGATCGCCTCGTCGTGCGTCGGCGCGCAGATCGCGGTGGTCGTCACCATCACGTTGTCGTTGACGAAGTCCCCGACGGGTTCCGCCTCGACGACGGCCGTCTTGTACTGCTCCAGGACCCATTCCATGTCGGAGACCTTCTGCACGCTGAAGCCGAGCACGCCGAGCCCCTTGCGGGCGGCCATCGCGTACGAGGGCGGCGACCCGGCGGCGTACCACATGGCGGGGTGCGACTTCCCGTACGGCTTGGGCAGGATCTTGCGCGGCGGGAGCTGCCAGTGCTTGCCCTGGAACCCGGGGTACTCGTCCTGGAGCCACATCTTCGGGAACTCGCCGATGGTCTCCTCCCAGATCTCCTTGGTGTAGTTCATGTCGGTGACGCCCGGGATGAAGCCGAGGATCTCGTGGCTGCCGGCGCCCCGGCCGCTGCCGAACTCGAAGCGGTTGCCGGTGAGGTGGTCGAGCATGGCGACCTTCTCGGCGACCTTCACCGGGTGGTTGACCTGGGCGAGCGGGTTGAAGATGCCCGACCCGAGGTGGATCCGCTCGGTCGCGTGCGCCAGGTACCCGAGGTAGACGTCGTTGGCCGAGAGGTGCGAGTACTCCTCCAGGAAGTGGTGCTCGGACGCCCAGGCGTACTTGAAGCCGGACTTGTCCGCCTGGATGACGTACTCGGTCTCCTCCATCAGCGCCTTGTGCTCCGCGAGCGGGTCGGTCTCGGCGCGCTTGCCCACGTATCCCTGTACGAAGAGCCCGAATTCCAAGGCGGTTCACCGTCCCCACATCCGTATCTGACATTCCGTCAGATCTACTGTCCGCCGACTGTCGCACCGGGTCCCCGAGGCGTCAATAGCTGACGAAGCGTCAGATGACGCTGACGCCCGCCAGCCAGCCGCCGTCGATCACGAACGGCTGGCCCGTGATGTACGAGGAGTCCTCGCCGGTGAGGAAGAGGGCGAGGCGGGCCACCTCCTCCGGCCGTCCGATCCGGCCGAGCGGCACGAGCTTGCGGTACAGCTCGTCCAGTGCCCGGGAGGTCGCCGCGCTGTCGGCGGGGTCGGCGTCCGGGTCGAGCTGGGCGGGGTTGCTCATCGCCGTGTCGATGGCGCCCGGACAGACCGCGTTGACCCGGATCTTCTTGGCGGCCAGTTCCAGGGCGGCCACCCGCGTCAGACCCACGATGGCGTGCTTGGTCGCGGCGTAGGCACCCACCCAGGCCATCCCGGTGAGACCCGCGTAGGAGGCCGTGTTGACGATCGTGCCCCCGCCCGCGCTCGCGATCTCCGGAGCGACGGTCCTGATCCCGAGGAACACCCCCACCTGGTTGACCTGCACGACCTGCTGGAACTCCGCCAGCGGGGTGTCGACCAGTTCGTTGAAGCGCAGGATGCCGGCGTTGTTGACCAGCCCGTCGATCCGCCCGTACGCCTCCTTGGCGAGGACGACCGCCGCACGCCAGTCGTCCTCCTCGCGCACGTCGAGGTGGACATAGCGCGCGCCGATCTCCTTGGCCAGCGCCTCCCCCTGGTCGTCGAGCACGTCCGCGACGACGACCCCGGCGCCCTCCCGCGCGAACAGCCGCGCCTCCTGCTCGCCCTGCCCGCGCGCCGCGCCGGTGATGAGGACCACGCGTCCGTCCAGCTTGCCCATGTCCGTCTCCCTGGGTCGTGTCCGACAATCCGCGCCGCCCGCCCGACGGGAGGGGCGGCCCCGGCCGTTCAGCCGAGAAGGGGCGCCACGTCGGCGCCGAACGCGGCCATCTGGTCGACGAGTTCGCCGCTCCCGCGCGACCGGAACCGCACCTGGATCTGGTCCACCCCCATCGCGCGGTACGCCCGCAGCGACTCGGCGAGCGCCTCGGGCGGCCCGCTGAGGGTGCGGCGCCCGGCCTCCCAGCCGGGCTCGCCCACGTACAGGGGCTCGGTGATGGCCCCGACGGTGAGCGGGTCGCGGACGCCCGCCTCCTCGCGCAGCCGCCGCAGGGTGGCGATCTGTCCGGGCAGCCGTTCGCGGGGGTCGCCCTGCGGCAGCCAGCCGTCCGCCTTCAGCGCGGCCCTGCGCACGGCGGCGGGCGAGGACCCGCCGACCCACAGGGGCACCCTCGCCTGCGCCGGCCGGGGCCGCTGACCGAGCCCCGAGAAGTCGAACAGCTTCCCGTGGTGCTCGGGGAACTCGTCCCGCCCCAGCGCCGCCCGCAGCGCGTCGATCGACTCGTCGAGCACGGCGCCCCGGTGCCGGAAGTCGGCCCCCACCGCCTCGAACTCCTCCCGCACATGCCCGGCGCCGACCCCGAGGATCAGCCGGCCCCCGCTGAGGTGGTCGAGGGTGGCGTACTGCTTGGCCGTGATCAGCGGGTGCCGCAGCCCGACGACCGCGACATGGCTGAGCAGCCGTACCCGTTCGGTGACGCCCGCCAGGAATCCGAGCGTGGCCACCGGGTCGTACCAGACCGTGCTCATGGCGTCCGCGAGCCGGCGCGGGACGGCGACGTGGTCGCAGCACGCGACGTACGCGAAGCCGGAGCGGTCGGCGGCACGGGCGATCTCGACGAGCTCCGCGGGACCGGCGCCCGCCTCCCACCCCTCGGCGTAGAGGGTGCTCTGCGACTGCACCGGGAGCTGGATGCCGTAGCGCAGGGGCCGGTCCGCGGCGCCGTGCGCCCGGGACCCGTCCCCGCTCAACGGGCACCGCCCGGACCCGCCCACAGCCCCTCCGGGGTCAGCCCCAGCAGTTCGATCGCGTTGCCCCGTACGATCCGCTCGACCACGTCCGGGGCGAGGTGGCCCATCTGGGCCTCGCCGACCTCACGGGATTTCGGCCAGGTCGAGTCGGAGTGCGGGTAGTCGGTCTCGTACAGGACGTTCGCGACGCCGATGGAGTCGAGGTTCCTGAGCCCGAAGGCGTCGTCGAAGAAGCAGCCGTACACATGGCCGGCGAAGAGCTCGGACGGCGGGCGGTGGACCTTGTCGGCCACGCCGCCCCAGCCGCGGTTCTCCTCCCAGACCACGTCGGCGCGTTCGAGGATGTAGGGGATCCAGCCGATCTGGCCCTCGGCGTACATCACCCGCAGGTTCGGGAAGCGCTCGAACTTGCCGCTCATCAGCCAGTCCACCATCGAGAAGCAGCAGTTGGCGAAGGTGATGGTGGAACCGACGGCGGGCGGGGCGTCGGCCGAGGTCGACGGCATCCGGCTGCTGGAGCCGATGTGCATGGCGATGACCGTGCCGGTCTCGTCGCAGGCCGCGAGGAAGGGGTCCCAGTCGTCGGTGTGCACGGAGGGCAGCCCCAGATGGGGCGGGATCTCGGAGAAGGCGACCGCGCGCACACCGCGGGCGGCGTTGCGGCGCACCTCGTCCGCCGCGAGCGCGGGGTCCCACAGGGGGATGAGGGTGAGCGGGACGAGGCGGCCGCCGGCCGCCGGACCGCACCACTCCTCGACCATCCAGTCGTTGTAGGCCCGCACCGAGAGCAGTCCGAGCTCACGGTCCTTGGCCTCGGTGAACGTCTGCCCGCAAAAACGCGGGAAGGTGGGGAAACACAGCGCGGACTGGACGTGGTTGACGTCCATGTCGGCGAGCCGCTGCGGGACGTCGTACGAGCCGGGCCGCATCTGCTCGTACGTGATGACCTCCAGACGTATCTCGTCCCTGTCGTATCCGACGGCGGTGTCGAGGCGGGTGAGAGGCCGGTGGAGGTCCTCGTACACCCACCAGTCCCCGATCGGCCCGTCGTCGCCCGGCCCGCCCATCACCGGGGCGAATCTGCCGCCGAGGAAGGTCATCTCCTTCAGCGGCGCGCGGACTACACGGGGCCCGGTGTCCCGGTACCTCGACGGAAGGCGGTCCCGCCAGACGCCCGGGGGCTCCACGGTGTGGTCGTCCACCGAGATGATCCTGGGGAAGTCGGAGGCGGTCGAAGGGGTCTGGGTGGTCTCCATACGGCCCACGGTAGCGCTGATCTGACGACCCGTCAGCTCTCTGGAAGCGCTCCCGGGAACCCGCAACTCTGTGCGAACGTGTGGGGAGACCTTGTGAGGGAGATGTGATCTTCCGCGTCCGCCCCGTGCGCGCGGCTGTGATCGCCGTCTCGCACGGCTGACGCATCCGCCATGAACAAGGCAAACTGGCCTCGTTGCACTGACGGTTCGGCAGGGGGACGGCGATGGACGGTGTACCGCGAGTGCCGGAGCAGCGGCGCCCCGAGGAATCGGCGGCGTTACGCTTCAGCGTGCTCGGACCGGTGCGCGCCTGGCGCGGCGAGGAATCGCTGCCCACAGGGTCCCCGCAGCAACGCGCCCTGCTGGCAGCGCTGTTACTGCGGGAGGGCCGCACGGCCACGTCCGGCGAGCTGATCGACGCCCTGTGGGGCGAGGAACCCCCCTCGCAGGCACTCGCCGCCGTCCGCACGTACGCCTCCCGGCTCCGCAAGGCCCTCGACCCCGGCGTGCTGATCAGCGAGTCGGGCGGCTACGCGATCCGGCTGTCCGAGGGCGCGGGCACGCTGGACCTCGCCGAGGCCCAGGAGATCTCCGCCGACGCGGAGAAGGCGAGGCACTCCGGAGACCTGTCCCTCGCCCGCGAGCTGCTGAACCGGGCGCTGGCCCGGTGGGACGGGGAACCCCTGGCGAGCGTGCCGGGACCGTACGCCGACACCCAGCGGGCACGCCTGGAGGAATGGCGCCTCCAACTCCTGGAGTCCCGACTCGACATGGACCTGGAGCAGGGCTGCCACGCCGAGGCGGTCTCCGAGCTCACCGCGCTGACGGCCGCACACCCCCTCCGGGAGCGGCTGCGCGAGCTGCTCATGCTGGCGCTGTACCGCAGCGGGCGGCAGGCCGAGGCCCTCGCCGTCTACGCCGACACCCGCCGGCTGCTCGCCGACGAACTGGGCGTCGACCCGCGCGCGGGCCTGAAGGAACTCCAGCAGCGCATCCTGCGGGCGGACCCGGGCCTCGCCGAGCCGTCCGCCCCGGCGGCGGAACCCGCGGCCGCGCCGGTCCGCCCGGCCCAGCTCCCGGCCACCGTCACGGACTTCACGGGCCGCGCCTCCTTCGTCCAGGAACTCAGCGACGTCCTGGCCTCCGCCTCCTCCGCCGAGGGTGAGGGCCAGGTCATGGCTGTCTCGGCGCTCGCGGGCATCGGCGGCGTGGGCAAGACGACCCTCGCCGTGCACGTCGCCCACCAGGCGCGGTCGGCCTTCCCCGACGGGCAGCTCTACGTCGACCTCCAGGGCGCCGGGCAGCGGCCGGCGGAGCCGGAGACGGTGCTCGGCGCGTTCCTGCGCGCCCTCGGCCACCCCGCCTCCTCCATCCCCGACACGCTGGAGGAACGCGCGGCGCTCTACCGCTCGGTCCTCGACGGCCGCCGGGTCCTGGTGCTGCTCGACAACGCCAGGGACGCCGCCCAGGTGCGCCCCCTGCTCCCCGGCATGGAGGGCTGCGCGGCCCTGGTGACGTCCCGGGTGCGGATGGTGGACCTGGCCGGCGCCCACCTGGTGGACCTCGACGTGATGTCCCCCGAGGAGGCCCTCCAGCTCTTCACGAAGATCGTCGGGCAGGAGCGGGTGGCGTCGGAGCGCGAGGCGGCCCTCGACGTCGTCGCGGCCTGCGGCTTCCTCCCGCTGGCGATCCGCATCGCCGCCTCCCGGCTGGCCGCCCGCCGCACCTGGACGGTCTCGGTGCTGGCGGCGAAGCTCGGCGACGAACGCCGCCGCCTCGACGAACTCCAGGCCGGCGACCTCGCCGTCAAGGCCACCTTCGAACTCGGCTACGGCCAGCTGGAGCCCGCCCAGGCCCGCGCCTTCCGCCTGCTGGGCCTCGCGGACGGCCCGGACATCTCGCTGGCCGCCGCCGCCGCCGTCCTGGACCTCCCGGTCGACGACACCGAGGACCTCCTGGAGTCCCTCGTCGACACGTCCCTCCTGGAGTCCGCCGCACCCGGCCGCTACCGCTACCACGACCTGGTCCGCCTCTACGCGCGCGCCTGTGCCGAACGCGACGAACAGCCGCCCAGCGAGCGGGAGGCGGCCCTGTCGCGGCTGCTGGACTTCTATCTGGCGACGGCTGCCGGGGTCTACGCGATCGAGCGTCCCGGCGACCGGCTGGTGGAGCACCTCGAGGCCACGAAGTACCCGGGGCTGGTGTTCGACGACCGGCACCAGGCGCAGGACTGGCTGTACGCGGAGGCGGTCTGCACGCTGGCCTGTGTGCGGCAGTCGATGGGGCCGGGGACGCTGGCACGCGCCGTCGACCTGCTGTGGGCCGCCTGCGACCTGGCCGAATCGGGCGCGAACTCCAAGGAGTACGAGGCCGTCGCCGGGACCGCGGACGCCGCCGCGCAGGAGGCGGGCGCGCCGCGGGCGCAGGGCCGGGCCCTGACGACGCTGGCCTTCGTGCACCACATCACCGGCCGCTTCGACCCGGCGGACCGGGCCGCCACCCGCGCCCTGAAACTGGCGCTGACCTCCGGCGACCCGCTGACCAGCTGCTGGTCGTCGAACATCCTCGGCGTGATCGCGATCTACCAGAACCGGCACGAGGACGGAGAGGCGCACCTGACGCGCGCCATCGAGAACTTCCGCACCTGCGAGGACCGGCCCGGCGAGGCGAGCGCCCTGTGCAACCTGTCCCGTATCCACCTCGCCACCGGACGGACCGCGAGCGCGGTGGCCCTGGCGGAGCAGGGCACGGCCATGTACGACGACATGGACCACGCGCTGAAGGGCGCCAACGGCCGTTACGCGCTGGGCCTGGCGCTCACCCAGAGCGGTCAGCTCTCGCAGGCCGTCGACCGCCTCCAGGAGGCCCTCGCGGTGTTCCGGGACAGCCGCCAGCGGCTCTGGGAGGGCATGACCCTCTTCCGGCTGGCGGAGGCCGACGTCGCCGCCCGGCAGCCCGCGCAGGCCGCGGCCAACGCCGAGCTGGCGCTGACCGTGCTGCGCGGTATCGGCGGCGACTGGCGGCGCGGCAACGTCCTGACCGTGCTCGGCCGCGCCCTGAGCGCGATCGGGCAGTCGGGCCGCGCGCAGGTCTGCTGGCGGGAGGCGCTGGACATCTTCGAGGCGATGGAGGCACCGGAGGCCGCCGCGGTGCGGTCGCTTCTCAAGCCGCTCGCCGTCGCCTGAGGACGCTGGGCGCGGGCCCGTGCCCGCCCGGCCGTCCCCCTTGTCGGCACGCCCATTCCCGTCTCCCGGGACCACGCTCCTGCGCGTTCATCATTCGTTTATCGCCACACGTCACTCTCAACGAGTCGATCCGTCGCGTCGGGGGGCAGGCGGGATGACAACAGGCCGGGCCTCTAGGGTGAACCGGCCACGAAGTGCCCGTCCGGCGGTTCTCGGGGGAGTTGCCGGACGGGCACTTTCCGCCCAACGCATCGTAGGAACTGCAGGGGAGCCAGTCATGAGTGACACCAACAGCACCGACAACGTCCACGCCACCGGCGAGCCGACGGACACGACGGACAACGTCCACGCGACCACCGAGCCTCTCAAGGGCAAGAACCCGATCGCCCCCGGCGAGACCGGTGACGCCACCACGGACAACGTCCACGCCACGGACGAGCCCGTCTGACACCGGGATCGCACGGGGGAACGGGGGCTCACGGGGGAACGGGGGCCCACGGGGGAACGGGGGCAACGGGGGACTCACGGGGGACTCACGGGGGAAACGGGGACCAACGGGGGATCAGCGGTCCTGCACCACACGGGGATCGGCCGCGGCGGCGCGGAGGGGGAGCCGCCGCGGCCGACGTGTGTCCCGGGCCGGCCCCCGACGTGTGTCCCGGGCCGGCCCCGGCAGCCGGCCACCCCGCGCTCGCCGCTCCCGCCGGCGATGCCGCCCCCAACGCCCCGATCGCTCCCCGCACTTCCGGCGCCTCCAGGACATCCAGCGCCTCCGGTGCCCTCACCACCCCCGCAGCTCCCCCTTCACCACCTTCCCGCTGGCGTTCCGCGGGAGTCCGGTCAGGAACTCGACGGTCCGGGGGACCTTGTAGTTGGCCATCTCGCGGCGCGACCAGGCGATCAGGTCGTCGCCGGTCAGGGCCGTACCCGGGCGCCGTACGACGAAGGCCCGGCCGACCTCTCCCAGCCGCCCGTCGGGCACGCCGATCACCGCCACGTCCGCGACGTCCGGGTGGAGGCCGAGGAGCTGCTCTATCTCGGCGGGGTAGGCGTTGAAGCCGCCGACGATGAACATGTCCTTGATCCGGTCGGTGATGCGGAGGTTCCCGGCCGCGTCGAGGACGCCCACGTCGCCGGTGCGCAGCCAGCCGTCCGGGGTGAGCACCGCCGCCGTGGCCGCCGGGTCCTCGAAGTAGCCCCGCATCACGTGGAAGCCGCGGACCAGCACCTCGCCCGGGGTGCCGGGGGCGACGGGCGCCCCGGTCGGGTCCGCCACCCGGACCTCCGTGTCCGGGATCGCGCGGCCCGACGTGGAGGCGATCACGGCGGGCGCGTCGCCCCGGCGGCACATGGTGACGATCCCGCTCGCCTCGGAGAGCCCGTACGCGGTGAGTACGGTGCCGATCCTCAGTTCCGACCTCAGCCGCTCCACCAGTCGCAGGGGAACCACGGCGGCCCCCGTCACCACCAGTCTCAGCGCGGACAGGTCGTACGCGTCCCGGGACGGGTGGTCCAGCAGGGACTGGTGGAGCGTGGGCGGGCCGGGGAGGACCGAGATGCGCTCCGCGGCCACGTTCGCCAGCACCGTGTCCACGTCGAACACGGGCTGCGGGACCATCGTCGCGCCGCGCATCAGGCAGGCCAGCACCCCCGCCTTGTAGCCGAAGGTGTGGAAGAAGGGGTTCACGATCAGATAGCGGTCGCCCGCGCGCAGCCCGGCCAGCTCGCTCCAGATCGCGTAGCCCCGCAGGCTCTGCGCGTGCGTGATCACCGCGCCCTTGGGCCGTCCCGTCGTCCCCGACGTGAAGACGATGTCGGACGGGGCGTCTCCCGCCACGGACGCCGCCCGTTCCCGTACCTCCGCCGTCCCGACGCCCTCCCCGTCCGCCAGGAAGTCCTTCCAGGTACGGAAGTCGGCGGGGGCGTCGTCCGACAGCACCACCACCCGCTCCAGGTGCGGGAGTCCGGGCAGCGGGCCGGGACCCTCCCCCTCGCCGGCCGCCCGGCGCAGTGACGCCACGTACGAGGTCCCGAGGAACGTCCCCGTCACGAAGAGCAGTCTCGCCCGGCTCCGGGCCAGCACGTACGCCGCCTCGGCGCCCTTGAAGCGGGTGTTGAGCGGGACCAGCACGGCGCCCGCCGAGACCGCGCCGAGCGCGCAGACGATCCAGTCCAGGGTGTTCGGCGCCCAGACGGCCACCCGGTCGCCCGTGCGCACCCCCTCGGCCAGGCAGGCAGCCGCGGCGCGTTCCACGCGGGCGCCCAGCTCCGCGTACGTGATGCGCGTCCGGCCCTCGACCACTGCCTCGCGGTCCGCGTACCGCCGGGCCGCCGACCGGATCAGCCCCGGGACGCTGCCCCACTCCAAGTCACCGCGCACAGCGGGCCTCCCCATGACCGACGACAGCTAGCTGACTACCCGTCAGATTAGCTGTAGCCTGACGCACTGTCAGCAGCCCCGGTTCACAGGGAGGCGCGCGCCCATGGCACGGAGCACGGCGGGGATCAAGGACGCCACGGCCGTCGTCGGCATCGGTCAGACCCCCTTCGCCCGGCACCTGCCCGAGTCCGAGAGGACCTTGGCCTGTCGTGCGATCCTCGCCGCCCTCGACGACGCCGGGATCTCCCCCGCCGAGGTCGACGGGCTGGCCTCCTACACGATGGAGGAGACCGACGAGGTCGAGGTCGCCAAGGCCCTCGGCTTCGGCGACCTCACCTTCTTCAGCAAGGTCGGTTACGGGGGCGGCGGTTCGTGCGCGACCGTCGCCCATCTCGCCGCCGCCGTCTCCACCGGGCAGGCGACGGTCGGGGTCGCCTGGCGGTCCCGCAAGCGCGGCAGCGGCCCCCGGCCCTGGAGGAACACGGTCGCCCAGCTCCCCACCCCGGCGCAGTGGACCCGCCCCTTCGGGCTGCTCAGACCCGCCGACGAGATCGGCATGCTGGCACGGCGCTACATGCACGAGTACGGCGCCACCCGCGACCACCTCTTCAACGTGGCGCTCGCCTGCCGCAACCGGGCCAACCAGAACCCCGCCGCGATGATGTACGACCGCCCGCTCACCCGCGAGATGTACATGACCTCGCGGTGGATCAGCGAACCCCTCTGTCTCTTCGACAACTGCCTGGAGACCGATGGCGCGTTGGCGTGCGTGGTGGTGTCGGCCGAGCGCGCGCGGGACTGCCGGCGGCGGCCCGTGTACGTCCACTCCGTCGCCCAGGGCCTGCCCGCCCAGCACCACGGCATGGTCAACTACTGGAACGACGACCCGCTGACGGGGCCCGCCTGGACGGCCGCCCGACACCTGTGGAAGAACGCCGACTTCACGCCGGACGACGTCGACGTGGCCCAGATCTACGACGCTTTCACGCCTCTCATACCGCTCTCTCTGGAGGGCTACGGATTCTGCGGCCGGGGCGAGGGCGCCGCCTTCACGGAGGGCGGCGCGCTGGAGATCGGCGGGCGGCTGCCCCTCAACACGGGCGGGGGCGGGCTCAGCGAGGCGTACGTCCACGGCTTCAACCTCATCAACGAGGGCGTGAAACAACTGCGCGGGACCAGCACCGCGCAGGTGCCGGGAGCCGCCACCTGCCTGGTCACGGCCGGGGAAGGGGTCCCCACCTCCGCGGTCCTGCTGCGAACCTGAGGAGCCGAGATGACACGATCCCCCGCCCCGGACACCACCGAACCCCTGCTCTCGCCGGTCGTGGACGAGGACGGCGCGCCCTTCTGGGAGTACGCGGCCAGGGGCGAGCTGCGGATCCAGGCGTGCGCCGACTGCGGCGAACTGCGCTTCCCGCCCCGTCCCTGCTGTCCCCACTGCCGTTCCTTCGACAGCCGGTGGCGCCTGATGAGCGGGCTGGGCCGGGTCTGGTCCTACGTCGTCCCGCATCCGCCCCTGCTGCCCGCGTACGCGGCCCGGGTGCCGTACAACGCGGCCGTCGTCGAACTCGCGGACGCCCCGCACATCCGCCTGGTCGGCAACCTGGTCGCCGGGCCCGGCGCCCCGCTGGGGTCCCTCGCCCCCGACCGGATCCGGATCGGGGCGCGGGTGCGGATCGTGTTCGGTGCCGAGGGACTGCCGCAATGGGTTCTGGAGCGGTCGTGAGCGGCGGGCTGCGGATCTCCTGCGACAAGGACACCGGGGTCGCCGTCCTCACCCTGGACCGGCCCGCCAGACTCAACGCGATCGATGTCGCGACCGCCTCCGAACTCGCCGCCGCCTGGCAGGCGTTCCGGTTCGACGACACCGTGCGGGCCGTGGTCGTCACCGGGGCGGGCGAGCGTGCCTTCTGCACCGGGCTCGACCGCGCGGCCGAGGTGCCGCAGCCGGACTCGCCCTTCATGGTGGACGATCCGCTCCTGCGGATCGGCCCCAAGGCCAACGACCTGTGGAAGCCGGTCGTGGCGGCCGTGCGCGGAATGGCCTGCGGGGGCGCCTTCTACCTGCTCGGGGAGGCCGAGTTCGTCGTCGCCGACGAGACCGCGGCCTTCTTCGACCCGCACACCACGTACGGCATGGTCAGCGCGTACGAGTCCGTCTACCTCGCCCAGCGGATGCCCTTCGGGGAGGTGGCCCGGATGGCGCTGATGGGGACGGCCGAACGGATCTCCGCCCGACGGGCGCACGAGATCGGCCTGGTCTCCGAACTCACGCCCCCGGGCGGGGCGTTGGCCGCGGCCGTGTCGTGCGCGACCGTCATCGCGTCCTACCCGTCCGACGCCGTCCAGGGCACCGTGCGGGCGCTCTGGCAGGCCCAGGAGGCGACCCGCGCGGCAGCCCTCGCGCACGCCCCCCAGCTCGTCTCCCTCGGCAACCTGCCGGGCGACCGGCAGGCGGAGCTGTTCGCCGCACGGCGCCCTGGCGGTTTCCGGACGCGGTGAGCCCAGGGGCTGCCCGTCAACGCACCGCGGTGGCCCGTGGATCGACCTCGCAGTGATCGATCTCGTCCACGCGCCCCGAGCCGGCGGCGGCCACCCGGACGGTCGCCTTGCCCTTCGCGGGCACCGACACCTGATCGGAAGTGTCCAACAGGGTGGAGCCGCGGTCGTCCTTGAAGACGGTCTTCACCGTGAGGACACTGTCGCGCCCGTTCGGATTCCTGACCTCGACGGTCGCGTAGGGGTCCTCCGTGCTCGCGCAGTGCACGAGCACCGCGGTGCCGTCCTTCAGGGGCCGGGCCGTGCCGCCGGTCGAGGACGCGGTGGGGGTGGAGCGACGGGTGGGCCGCGAACGGTACGTAGCGCCGCCGCTGTCGCCGGCGCTCGTACCGGAGCCGTACGCGTCGGCGCCGGACGAGGAGCTGTCGTACGAGCCGCCGCCGCCCGACGTCGACGACGACGAACTGTCGTGGTCCTGGCTGGAACTGCTGCAACCGCCCCCGCCACCGCTGTGGTGACCGCGGCTCCCGTGGTGACGGCCCGACGAGAAGCCGGTCAGGGCCAGCACCACCATCGCCGACACCGCTGTGAATCTGAGTCTGCGCCCCCGCGTGTACATGCCATCATCCTACCCGCGGCCCTCGCACCCGCCCCGGTGAGGGGCCGCCCACCGGCGGGGCCCTCACGTCGTACGGGCCGTCCCTGTCCCCTTCTCCGCGTCCAGGGCGTACACACAGCGGTCCTTGCTGCAGGCGTACACGACACCGTCCTGGACGACGGGGGCGCCGGTGATCTCGCCGCCGGTCGCCAGCTTCCAGCGCAGCCGCCCGTCGTCGGCCTTCAGCGTGTACAGCAGATGGTCCGTGGAGCCGAAGTGGATACGACCCTCGGCCACCGCGGGCGCGCCCACGATGTCGCCGCCCGCCTGGAACCGCCACTTCGGCGTACCCGTGACGGCGTCCAGGGTGTACAGGCCCTTTCCGCTGCCGACGTGGACATGCCCCGCGGCGACGAGCACCGGCTCGATGGAGGCACGGGCCTCGGTCGCGATGCGCCAGCGGTCCCGCCCGTCGGTGGCGTCGAGCGCGTACACCGTGCCGAGGTAGTCCGCGAGGTACACACCGCCCCCCGCGACCGCGGGTCCCGGTACGAAGGTCGGCGGGCACAGGAAGACCGCCGGCGCCTCGAAGTGCCAGCGGACGTGACCGCTCGCCATGTCGACGGCGAGCACCCGGGTGCCCGCGGAGATGTAGACGTAGCCGTCCTCGGCCCGGGTCAGCCGGACCGGCACACCGCCGCACGACGCCGCGTCGCCGATCGGGTACGACCAGCGCTCCTCACCCGTACGGGCCTCCAGCGCGCGCAGCCGGGCGTCCTTCCACACGAACACCGTGCCGTCGTGCACGGCCGGCCCCGCCTCCGGGGACTCGAAGTCGCTCTGGGCGCCGGTGACCTCCCAGAGCTTCTGTCCGTTGGATGCCTCCCAGGCCTGCACACCGCCCCCGCGGGTGCCGGTGACGACGGTCCCCCGCTCGGCCTTGAGGGAGTAGACCCAGGCGTCCGTCGCCAGCCGCCACAGATCGGCGCCCTCCCGGGCGTCCAGGGCGAACAGCGTCGGGCCGTCGGAGGCGTGGATACGGCCGTCCGCGACCGCCATCGACCAGGCCACGTCCCGCGTCTTGAAGCTGCGGCGGCCGGTCGCCACGTCCAGCGCGTGGACCTCGAAGGACGTGACGTAGACGAGGTCGCCGGCGACCGTGGGCGTGCCCCAGACGTCGTTCGACATACGGAAGCGCCAGGGCCGCCAGCCGGACGGGGAGTCCGGCGGGGGCGGCGGCGCGACCGCCGGCCCGGGGTCGGCGCCGTTGACGCCGGCACGCGGCCGGGACCAGGAGGCGGCGAGGCCGGCCTCCGGAGGAGGGGCCTTCACGGCGGCGGCACGGGCGTCGGCGACGCGCGGCCCGGGGCCGATGGGCACCTTGGCGCCCGCCAGCCGCACGGGACCGGTGTCGGGCGCTCCGACGACCGCGGGAGCGTGCGAGGGTGGCGGAGGCACGGCCGGGCGTCCGCCACCGCTGCGGCCCCCGGACGGCGGGGTCTTCACCGGCGGACGGCCACCGCGGCGCGACTCGATCAGGCCCACGGCCCGCTCGGGCAGCCAGGCCGACGCCGTACCGCTGTCGTCCGAGCCGGAGCCGAACAGGTGGGGAGCCAGTTGCGCCTGGAGGTCGGCGGGGTTGGGGCGGCCGGTCGCCTCCATCTGCATACAGGACTCGATCAGCGGCCTCAGCTCGTCCGGGAGGCCTTCGAGGTCGGGCCCCTCCCGAAGCAGCATGAAGACCGTCTCGACCGGGTTCGCGCCGTGGAACGGAGCGTGCCCGGTGGCGGCGAAGACGAGCATCGAGCCGAGCGAGAACACATCGCTCGCGCCGGTCACGCTGCGCGAGTCCTTCGCCTGCTCGGGTGACATGTACGCGGGCGTGCCGACGGCGACATTCGTCATCGTCAGACGGGTGTTCGATACGCCGGACGCGATACCGAAGTCGATGACCCGCGGCCCGTCCTCGACCACCAGCACGTTCGAGGGTTTCAGGTCGCGGTGGACGAGTCCCGCGCCGTGGATGGACTGGAGGGCCTCCGCGACGCCCGCGGCCAGCCAGCGCACCGCCTGGGCCGGCATCGGCCCGCACTCGTTCACTATCTCCTCGAGGGAGGGCGCCGGAACGTACGCGGTGGCCAGCCACGGCACCGCGGCGCGCGGGTCGGCGTCGACCACGGCCGCCGTGTAGAAGCCGGAGACCGCGCGCGCGGCCTCGACCTCACGGGTGAAGCGCACCCGGAACAGCTGGTCCTCGGCGAGCTCCGTCCTGACCGTCTTGATCGCCACGCGACGGCCGGAGGCCGAGCGCGCCAGATAGACCAGCCCCATGCCGCCGGCACCCAGCCGCCCCAGCACCTCGAACGGCCCGATCCGACGCGGATCGTGCTGCGTCAGCTGATCCACCACTTGCCTGCCACCTCCCCGTACGAGCCACGTCATCCACGTATGAACGCAGCCCCGTGCAGCGTCTCACCACCGCACCGCCTTGGCGGCACGCACCCCGATTCTTCCTGTCCGCGCCACCGGTTGCGAACCCGGGGGCGGAACGGGGTGTCTCGGGATATAACGGCTTCTCCCCACCGGTGGACGGAGCTTCACCGCCGCCGGCCGGGGCCGTTCACCGCTGGATGACGGCGAACGACGCCCCTTGATTGTCGGTGACGACGGCCACTTTTCCGTACGAGGTGTCGAAGGCGGGCATCTGGACCCGGCCGCCGAGCCGGTTCACCGTTCCGAGTACCGCCTCGACGCTCTCGACCCCGAAATGGACCAGGAAGTGCGGTGGCATCTCGGCCGGGAAGACGTCGAGGACGGGAGCCCGGCCGACGTCGGGGGAGGCGTCGGCGCCGAAGAGGGCGTCGTGGAAGAGGGCCCCGTAGAACGCGTCGACGACCCAGGTGTCCCGTGCGTACAACTCCGCCCAGCAGAAGGAGCCCGGCGCGTGCCGCTTTCCGAAGCCGGGGTGGTCTCCGGCCTGCCAGAGGCCGAACACGGCGCCCTCGGGGTCGGTGGCGAGGGCCGTCGTGCCGAAGGAGCCGACCGGTGTGGGCGCGGTGATCAGCTGTCCGCCCGCCGTGGTGATCCGGGCGGTCAGCGCGGCGGCGTCCGGGGTGGCGAAGTACACCGTCCAGACGGTCGGCATCCGGCCGTCGCCCTTGGGCGCCAGGCCGGCGACGGGCTCGCCGTGATGGCGCGCCCACACCCCCGCTTCGGGCGGCCCGAAGCCCTCCCCGAAGGTCCAGCCGAACAGCTCACCGTAGAAGCGTCGGCCCGCCTCCACGTCGGAAAGCCGCGCTTCCACCCAGCAGGGGACGCCTTCGGGGAAGGCACCGGACGCGTCGGACGCGCCGGATGCCGGGGATACGGCCATGCGGCCAAGTTATCGGCGTTCTCGCCACCTCGCGCGGTGACCCGTACCGGCCACCGCGGGCCCCACGGACCCGCCCGGCGCCCTTCTCACACCCCACCCACGCCCCACAACACCCCATCGCACCCCATTTGCAGTCGGCCGAATCGCGCTCCGATCACCCCTCGGTAAGCTGACGGCATGACAGGACAAGTGCGTACCGTCGACGGCCGCGTGGCCGGTCGGCGTGGGCAGGCGACCAGGCAGAAGCTGCTCGACTGCCTCAGTGAAATGCTCAGCTCCTCCCCCTACCGGGACGTCAAAGTCATTGATGTCGCCCGTAAGGCAGGCACTTCACCGGCGACTTTCTACCAGTACTTTCCGGACGTCGAAGGCGCCGTCCTGGAGATCGCGGAGCAAATGGCCGCGGAGGGCGCCGGGTTGACCGAACTGCTCGACGGGCGCTCCTGGGCCGGCAAGGCGGGCTGGCAGACCGCGCAGCAACTCGTCGACGGGTTCCTGGAGTTCTGGCGGAAGAACGACGCCATTCTCCGGGTGGTCGACCTGGGCGCCGCCGAGGGCGACAAGCGGTTCTACAAGATCCGCATGAAGATCCTGAATTCGGTGAACAACTCCCTTACGGACACGGTCACCGAGCTACAGGCCAAGGGCAGGGTCGACAAGGACGTGAACCCCGCGGCGATGGCGGGCTCCCTCGTCGCGATGCTCGCGGCGGTGGCCTCGCACCAGAAGGGATTCCAGACGTGGGGTGTCAAACAGGCTGAACTCAAGCCGAATCTCGCGCTGTTGGTACATCTCGGCGTAACCGGGAAGAAGCCGACCAAATAGGAGTCGCTCTCCCCCTGTTTATCCCCTGCCCCCTCCTGTCATCCGGGCGGCAGCCCCACGCCGGAGGGACCGTTCCGGCGGGCTGCCGCCCGCTGCGCTGTGCGGGTCCCGTGCCGCATCCCGCCCCTCCCCGGCGGCCATGACCCCTGGCCAGGCGCGAGCGGACCCTCCCCAGGGGTGACGGCTCCCGCCCCTCAGCGCCGCGTGATCCGGAACAGCCGGATCTCGCGCTCGATCCGCGCCTGGTACGTGGCGTACGGCGGCCAGAACACCAGCACCGCCTGCCAGGCCGCGTCCCGCTCCTCCCCCGCCAGCAGCCGGGCCGTCACCGGGATGTCCGCGCCCTTCCAGCTCACCTCGGCGTCCGGGTGGGCGAGCAGATTCGCGGTCCACGCCGGATGGTCCGCCCGTCCGAAGTTGGAGCCGACCAGCAGCCAGCTCGCCGCGTCGGCCCCCTCCGGCACGCAGGCCAGCGGCGTCCGCCGGACCAGCCCGCTGCGCGCACCGCGCGCCGTGAGGACGACGCCCGGCAGCATCCGCGCGCTGAGCAGCACCCTGCCGCGGGTCAGCCGGTGCACCGCGCGGTCCACGGCGGGGACGAGATGCGGCGCGAGACGGGCGAAGGTCCGGGTGGAGGACACCTTCTGCACGAGCCGGACTCCGGGAAGCGCCCCGCGGGCCATCAGACCACCACCTCCCCGCCGTCGAAGAGGCGCGCGTCGTCGGCCGCGCGCGCCCGCAACCGGTGCACGGGCCCGAAGAGCAGTTCGTCGCCGGACGCCCGCTTGAAGTACAGGTGGGCCTCGTGCTCCCAGGTGAAGCCGATGCCCCCGTGCAGCTGGATGCCCTCGGCCGCGGCTGTGCGCAACGCCTCCAGGGCCTGGGCGAGCGCGAGCCCCCCGACCCGTTCGCGGTCGCCGCCGGCACCGGCCGCCCAGGCCGCGTAGTAGGCGGCCGAGCGGGCCGCCTGCACCCGCACGTACACGTCGGCGAGGCGGTGCTTGACCGCCTGGAAGCTCCCGATGGCCCGCCCGAACTGCTCCCGCTGCCGGGCGTACTCGACGGTCCGCTCCAGTGCCCGGTCGGCGGCGCCCACGGCCTCCGCGGCGAGTGCGGCGGCGGCGATCCGGCCGAGTCCGGCGAGCGCGCCGAGCACGTCGGCGTCCTCCCCCAGCGGCTCGGCCGCCACGTCCCTCAGCTCCACCCGGGCCTGCGCCCTCGTCTCGTCCAGCGAGGTCTGCCGCACCCGTACGAGCCCCTCGGTGTCCTCCCGTACGAGGAACAGCGACGTCCGCGACCTGGCGAAGCCACCGGTGTGCGCGGCCACCACCAGGAGCCCCGCGCTGTGTCCGTCGAGCACATGGGCCGCCTGTCCGTAGAGCCGCCAGCCGCCGTCGGCCCGCCGGGCCTGCACCCCGCCGGCGCGTCCGCCGCCCGCCCAGTCCCCGTGATGGTCGCCGACCAGCCCGAGGGCGGTGGCGAGCCCGGCGCCCGGCACCGCGAGGGCAGCGGTCAGTTCGCCGCCCGCGATCCGGGGCAGCAGCGCGGCGCGCTGGTCCTCGGTGCCCAGGGCCAGGATCAGCGGGGCGGCCAGGACAGCCGTGGAGATCAGTGGCGAGGGGGCCAGGGCCCGGCCCGACTCCTCGCAGGCGAGGGCGAGTTCGGTGACCGAGCAGCCGACTCCGCCGTACCGCTCGGGAAGGGCGAGACCCGGCAGACCGAGCCGGCGGGCGCACGTGTCCCACAGACCGGTGTCGTATCCGGCGGCGGTCCGCACGGCCGCCCGCACCTCGTCCGGGCCGCACCGCTTGAGCAGGAGTTCCCGGAGGGTGCGGCGGATCTCGTCCTGTTCGGGGGTGAAACGGGCGTCCATGGGCAGGCCTCTCCTGATCTGACGGACCGTCATATTAGGTCGCGCGGAGAGAGATGCACAGAGACGGGACGGAGGTGGGGCGGAGGCGGGACGACCTCCCCCGCACCCATTATCTGATGTACCGTCAGATTCATGACTCCGGGGAAGCGCAAGGTCGCCGTGGTGGGTGTCGCCCTCTCCGACTGCGGCCGGGTGGACGACGCGACCCCCTACACCCTGCACGCGCAGGCCGCCCGCCGCGCGCTCACGGACGCGGGCCTGGACCGGTCGCGGGTCGACGGCTTCGCCTCGGCCGGCCTGGGCACACTGCCCCCGGCCGAGGTCGCCGAGTACCTCGGGCTGCGTCCGGACTGGGTCGACTCGACCGCCGTCGGGGGCTCCACCTGGGAGGTCATGGCGGCGCACGCGGCCGACGCGATCGCGGCCGGCCACGCACGCGCCGTCCTCCTCGTGTACGGGTCGACGGCTCGCGCGGACATCAAGGCGGGCCGCCGCACCGGCGACCTCTCCTTCGGCGCCCGGGGCCCGCTCCAGTTCGAGGTCCCCTACGGCCACACGCTCATCGCCAAGTACGCGATGGCCGCGCGCCGCCACATGCACCAGTACGGCACGACGCTCGAACAGCTCGCCTCGGTCGCCGTCCAGGCCCGCGCGAACGCGGCCCTGAACCCGGAGGCGATGTTCCGCGCGCCGATCACGGTCGACGACGTCCTGTCCGGCCCGATGATCGCCGACCCCTTCACCAAGCTGCACTGCTGCCTGCGCTCCGACGGTGGCGCGGCGGTGCTGCTGGTGGCCGAGGAGTACGTACGGGACTGCCGTACGGCCCCGGTGTGGATCCTCGGCACCGGGGAGCACGTCTCCCACACGACGATGTCCGAGTGGGCCGACTTCACGGTGTCCCCGGCGGCGGTCAGCGGACGTCTCGCCTTCGAGCGGGCGGGGGTGCGGCCGGACGAGATCGACGTGGCCGAGATCTACGACGCCTTCACCTACATGACGCTCGTGACGCTGGAGGACCTGGGCTTCTGCGCGAAGGGCGAGGGAGGGGCGTTCGTGGACGCGGCGAAGGGGCGGCTGCTCGTGGGCGGGGAGCTGCCGGTGAACACCGACGGGGGCGGCCTGTCGGCCCAGCATCCCGGGATGCGGGGGCTGTTCCTGCTGGTCGAGGCGGTCCGGCAGCTGCGCGGAGAGGCGGACGGACACCAGGTGCGGCGCCCGGACGGCGAACCGCCCCGGCTGGCCGTGGCGTCCGGCACCGGGGGCTGGTTCTGCTCGTCCGGGACGGTCGTACTCGGGCGGTAGAGCCGCGACGGCCGCCTCAGCGGACGGTGCGGAGGAAGGCCGTCCAGGTGGTGGGGGTGACGGCGAGGGTGAGGGTCGCGTGCGCCGGGTTCTTGGAGTCGCGGATGTGGATGGTGGTGGGGGTGGCGGCTATTTCGAGGCACTCGCCGCCCTCGTTGCCGCTGTAGCTGGACTTCCGCCAGGTGTAGGCCACTTCGAGGCAGGCCCCGCCCTCATTGTTGCTGTAGCTCGACTTGAACCAGGATCGCTCAGGCATGTTCACAGTTGCCCCATTTTCCTCTCGATGAGCTCCAGGGACTCCCAGGGATTCAGCGCCTGGGCACGCAGGACGCCAAAGAGGTCGAAGAGATCGTTCACCTGCAACGGCTGGGAGATCAAAGTAGTGGTTCCCTGGCCGTCCACGTACACCAGGCTGCGCCCTTCTTCGGTGCCGATCAGCTGCATGGGGCCGTTGAGCCCGGCATGCGTGTGCCGGCGCGTCGGCATCACCTGCAGAGTCAGATGGCTCATGGTTCGCACGGACTCAAGCAGGTGCCCCAGCTGTCCCTTGAGCACCTCGCTACCTCCGATCGGGCGCTCCAACACCGACTCCTCCACCACCAGTCCCACACGGGGTGGCGGGTTCCGCGTCAGTACCGCCTGCCGTTCGAGTCGAGCTTCGACATGGCGCTCGATCTCCTCCTCCGTGTATGCCGGTACGCGCACCTCGTACAACGCCTTCGCATAGGCCGGGGTCTGAAGCAGCCCTGGAACCAGCATCGTCTCGTAGGCGCCGATGACTCGGGAAAGCCGCTCCAGCCGCACCCAGTCCACGAACTTCGGCGGATACTTCTCCTCCTCCATCATCTGGACGCACGCAAGGAGCGCCCCCCGCGCGTCCAGACCCCCGTCCGCGTCCTTGAGGAACTCGATCGTCGGAATCCGCTCCGCCCTCTCGTACGCCCCGAAACACGACTCGGACACGTGCACCAGGTCGGCGGCCTCCTTCTGCGTCAGCCCCAGCCGCCCCCGATGGATCCGCAGCAACTCCCCCACCAGCCTGCGCCCCATGGACACCCCACCACTCGCCCCCACAACAACCACCGTCCTCCCCACAACCGGCAATGCGGACCGCGTTCATCTGGTCACGCTACGCAACCACCGTCACGCTCATAGTCATGACGAACGAACTCACCCCGAATTGGGTCCCCAAGTCAGGTCTTCAACTACGTCTCGCCGGGGTCCACTTCGACGCCATCCGCGTCTGCGGTGTGCGCGGGGAGGCCGTGCTGCACCACCTCACCGGCCTGACCGGCGGACGGCCCGGACCCGTCGTACGGGAGAGGAGCGGCCGCCGGTGGACGTATTTCCTGCTGGCCCCGGGGGAGGGCGCGGAGCACGACTGGCCGCCGGGGGCCCGCCGCTTCACCCGGTCCGGGCAGGACGAGTACATCGGGGTCCCCGCGCCCGAGGGCAACACCTATCCGCTCGGCTGGGGCGCCGGCGCACCGGAGGTCGGCGAGTTCGTGGACGCGGAACTGCTGCACGGGGTGCTGTCGGCGCAGCTCTGCCGGACGCCCGAGTGATACTCGGGGCATGGGAACGGATCTTCACGAGCTGCTGAGGTCGCTGCGGGTGTGGGACGTCGAGCTGCCCTCCTTCGACCCGGCGGGGGCGCCCCCCGCACCACTGCCCCTGTTCACGGAGTGGTTCGCGCGGGCGGTGGCGGCGGGCCAGGCCGAGCCGCACACGATGTCGCTGGCGACGGTGGACGAGGACGGTCTGCCGGACGTGCGGATCGTGATGCGCACGGCGCGGACGCGGACGGATGGGCGTTCGCGAGCCACACCACCAGCCGCAAGGGACGGCAGCTCGCCGCCCGTCCGTACGCGGCGCTCGACTTCTACTGGCCCGCACAGGGCCGTCAGATCCGGCTGCGCGGCCCGGTGGCGGTCGCGCCGCCCCAGGAGGGGCAGGCGGACCTGCACGCCCGCTCGACGGGGGCGCTGGCCGCCGCGCTGGTCGGCGGACAGAGTGATGTCCTCGGCTCGGCCGGGGAGTTGGCGCGCGCCTCGGACGCCGCCTGGGAGCGCGCCGCGCGCGAGCCGGACGCGGTGGCGCCGACCTGGACCCTCTACCGCCTCCAGCCGGAGGAGGTGGAGTTCTTCCAGGGAGACGCGCGACGCCGGCACGTACGGCTCGTCTACCGCCGTACGGGATCGGACTGGCACACGGAGCTGCTGTGGCCCTGAGGGGCTGAAGACGCGGGTCAGGACCGGGGAGCTCCTGTCACCGTGAGGCGGACGTCGCAGCGGGACGCGAGGCGTCCTCGAAGTCGTAGACGTCGAAGTCGGCCACCGGCCGGTAGCCGATCCGCTGGTAGAGGCCGTTGCTGGTGGGGTTGGAGAGGTCGGTGAAGAGCAGGACGTCGTCCACGCCGGAGGCCAGCGCGGCTCGGCCGACCTCGACGGTGGCGGCCCCCGCGTAGCCCCGGCCGCGGAAAGGGGCCGGAGTGTAGACGGGGCCGACGCGCACCTGGCCGGCGACCCGGGGGGTCGCCCCGGCCATCGCGACCGGAGTGCCGTCCGGCGCCTCCCACAGGGTGATGCCGCCGTGGGCGATCCGCGCGGCGGCCCAGTCGTCGGCGACCCGCGCGGTCCGCTCACCGACCGCTTCGGCGAACTCGCCGTACCAGCGGGCGAGCAGCCCCCGGTCGCCGTCCTCGGCGATCCGCGGCCGGCCGGGCGGGACGGGCCCGGGTACGGCCGGTGTGTCCAGCCGGTACAGCCGGTCGTGGCGGTGCAGCGGGGCACTCACCCCCGCGCGGTGCCGCTGCCAGGCCTCGGCGAAGGCCGCGGCGGTGGCCCGGTCTGCGGTGACGCCCGGCAGGTCGTGTCCCAGGTCCGCCAGACGCGCGGCGAGGGAGTCGGCGTCCTCCTCGGACAGGGGCGTGACGTTCAGCCGGTGGGGTGGCGTGCGGAAGAAGGCCGCGCGTACCTCCCCGTCCCGCTCCAGCAGGCCGAGCACCGGCGCCTCCGTCCCGAACGTGCTCGGCCCCCGGGTGCGCAGTGCGTGGGTCACCGTCAGCGGCACGGTGTGCAGAGCGGGCCGCGAGCGGAGGAAGTCTCCCGCGCGCGTGAGGAAGGCGTCGACGTCGTGGGTGACCGCCCAGGCGGCGGGCTCTTGAGGCATGCCGCCATGATTCCGCCCGCCGCCCGCCCGGCGCCTCCGGTTTTCCGGTACGGCGACCGGCCGGGAAGCGGGACGGGCCCGGGAACGGGACCTCACCGGGGCGCTACGGCTGGGCCACCTGCGTGTCCGGGTCCGCCAGGACCGGTACCGGGTCGGTCGCGACCCGCGCGTGCAGATGGACGTCCCGGAACGCGTCGTGCCGCCCGGCTTCGAACATCGCGCCCCTGAGCGTCCCCTCGTAGCGGAACCCGCACCGCTCGGCGACCCGGCAGGAGGCCTCGTGGCCCAGGGCGTGGCCCAGTTCGAGGCGGTGCAGACGGATCGCGCCGAAGGCGAAACGGGAGGCCAGGGCGAGGGCGCGGGTGGCGACCCGACGGCCTCGGGCCTCCGGCAGGACCCAGTAGCCGATACGGGCGACGCGCAGGACGTGGTCGATCTCGTTGATGCCGATGTGCCCCAGTGCCGTACCGCCCGTCTCGTCCATGACGCAGAAGGAGACGCCCGTGCCGTCGGCGGCGCTCTCGGTGCGCGAGCGGAGCGACTCGCGGGCGCTGTCGATGTCCCGGACGGGCCGGAGCGGGGTGTTCCAGCGCTGGAACTCCGGGTCGGACACACCGCGCAGCCAGGCCGCGACGTCGACGTCGGAATCCGCGTCCCAGGGCCGCAGCAACAGCCCGAGGCCGCGCAGCTCGGGAAAGGGCTCGGCGGGGGACCTCACGTGGAAACCGGACATCCATTCATTGAAACGCGTCGGCGGCCCGACCTCACACCCGGGGCGCTCGGGGCCCGTGGGGGTGCGCGGGCGGATCGGCGGCGGGACGGGGGCGGAAGACGGGCGTCCCCTCACGGAAGGCGGCCTCCAGCTCCATACCGATCCGCAGCGCGCCCGGCGCGCACTCCACCACCTCGGTCATCATCCGCGGGCCCTCCGCGAGGTCGACGACGGCGGCGACGTACGGCACCCGGTCGCCGAACGGCGGGAGGTCGTTGCGGTGCACGACGGACCAGGTGTAGAGCGTGGCGCGGCCGCTCGCGGGCCGCCAGCGCCCGTCCTCGCTCCAGCAGTGCGGACAGAACTCGCGGGGGTAGTGATGCGCCCGCCCGCAGGCGTCGCAGTGGCGCAGCAGCAGCCGGCCCGCCGCGGCCGCCTCCCAGTACGGCCGGGTGAAGGCGTCGGCCTCGGGGACGTCGAAGCGGGCGCTCACCGGAACAGTCCGATCGCGTCGTCCAGTGACCACGTCTGCCAGGACATCCCGAACAGGGCGACGGCCGAGATCAGCGCCATCATCGCGTTCTGCCCCTGCTCGGCCCAGTCGTGGATCATGAGCGTGAAGTACAGGACGTTGAGCAGCAGTCCCGCGGCCAGCGCGACCGGGGTCAGCAGTCCGGCCACCAGGCCGAGCCCGAGGGCGAGTTCGGCGTAGACGACGACGTACGCCATCGCCTTCGGGCGCGGCGCCACGACCGTCTCGAAGCCGGAACGCACCGCGCTCCACCGGTGCTTGGCCGCCACGTCCGCCGCCCACGCGATCCCGGTCCCCCGCTCGAACCAGGCCGTCCGGTCCTTGTGCCGCCAGCTCTCCAGCCACCACAGTCCGAGCCCGATCCGCAGCACGGCCAGCCATTGCGCCCCGTCGAGCCAGATCGTGTCCATGGCCGAACCTCCTGCCGTCGCCTCTATCTGACGGTACGTCAGTTCAGCGTACGCGGGATGCGCGCGCAAGAGGCGGACACCGCCCCCGCCTCCACGTCCGGCACACAACCAAGTGACCTACGCCACCAGCCGCACCCACCCCTCCTACAGTCGTGATCAGTTCGCAACCGATTCCGGGCTTGACCGAGACCTATCAATTGATGACGTGATTACGCTCGCGCTCATGGCCGACTCGACTGCTTCCTCCCCACTCCGCCCGGTACCGTCCCAGGAGGACCGCCCCGTGTACGTGATCGGCGGCGGCCCCGGCGGGCTCGCGGCCGCGTACGCGCTGCGCGCCCAGGGCGTACGGGCCGTCGTGCTGGAGAAGTCCGACCGGGTCGGGGCCTCCTGGCGGCGCCACTACGACCGGCTGCACCTGCACACGACCCGGCGGCTGTCCGCCCTCCCGGGACTCGCGATGCCCCGCGCGTTCGGGCGGTGGGTCTCGCGCGACAACGTGGTGCGCTACCTGGAGAAGTACGCCGAGCACCACCAGTTGGAGATCGTCACGGGCGTCGAGGTCTCCCGCATCGAACGCACCGGTGACTCCTGGCTGCTGCACGCCACCGGCGGCCGCGAACTGACCGGCAGCGCGGTCGTCGTCGCCACCGGCCACAACCACACGCCCCGCGTACCGGACTGGCCCGGCCGCGACGCGTACAGCGGCGAACTCCTGCACGCCGGCGACTACCGCGACCCGGCCCCCTACGCCGGACGGGACGTCCTGGTCGTCGGCGTCGGCAACACGGGCGCCGAGATCGCCGTGGACCTGGTCGACGGCGGCGCCGGGCGGGTGCGGCTCGCGGTGCGCACCGCCCCGCACATCGTGCGGCGCTCCACGGCCGGCTGGGCCGCCCAGTTCACCGGCATCCTCGTACGGCGGCTGCCGGTGCGCCTCGTCGACACCCTCGCCGGGCCGATGGCCAAGGTGAGCGTCCCGGACCTGTCGGCGCAGGGGCTGCCGCGCCCCGGCACCGGCCTCTACTCGCGGGTCAAGGAGGGCTCGATCCCCGTCCAGGACGTCGGCCTGATCGACGCCGTGCGCAAGGGGCGGGTCGAGGTCGTGGCCGCGGTGGAGGGCTTCGAGGAGGGCAAGGTCGTCCTCACCGACGGAACGCGGATCGGCCCCGACGCGGTGATCGCCGCGACCGGGTACGAGCGCGCGCTGGAGGGCATGGTCGGACACCTCGGCGTGCTGGACGAGCGCGGCCGCCCGGTCGTGCACGGCGGCCGCACCCCCGAGAACGCGCCCGGCCTCTACTTCACGGGTTTCACCAACCCCATCAGCGGCATGTTCCGCGAACTCGCCCTGGACGCCCAGAAGATAGCGAAGGCCGTGGCACGCGCCGCGGGACGGACCCGCACCAAGGACTGAGCGGGGTCCGCCGCGCGAGCCGGCCGCACGCGAACAGCACCGGCCCCGAGCGGGACCGGACACGAGCACGAGCCCGGCCGCGCACGCGCAGACGGGCGGGCAGGCGGGCAGGCGGGCAGGCGGGCAGGCGGGCAGGCGGTGACGCCGGAGACCGCTGAGGCGGGTTCCGGTTCCCCTACCGCGGGTACGAACCAGGTGCCCGTCACGTCCGTCCACGCACCCACCGTTCGTCTGCGGCACATCCGCCACACACCCGCCCGCACCGCTGCCGGACACCCGCCCGAGCCGTCGTCCGGGCACTCGCCCGCGCACCCGCGGGCGCACGGCCCTCACCGCGCGCAGGCGGCTTTGCTTGCACGACTGTTCCTGACAGGCCGTCAGTTAAGTAATCTGACAGAGCGTCAGTTAATTGGCTGTCACACAGGAGCGGGCGGACCGATGCTTGGATCAACCCACGGCACCCTCACCACCGACTCCCGCCGGGCCCGGGTCATCGCCTGCGGCGAGCAACCGTCGCCCGTCGTGCACGGCAGGCCGGCCGATGTCGACGACCTCGACGTCAGCGGACGCCCGCTGTACGCCGACGTACCCGATCTGGACCGCCTCTTCCGCCCCGAGTCGGTGGCCGTCGTCGGCGCCTCGGACACCGAGGGACGGCCGAACACCGGCATCACCCGGCAGCTGATGTCCTGGGCCGAGCGGGTCGGGGCCCGGCTGCACCCGGTGCACCCCACCCGCCGGTCCGTCTTCGGCCTGCCCTGCTTCCCTTCCGTCGCGGACCTGCCCGAACAGGTCGACCTGGCCGTGCTCCTGGTCGGCGACCCGCTCGCCGTGATCGGCCAACTGAGCGAGGCCAAGGTGAGGTTCGCCGTCGCCTTCGCCTCCGGGTTCGCCGAGACCGGCCCCGAGGGCGCGGCCGCGCAGGCCCGGCTCGCCGCCGCCGTCCGCCGCTCCGGCCTGCGGCTGCTGGGCCCCAACACCAACCTCAACGCCTTCGAGCGGTTCCGCGACGACCTCGAAGGGCCCGCGGTCGCCCTCATCACCCAGTCCGGCCACCAGGGGCGCCCGGTCTTCGCGATGCAGGAACTGGGCGTACGGCTCTCCCACTGGGCGCCCACCGGCAACGAGGCCGACCTGGAGACCGCCGACTTCATCTCCTACTTCTCCGAGCGGCCCGAGATCGGCGCCATCGCCTGCTACGTCGAGGGGCTCAAGGACGGCCGCTCCTTCCTGCTCGCCGCCGACCGCGCCGCCCGGCGCGGGGTGCCCGTCGTCGCCGTCAAGGTCGGCCGCACCGAGACCGGCGCCCGCACCGCCGCCTCCCACACCGGCAAGCTGACCGGCGCCGACACGGTGGTGGACGCGGCGATGCGGCAGTACGGCGTGATCCGCGTCGACGGCCTCGACGAGCTCCAGGACACGGCCGCCCTGCTGGCCCGCGCCCGCGCTCCGCTGGCCGACGGGGTCGCCGTCTATTCGATCTCCGGCGGCACGGGGGCGCACTTCTCGGACCTGGCGACGGCGGCGGGGCTGCGCCTGCCGGACCTCTCGGCGGCCAAGCAGGCCGAGCTGCACCAGTGGATACCCGAGTACCTGAACGTGGCCAACCCCGTCGACAACGGCGGACACCCGGTCGGCGACTGGCGCGGCCCGAAGATCATCGACGCGATCCTCGGCGATCCCGCGGTCGGGGTGCTGATCTGCCCGATCACCGGCCCCTTCCCGCCGCTGAGCGACAAGCTCGCCCGGGACCTGGTCGACGCGGCGGAGCGGACGGACAAGCTCGTGTGCGTGGTGTGGGGGTCGCCGGTCGGCACCGAGGCCGCCTACCGCGAGACGCTGCTCGGGTCGGCGCGGGTCGCCACCTTCCGTACCTTCGCCAACTGCATCACCGCCGTGCGCGCCTATCTGGAGCACCACCGGTTCGCCGCCGCGTACCGCTCGCCCTTCGACGAGGCGCCCCGCACCCCGTCGCCCTCCTTCCGCAAGGCTCAGGCGCTGATTCGGCCGGGTCAGCAGCTGAGCGAGCACGCGGCGAAACAGCTGCTGCGCGCGTACGGGATCCGGGTGCCGCGCGAGCAGTTGGTGACCAGCGCGGCGGCGGCCGTGCGCGCGGCCGGGCTGGTGGGCTACCCGGTCGTCATGAAGGCCTCCGGCGCGCAGATCGCCCACAAGACCGAACTCGGCCTGGTGAAGATCGGGCTGACCTCGGCCAGCCAGGTCCGGGACGCCTACCGCGAGCTGACCGACATCGCGCGCTACGAGGGGATCTCGCTGGACGGGGTGCTGGTGTGCCAGATGGTCGAGCGGGGCGTCGAGATGGTCGTGGGGGTCACGCACGACCGGCTGTTCGGGCCGACCGTGACCGTAGGGCTCGGCGGCGTCCTCGTCGAGGTACTGCGGGACACGGCCGTCCGCGTGCCGCCCTTCGGCGAGGACCAGGCCCGGGGGATGCTCCGCGAGCTGCGCGGCCGGGCGCTCCTGGACGGCGTGCGCGGGGCGCCGCCGGTGGATGTGGAGGCGCTCGTCGAGGTCGTCCTGCGCGTCCAGCGGATGGCGCTGGAGCTCGGTGACGACATCGCCGAACTCGACGTCAATCCGCTGATGGTGCTGCCCAGAGGGCAGGGGGCGGTGGCCCTGGACGCCCTGGTGGTGTGCCGCTGAACCGCCGCGCCACCAGCCGCCGACCACGCCTCGTACGAAGCGGAGCACCCCCATGTCCGACTCCTCTCGCGAACCGTCCGATTCCGTCCCGTCCCAGCAGAAGTCCCTCGACTCATTGATACGTCACACCACTGACAACGCCGTCTCGTGGATCACCCTCGACCGCCCCGAGACGATGAACGCCCTCACCTGGGACCAGCGTGAACGCGTGATCGCGCTGCTCGCGTCGGCGTCCGCGGATCCGGACGTACGGGCCGTGGTGATCACCGCGACGGGACGCGGCTTCTGCGCGGGCGCGGACCTGAGGGGGGCGCCCGCGGCCGGCGAGCGGATCCCCGGCGACGTCGCGCGCACCCTGCGTCTCGGCGCCCAGCGGCTCGTCGCGGCGGTCCTCGACTGCGAGAAGCCGGTGATCGCGGCGGTCAACGGCACCGCGGCCGGCCTCGGCGTCCATCTCGCCCTGGCCTGCGACCTCGTGCTCGCCGCCGAACCGGCCCGGTTCATCGAGGTGTTCGCGCGCCGCGGGCTGGTTCCCGACGGCGGCGGGGCGTACCTGCTGCCGCGTCTCATCGGACCGCAGCGCGCGAAGGAGCTGATGTTCTTCGGCGACGCGCTCACCGCCAGGGACGCCGAACGGCTCGGCCTCGTGAACCGCGTCCTCCCGCCCGAGGACCTGGAGAGGACCGCACGCGAGTGGGCCGAACGCCTGGCCGCCGGCCCGACCCGCGCCCTGGCCCTCACCAAGCAGCTGGTCAACGCCTCCCTGGACACCGACCGCGCCACCGCCTTCGCCGCGGAGGCGGCCGCCCAGGAGATCAACATGACGACGGCGGACGCGAAGGAGGGGGTGGCGAGCTTCGTGGAACGGCGGGGGGCGGAGTACCGGGGGCGGTGAGAGACCTCGGCGGCCGACCACCCCTTCCTCTCTGACGCGTCGTCAGGTTCAATGAGTCACGTGATGGGACACGCAGGAATGGCGGCAGCGGCCGTGCGCTATCTCCGGTCGGCGGGGGCTCCCGTCGCCGCGGGGCCGGTCGAGACGCTGCCGCGGCCGGAGCTGCGCGCGGTCGGCGCGGACGAGCGGGCGCCGGTCGATCACGGCGAGTTCCGGCGGGTGCTGGGGCACTTCGCGACGGGCGTGACCGTCATCACCGCACCGGAGGTGCCCGGGGAGGCGGCGGGGACGGGGCCGGCCGGTTTCGCCTGCCAGTCCTTCTCCTCCCTCTCCCTCGACCCGCCGCTGGTCTGCTTCATGGCCGGCCGTACGTCGACGACCTGGCCGCGCATCGCCCGGGCCGGCGTCTTCTGCGTGAACGTACTGGGCGCGCACCAGGGCGACCTGTGCCGTGGGTTCGCGGTGAGCGGCGCCGACAAGTTCGCGGGCGTCGAGTACGACGCGGCACCCGTCTCCGGCTCACCCCGCCTCGCGGGGACCGCGGCCTGGATCGACTGCACGATCCACGCGGTGCACACGGGCGGGGACCATCTCATCGTGGTGGGACGGGTGGACGCGCTCGGCACGGGCGACGGGGGCGGGGACGCTCACGCGGGCGACGGAGCGGGTGTCCCGCCGCTGCTGTTCCACCGGGGGCGCTTCGTCTGAGCCGCGTCGGCACCGCCCGTCGCGACGACACCGTCACCGCCCCGGCCGCCGTCGGCCGCGGTCCTCCGGGCCGGCTCGTCGACGACCGGCTCCCGGCGCGCCGGCCTCAGAGGGCCGTCCGCACGGACAGCACGGGCGCGACCGGCCGCCGCCGGATGACCAGCGCCATCATCGCCGCCACCGCGCACAGCGCGCCCGAGGCGATCCAGACCATGTCGTACGAGCCGAACGCGTCCCGCGCGACGCCGCCGAGGAAGGCGACGAGGGCGGCGCCGATCTGGTGGGAGGCGAGCACCCAGCCGAAGACGATGGCGCTGTCCTCGCCGTACTGCTCACGGCACAGGGCCAGGGTGGGCGGGACCGTGGCGACCCAGTCGAGGCCGTAGAAGACGATGAAGAAGATCATCGGGGGATGCACGGTCGAGGACATGAGCATGGGGAGGAAGAGGAGTGAGACCCCGCGCAGTGCGTAGTAGACCGCGAGCAGCCGGCGCGGTTCGAAGCGGTCGGTGAACCAGCCGGAGGCGATCGTCCCGGCCACGTCGAAGACCCCGATGACCGCGAGCAGCGAGGCCGCCGCCGTGATCGGCATCCCGTGGTCGTGGGCCGCGGGCACGAAGTGCGTCTGGATCAGGCCGTTCGTCGAAGCGCCGCAGATCGCGAAGGTGCCGGCCAGCAGCCAGAAGGGGCCGGTGCGGACCGCGGAGAGGAGGACGGTCACGGCACGCCGGGCCGCGCCCTGCACCGGCGCGGGCTTCGGCACGAACTCGGCCGCGCCGTAGGGCTTCAGACCGACGTCCGCCGGGTGGTCGCGCAGCAGCAGCCAGACGAAGGGGACGACGGCGAGCGCCGCGAGGGCGACCGTCACCGCGGCCGGGCGCCAGTCGTGCTCGGTGACGATCCAGGAGAGCACCGGCAGGAAGATCAGCTGGCCGGAGGCCGAGGCCGCCGTCAGGATGCCGGTCACCAGGCCCTTGCGTGCCGTGAACCAGCGGTCGGTGACCGTCGCCGCGAAGGCCAGGGCCATCGAGCCGGAGCCCAGTCCGACCAGCAGGCCCCAGCAGAGCAGCAGTTGCCAGGCCTCCGTCATCCACACGGTCAGCCCGGAGCCGAGCGCGATCACCAACAGGGCGACCGCGACCACGCGCCGGATGCCGAAGCGGTCCATCAGCGCGGCCGCGAAGGGTGCCGTCACTCCGTACAGCGCGAGGTTGATCGACACCGCCGCGCCGATCGTGCCCCGCGACCAGTGGAACTCCTGGTGCAGGGGGTCGATCAGCAGACCCGGCAGTGAACGGAAGGCCGCGGCACCGATGATCGTCACAAAGGTGACGGCCGCGACGAACCAGGCACGGTGGATCCGGGTCCGCCCGGGGCCGGAGGGCGTCGAAGCGGCGTCCACGGCGTCGGTTGTCTGGGTCACACCCTAGAGCCTGGCCCCTGCGGCCTTCCCGAACGAGTGGCCGGAAGGCCAGCGTTCGCTAGGATCGGGCCATGAGTCCTCGGGGTACGTTCCGCCGCCACCGCGTCGTCGTGCTCGCTCTCGACGGGCTGCTGCCTTTCGAACTCGGTATCCCGCAGCGCATCTTCGGCAAGTCACGGGACGCCGAGGGGCGGTCCCTGTACGAGGTCGTCACCTGCTCGGCCAGGGCGCCGGGCCCCGTCGCCACCGACGCCGACTTCGCCGTCCTCGTCGCGAACGGGCCGGAGGCGCTCGCCACCGCCGACACCGTCGTCGTCCCCGCCTCCTACGAACTCGGCCCGGTCCACGAGCAGGGCGTCCTGACCCCCGAACTGGCCGCCGCCCTCGCCCACATCCGCCCCGGCACCCGGCTCGTCTCCATCTGCACCGGCGGATACGTCCTCGCCGCCGCCGGATACCTCGACGGCCGCCCCGCCACCACCCACTGGTCGCACGCCGAACACTTCCAGCGGCTCTTCCCCAGGATCAGGGTCGACGCCGACGTGCTCTTCGTCGACGACGGGAACGTCCTCACCTCCGCGGGCGTCGCCGCCGGAATCGACCTGTGTCTCCATATCGTCCGCCGTGACCACGGAACGGCGGTCGCCAACGACGTGGCCCGCCGGACCGTCGTGCCGCCGCACCGCGACGGCGGTCAGGCGCAGTACGTCCAGCGGCCCGTCCCCGAGCCGCAGGCGGCCACCACGACCGCGGCCCGCGCCTGGGCACTCGACCGCCTCGGCGAGCCGATCCAGCTGCGCGACCTGGCCGGGCGGGAGTCCATGTCCGTGCGCACCTTCACCCGCCGCTTCCGCGAGGAGGTCGGCGTCAGCCCCGGGCAGTGGCTCACCCAGCAACGCGTCGAACGGGCCCGGCAGCTGCTGGAGTCCAGCGATCTGTCGGTCGACCAGGTGGCGCGGGACGCCGGCTTCGGCACGGCCCAGTCGATGCGGCAGCACCTGCAGGCGGTGCTCGGGGTCACCCCCACCGCGTACCGCCGTACCTTCCGCTCCTCGGGCCGGGAGGCCGGCGGCGGCCCGGACGGGGGTGACCGAGGCGGTGGCACGCGGCTCGGCACCGCGCGGGCGGACGCCGCAGGCTGAGCGGCCCCCGCCCCGGAATCCCCCGGCCCGTGGACGAGCGCCCGCGCGCTCCCTAGAACGTCAGGACCGCCCGTGCCACCCGCCCCTCGTGCGCGTCCTGGGCCGCCTTGTCGAAGTCCTCGACCGGATAGGTCCGGGTGACCAGTTCGTCGAGCAGCAGACGGCCCTCGCGGTAGAGGTCCGCGTAGAGGGCGATGTCGCGCTGGGGACGGGACGAGCCGTAGCGGCAGCCGAGGATCGACTTGTCCAGGTACATCGCGGAGACCAGGAAGGACGCCTCGGCGGTGGCGGGCGGTACGCCGAGGAGCACCGCCTGGCCGTGACGGTCCAGCAGGTCGATCGCCCGGCGGATGAGCTCGACACGGCCGACGCACTCGAAGGCGTGGTCCGCGCCCGTGGGAAGGATCTCGCGGACGGCCTCGGTGGAGGTGAGGAAGTGGGTCGCGCCGAACCGGCGGGCCACCGCCTCCTTGGCCGGGTTGGAGTCGACCGCGACGATCTTCAGGGCGCCGGCGATCCGGGCCCCCTGGATCACGTTGAGCCCGATGCCGCCCGTGCCGATCACGAGGACGCTCTCGCCGTGGTCCACCCGCGCGCGGTTCAGGACGGCACCCACGCCCGTCACCACCCCGCAGCCGATCAGCGCGGCGGACGACGGCGGGATGTCCTCCGGGATCCGGACGGCCTGGACGGCCTTCACGACCGTCCGTTCCGCGAAGGCCGAGTTGGAGGCGAACTGGTACAGCGGCCGCCCGCCCCGCGTGAACGGCTGCCGCGGCATGCCGATCGCCTTGCGGCACATCGTCGGCCGTCCCCGGTCGCACTCCGCGCACGTGCCGCAGTTGGCGAGTGTGGACAGCGCGACATGGTCTCCGGGCCGGACATGGGTGACGCCCGCGCCCACCGACTCGACGACCCCGGCGCCCTCGTGCCCCAGCACCACGGGAACGGGGAAGGGTATGGTCCCGTCCACCACGGAGAGGTCGCTGTGGCAGAGTCCGGCCGCGGAGACGGCGACCCGCACCTCGCCGGGTCCCGGGTCCCGTACCTCCAGGTCGTCCACGACCTGGGTCTGCTCGCCGTCGAAGATCACGCCTCGCATCGCACCGGCTCCCCTCTCGTCCCGGGGCTATGCCCGGGGTTCCTTCGGCAGACCGAGCACGCGCTCGGCGATGATCGTGCGCTGGATCTCGTCCGAGCCGCCGTAGATGGTGTCGGCCCGGCTGAACAGGAACAGGTGCTGGAACGTGTCGAGTTCGTACGGCGCCGCGGCCGACCAGTCCACCGGGCCGGTCGCCGCCTCCGCTCCCCTCACCTGCACCGCGAGTTCACCGAGCCGCTGGTGCCAGCCGCCCCACAGCAGCTTGGCGACGCTCGGCGCGCCCACGTCGCCCGAACCGCCCAGTGTCCGCAGGGCGTTCCAGCGCATCGTGCGCAGCTCCGCCCACAGGCGCACCAGACGGTCGCGGACGACCGGATCGCCGGCCGCGCCCGTCGCGACGGCCGTGTCGATCACGTGACGCAGCTCCGCCGCGAAGCCGACCTGCTGGGCGAGTGTCGAGACGCCTCGCTCGTGTCCGAGCAGGCTCATGGCCACCCGCCAGCCGTTGCCCTCGCCACCGACGACGTGCTCGGCCCGCGCCCGCGCACCGTCGAAGAAGACCTCGTTGAACTCGCTGGTGCCGGTGAGCTGGCGGATCGGGCGGACCTCGACGCGGCCCGGCTGGTCCATCGGGACGAGGAGCAGGGACAGGCCGTGGTGTCGCGGGGCGTCCGGCCGGGTGCGGGCCAGGACGAAGCACCAGTCCGCCTCGTGGGCGAGGGAGGTCCAGATCTTCTGGCCGCTGACGCGGTACGTCCCTGAGGGCGCGGAGCCCTCTTCCCGTACGGCCGTCGTCCTGATGCCCGCGAGGTCGGAGCCCGCGCCGGGCTCGCTGTAGCCCTGGCACCAGAGTTCCTCGCCGCGGGCGATCGGGGGCAGGAAGCGGGCCTTCTGGTCCGCCGTCCCATGGCCGATGAGGGTGGGGGCGAGGAGTTTCTCGCCGATGTGACCCGAGCGGGCGGGAGCCTTCGAACGGGCGTACTCCTCGGCCCAGACGACCTGCTGGGTCAGGCTCGCGCGCCGGTTCCCGTAGCCGTCCTCCGGCCATCCGAGGCCGATCCAGCCGTCCCGTCCGAGCTCCCGTTCCCACTCCCGGCGGCCGGGATCACCCGCATGGTGCGCCGCCAGCCAGTCCCGCGCCGTACGCCGGAAGATCTCGTCCCCGGCATCGAATCCGAACTCCACGCGTCGTCCTCCCACTCGGCCGGCACCACGGCACCCTCACGCGTTCGGCCGCGACTTCCGTGCCGCCGCCCGCGCCATCGCCTCCACCCGCTCCAGCAGCGGCATCGGGTCCACCCCCACCGTGCCCGGCAGGAAGTCCGCGATCCGCTGCGGGGTCCAGGCGCCCTCCGCGTATCCGGCCCGCAGTTCCCGCGGCTGCGCCCACACCGCGATCTTCGGTCCGGCGATCGTGTACACCTGCCCGGTGATCCGTTCCTGCCGGGCGCGGTCCGACAGCAGGTAGACCACCAGCGCGGCGACGTCCTCCGGTTCGCCGATCTCGGTGAGTTCCATGGGGACGTTGGCCGACATGCGGGTGCGGGCGACGGGTGCGACCGCGTTCGCCGTCACCCCGTACTTGTGCAGGCCGAGCGCCGCGCTGCGGACCAGCGAGATGATCCCGCCCTTGGCGGCGCTGTAGTTGGCCTGCGCCACGGAGCCCTGGTGGTTGCCGCTGGTGAAGCCGATCAGCGTTCCCGAGCCCTGTGTGCGCATGACGGCCGAGGCCGCGCGGAAGACCGTGAACGTGCCCTTGAGATGGGTGGCCACGACAGGGTCCCACTCCTGCTCGGACATGTTGAACAGCATCCGCTCGCGCAGGATGCCGGCCACGCACACGACACCGTCGATCCGCCCGTACGCCGTGAGCGCCGTGTCGACGACGTGCTGCCCGCCGGCCATCGTGGAGATGTCGTCGGCCACCGCGACGGCTTCCCCGCCCGCCGCCTCGATCTCCTTGACGACGGCGTCGGCGACCGCACTCGTCGGTTCGGCGCCCTCGACGGAGACGCCGTAGTCGTTGACGACGACGCGTGCCCCCTCACCGGCCGCCGCGAGCGCGACGGCGCGGCCTATGCCGCGCCCCGCTCCCGTCACGGCGACGACCCGGCCTGCCAAGAAGTTCCCCATGTCCGGCCCCTTCCCGCAGTTTCTGACGGTCCGTTAGATTCAACTCGGATTCTACGACCCGTCAGATACCTGGAGACAAGCCCTCGGGGAGGACTCATGTCACCGCCGCCGCTCCACCCGGCCTTCCACGAGATCGCGAAGCGCGTGAACAACTGGGGGCGCTGGGGTGCCGACGACGAGATCGGGACCCTGAACCTCATCACCGACGAGGTGGTGCGCCGGGCCGCGGCGGGCGTCCGCTCGGGCCACCGCGTCCCCCTCGCGCTCCCCCTCCAGCAGGACGGGGTGCAGACCGGGATGATCCCCGGGCGGGTCAATCCGCTGCACGTCATGGTGCAGATCAACCAGGAGATCTTCGGCCCGGGCACCGTCGCGTGCAGCGACGACGCCGCGACCCTGGGCCTGCAGGCGGCGACCCACTGGGACGCGCTGGCCCACGTCTCGCACTCGGGAAAGCTCTACAACGGCCGTCCGGCCGGCACGATCACCCCGCACGGCGGCGCCGCGTTCGGCGGTATGGACAAGCCCCGGCACATCGTCTCGCGGGGCGTGCTGCTGGACGTCGCCCGCGCCCGGGGCGTCGACCGCCTCGACGGCGGCCACGCCGTGACCCCCGAGGACCTGGAGGCCGCCGAGGAACTGGCCGGCACCCGGGTGGAGTCGGGGGACATCGTGCTCGTACGGACCGGTCAGATCCAGGTCTGCCTGGCGGGCGACAAGCACGGGTACGGGTATCCGTCGCCGGGACTGTCCGTCCGCACGCCGGAGTGGTTCCACGCGCGCGACGTCGCGGCGGTCGCGAACGACACCCTCACGTTCGAGATCTTCCCTCCCGAGATCGAGAACCTCTGGCTGCCCGTGCACGCGCTCGACCTGGTCGAGATGGGGATGCCGCAAGGCCAGAACTGGAATCTCGAAGAGTTGTCCACAGCCTGTGGAGAAGAGGGTCGCTACTCGTTCCTGCTGTCGGCGATGCCCGAACCCTTCACCGGCGGCACGGGTACCCCGGTCGCCCCCGTCGCCCTGCTGTAGGTGGGACAGAGCCACACAAAAGGGACCGGAACGAGGCGACGGAAGGCGGCGGAAGGAGTCGACTGGCGGCGCGTCACTGCTCGCCCCGAGCACGGCAACGCGCGCCGCCATCCGGCTCCGGCGCGCCCACCCTGCCCCTCAGGACCCCGAAGGGGCCGACGCCGAATCACGATCCGCACTCGCCAAGGGTTCCCGTCACCGGAACCCTCGCCGCCCCCTCGCGGCGCATCGCTGCCCATAAGCGTGATCAAACGGACACGTCACGTCAACACCCGTTCGGGGGATTATCACTTATACGCCCTTTGTGGCGGCGCGCAGAGAAGCACGACCCGGCGCATTCGGCTCGGCCCACCGCCGGAGGACCGGGATTCCTGCATACATGCACGAACCGCGTACGCGTCAGACGGCCTCGTACGCCTCGTAGGCGAAGCCCGGGTAGGTCACGTACGCCGCCGGGGCCTTCGCGGCCGGCGCGCAGCGGTCCACCTCGCACCAGATGCTCTTGCCGACACCCTCGGGGTTCCAGCCCCAGCGGTCCGCGAGCCCGTCGACGAGTTCCAGGCCGCGGCCGTTGGTCTCGTCGCCCTCGGCATGCCGGGGCCGCGGGGGGCAGTCGCTGGAGTCGGCCACCTCCAGGCGGACCGTGCCCAGAGCCTCGCCGGGGACGCCCGGCAGGGAGAGACGCAGTACGGCCGGACACCCGGTGTGCACCACGGCGTTGGTGACGAGTTCGGAGACGAGCAGGATCAGCGTCTCGGCGAGCGGCTCATCGGCCTCTATGCCTGATCCGGCGAGCCTCGACCGGGCCCATCTCCGGGCTCGCCCCACCTCTGCGGGGTCGGGCCGGATCTCCAGCTGCACTTGAAGCACCTGCACCGTTCACACCATCCGAACCGGCGGACACATCGCCTCGCGCCTCACGAGGGCCACGATCGTGGCCATGACCTGCATGACCAGAACCAGGATCACGGAACGTGATTCCCTTGAGAGACAGCATGGTTGACGTACAGTCACCCCAACAAGCGCTTCGGGCATATTCCAGCGCGAAGGAGTACGCGTGCGGGATACTGTGCGACGCTCGCCACGGGGAGTCGAACAGGCGGTCTCGGGGTCCCGGACCGCCTCGCGAACGGCGAGCATCGCCGGGTCCGGCGCGGCCTCAGGGGCGACACCGGGATGGCTCAGTCTCGGAACCACTCGCATCCCACACAAGGTACCGGAGCACGGCGCCGACTCCAGGCCGTGACAAGTCACGCGTAGGACACAACCCGATATCAACGCTCCGTGATACCGATATGCCACGATCCGTGACATTCGACGCGGCCCGCCCCGAAGCGTGCCTGAACAGAGCCTCATCGACCCGCTCCGGCCACCAGATCGTCCGCCAGCAGATCCTCACTCTCCGTGACCGGACCGCTTCGCCGGGTCCGCACCCATGCCCTCTTGAGATACAGATGGACGTCGGACTCCCAGGTGAAGCCCATACCGCCGTGCACCTGGAGGCAGTCACGGGCACCGCGCACGGCGGCGTCGTCGGCGAGCAGCCGGGCCGCCGCGATGTCCAGGGGGTCGGCGGTCACGGCGGCCGCGTAGACCGCGGCACGGGCCAGCTCCACCCGCACCAGCATCCGCGCGCACAGATGCTTGACCGCCTGGAAGGCCCCGATCGGCTGCCCGAACTGCTCGCGGGTCCGGGCGTGTTGCACCGCCGCCTCGCAGGTCCGGGCGGCGTTGCCGAGCTGCTCGGCGGCGGTGAGGAGCGTGGCGAGGGGATCCGAAGGGCCGGTGTGGCCTGTGTGGCCTGTGTGGCCTGTGTGGCCTGTGGGACTGATGGGTCCTGTGAGATGGGCGGGTCCAGTAGGGCTGGTGGGACTGACCTGGCTGGGGGGACCGGCGGGGAATCCCCCGGGTACCCGGTGCAGCGGTGTCAGCGGGTCCACCGAGGTGAGCGGTACGGCACCGGCGGCACCGTCCCCTGCCGTACTCCCGGCGCCGTCCCGTACGGCGTCGGACTCGTCCAGCCATTCCACGAGTCCGCCGTACACGGCGGTGACCACGGTCTCGCCGGTCGCCGCCCCGGCCACCTCGCCGGCCGCGAGATGCGTCGCGACCAGCGGTCCCGGGAGCAGCACCCGGCCCGCCTCCTCGAACGCCAGTACCGCCTCGGGGAGGCCGAGTCCGACACCGCCGTCCGCCTCCGGCAGCCGCAGCGAGAAGAAGCCCGCCTCGCCCAGCTCCCGCCACAGTGTCCGGTCGAGACCCCGGCCGCCGCGGGCCACCGCCGCCCGCAGCGCCTCCGGCCCGAAACGTCCCGTCAGCAGCGCCCGTACGCCGTCCCGCAAGGCGCACTGGTCCTTGGTGAGTTGGAAGTCCACGGAGTGAGCTCACCGCCCTTTCGGCAGACCCAGGATGCGTTCGGCCACGATGTTGCGCTGGATCTGCGAGGTGCCGGCCGCGATCGTGTACGACAGGGACGTGAGGCGGTCGCGGGTCCACTCCCGGTCCAGGTCCAGTGCCTCGGGGCCGAGGACCTCGGCGGCGGCGTCGTACAGCTCCTGGCGCGCGTGCGAGTACCGCAGTTTGAAGACCGAGCCGCCGACGCCCGGCACTCCCCCCGTCCGCACCGCCTCGCTCACGTTCCACTGGGTGAGCCGCCACAGCGCGCGGAACTCGGCGTTGAGCCTGCCCAGCCACCGCCGCAGCGCCGGATCGTCCCAGCGTCCGTTGGCGCGCGCCGCGCGGGCGAGTTCCCCCAGGACCCGCCGGCACGCCACGACCTCGCCGACGAAGGCGGTACCGCGTTCGTACGACAGCGTCACCATCGTCACGCGCCAGCCGTCGTTCTCGGCGCCGACCCGGTGGGTGACCGGTATCCGCACCTCGTCGAGGAAGACCTCCGCGAACTCGGCCGACCCCGCGAGCGTGCGCAGCGGGCGGACGGTGATCCCCGGGGCGTCCATCGGCATCGCGAGCCAGGAGATGCCCCGGTGTCTCGGCGCGGCCGGGTCGGTGCGCACCAGCAGCTCGCACCAGTCGGCGACCTCCGCGTGGGACGTCCAGATCTTGGACCCGCTCACCACGTAGTCGTCGCCGTCGCGCCGCGCGCGCGTGCGCAGCGCCGCGAGGTCCGAGCCCGCGTCCGGCTCGCTGAACCCCTGGCACCAGACCTCCTCGCCGCGCAGCACGGGCGGCAGCCAGCGGGCCCGCTGCCCGGCGGTCCCCTCGGCGGCGATGGTCGGCCCGGCGTGCAGCAGCCCGACGAAGTTGGCCCCTACGTAGGGGGCACCCGCCTTCTCCGTCTCCTCCAGGTAGATGAGGTGCTGGACCGGTGTGGCTCCCCGGCCCCCGGCGTCGAGGGGCCAGTGCAGTCCGGCGTACCCGGCGTCGTACAGCGTCCGCTGCCATCCGAGGTCGTACGCGCGCCGGCCGGGCCAGTCGTCGGGGGAGGGTTTCGGGGGCAGCGCCGGGAGCGCCTTGGCGAGCCACTCGCGCAGCCGGGCGCGGAACTCCTCCTCCTCGGGGCTGTACGTGAGGTCCACGGGCCGGCTACCTGTCCAGGTCCAGGTCCAGCATGCGGATCGCGTTGCCGCGCATCAGCTTGTGGACCGTCTCGTCGTCGAGGCCCTTCACATGGTCGAGGGCGACCTCCTTGGTGTGCGGGAAGGTCGAGTCGACGTGCGGGTAGTCGGTCTCGAAGGTGGCGTTGTCGCGGCCGACGACGTCCAGGGACGCGACGCCGTGCTTGTCGCGGAAGAAGCAGCAGAAGATCTGGCGGTAGTAGTACGTCGACGGGGGCTCGGGGACGAGGTCCTTGACGCCGCCCCAGGCGCGGTGCTCCTGCCAGACGTCGTCGGCGCGCTCCAGGGCGTACGGGATCCAGCCCATCTGGCCTTCGGAGTAGGCGAGTTTCAGGCGGGGGAACTTCACCAGGACACCGCTGAAGAGGAAGTCCATCATCGAGGCCATCGCGTTGTTGAAGGACAGCGAGGCCTGGACGGCGGGAGGCGCGTCCGGTGAGGCGGCGGGCATCTGGCTGCTGCTCCCGATGTGCATGTTCACGACCGTGCCGGTCTCCTGGCAGACCGCGAAGAACGGGTCCCAGTGGCCGGAGTGGATGGAGGGCAGGCCGAGGTGGGTGGGGATCTCGGAGAAGGTCACCGCCCGTACCCCGCGCTCCGCGTTGCGCCGGATCTCCGCGACGGCCAGGCCGATGTCCCACAGCGGGATGAGGCAGAGCGGGATCAGCCGGCCGCCGCTGTCACCGCACCACTCCTCGACCATCCAGTCGTTGTAGGCGCGCACGCAGGCCAGGGCCACCTCCTTGTCGTGCGCCTCGGCGAAGGTCTGGCCGCAGAAGCGCGGGAAGGTCGGGAAGCAGAGGCTGGCCTCCACGTGGTTGAGGTCCATGTCCTTGAGGCGCTCGGCGGGGTCCCAGCAGCCGCGCCGCATCTCCGCGCGGGTGATGCCCTCCAGGGTCATCTCGTCCCGGTCGAAGCCGACGGCGGCGATGTTGCGCTTGTACGGGAACTTGAGGTCCTCGTAGATCCACCAGTCGGTGGGCGGCCCGTCCGGGTCCATCGTGATCCGGTACTTGCCGGCGACGTAGGCGAGCTCGCCGATGCCGGCCGTGAGGGGCTTCGGCCCGCGGTCGCGGTACTTCGCGGGCAGCCAGGTCTCGAAGAGGTGCGCGGGTTCGATCACGTGGTCGTCGACGCTGACGATCCGCGGCAGTTCCGTCATGGGTGGCCTCCGCCTGGCATACGTATCTGATGACCCGTCAGATATCAGGCTAGCTCCGCGCCTATGGACCGACAAGGCGGTGCGGCCTACGCTCCCGGTTGAATCTGACAACCCGTCAGCTACAGGGGGCCGTCGTGAACGACACCGCACACGCTCTGGGCGCCTCGCGCACCCTCTGGGAACTGGTCGACCGCCGGGCCGGCCTCACCCCGGACCGGCCCGTCCTCCTCCAGGGCGACCGCTCCCTGAGCTTCGGCGCCCTGCGGGAGCGGGCCGAGCGGGTGGCGGCGGGCCTGTACGAGAGGGGCGTGCGCCCCGGCACGGTGGTCGCCTGGCAGCTGCCCACCCGTATCGAGACCGCCGTGCTCTCCTTCGCGCTGGCGCGTCTGGGCGCCGTCCAGTCCCCCGTGATCCCCTTCTACCGGGACCGCGAGGTCGGCTTCGCGCTGCGGGAGTCCAGGGCCGAGTACTTCGCCGTACCGGGCGAGTGGCGGGGCTTCGACCACGCGGCGATGGCGCGGCGGCTCGGCGCGAAGGGTGTCTTCGAGGCGTACGACGTGCTGCCGGACGGAGATCCCGGCGTCCTCCCGCCACCGCCGGCCGACGGCACCTCCGTGCGCTGGATCTACTGGACCTCGGGCACGACCTCCGACCCCAAGGGCGTCCTGCACACGGACCGTTCGCTGATCGCGGGCGGCTCCTGCCTGGCGCACGCGCTGCGTCTGTCGGCCGAGGACGTGGGCTCCATGGCCTTCCCGTACGCGCACATCGCCGGGCCCGACTACACCGTGATGCTGCTGCTGTACGGATTCCCCGCGGTGATGTTCGAGCACTTCGCGCTGCCCGCCGCGCTCGAGGACTACCGCGCGCACGGGGTGACGGTGGCGGGCGGTTCGACGGCCTTCTACTCGATGTTCCTGGCCGAGCAGCGCAGGACGCCCGGCCGGCCGGTGATCCCCACCCTGCGGCTGCTGGCGGGCGGCGGCGCGCCCAAGCCGCCCGAGGTCTACCACCGTGTCGTGCGGGAGATGGGCGTGCAGCTCACCCACGGGTACGGGATGACCGAGGTCCCCATGATCACCATGGGGGCGCCGGACGACACCGCCGAGAACCTGGCGACCACGGAGGGCAGGCCCCCGGAGGGCATGGAGATACGGATCGTGGACGGGGAGGTACGGCTGCGCGGGGAGGCCGTCTGCCAGGGATACCTGGATCCGGCGCAGAGCGCCGAGGCCTTCGACGCGGACGGGTTCCTGATCACGGGTGACGTGGGCCGTCTGACGGAGAGCGGGCACCTCGTCCTGACCGGGCGCCTGAAGGACGTCATCATCCGCAAGGGCGAGAACATCTCGGCGAAGGAGATAGAGGACCTGCTGCACCGGCACCCGGCCGTCGGTGACGTCGCGGTCATCGGGCTGCCGGACGCCGAGCGCGGGGAACTGGTCTGCGCGGTGGTCGAACAGCCGCCCGGGGCGGCGCCGCTGACGCTCGCGGCGGCGGTCTCGTACCTGCGCGCGGAAGGGCTCTCGGTGCACAAGCTGCCGGAGCGGCTGGAGGTGGCGGAGGCCCTTCCGCGCAACGAGACGCTGCGGAAGGTACTGAAGTACCGGCTCCGGGAGAGGTTCTCGGAGCCGTCCGGGCCGGCGGGGGCTACTCCGGCACCGTGAAGTAGCGGGCGAACGCGGTCACGACCTCCGACTCGCCGATCCGGCCGTCGGCGTCCGTGTCGAGGGCCCCGGCCGCCAGGGCGGCGATCTCGTCGCTCACGCCCAGGGCCCTGAGCACGCGCCCGGTGTCCTCGACCGTGGCCGCTCCGTCCCCGTCGGTGTCCGCGACGGCGAGGGCCGCGTGCAGGAAGGGGCGGGCGATCTCCCCGAAGCGGTCGGGGTTGTCCCGCAGCCGCTTCACGGCGCCGTTGACGAACTCCTCCCGGTTGATGCGCTGGTCTCCGTCACGGTCCGCTATCCCCGCCATGCCCTGCCAGAACGCCTCCGCGCCCACGTACAGGGCCTGGCCCTTGTCGGACCGGGCCGCCGTACCGAACTCGGCGAGGACGGACTTCGCCGCCGCGTTGAAGTCCTCCCGGTCGATGTAGCCGTTGCCGTCCTGGTCGAAGCCCGCGAAACGGGCGGCGATCCTGCGTTCGTACTCGGTACTGACCATGGCTTTCTCGGACCGCCTCACAACTCAGCCGGACTCTGTGCCGGACCGCGGGTTCATCTGGCAGGGAGCGTACGACGGCCCGGCCGCGAAGGGAGCCGGAAAACGACGCTTGTACCAAGACCGCAGGAATTCCCGGACAACTCCACGGCGCGTCTCGGCGCTGGTCGTACGCGGGGGCGCGCCCGTGCGAGCTCACGCCGAGAGCGGGCTCGACTCCTCGTCGACGGCCGTCAGGGCGTCCGGATACACGTCGAAGAGACGGCGGACACCGAGGGCCGCGAGGACACGGTTGACGTGCGAACCGTCGGCGGCTCCCTGGGCCGGCAGGATCAGGCGCAGCCGGCCCTGACAGGAGCGGACCAGCCGGCGGGTGGCGATCAGGACGCCGACACCGCTGGAGTCGCAGAAGAGGACCTCGGAGAGGTCGAGGACCAGGCTGCGGCGGCCTTCCGCCACCGCGTCGCGCACCCGCTGGCGCAGCACCGGTGACGTCGCGAGATCCATCTCGCCCGACACCCGGAGCACGGCCCATCCGCCCAGTTCGCCGTCGGTCACCTTGAGCGTCACCGCGTCGCCTCTCGCTCGCCTCGCCCACCAGGAAACGGAAGCAGTTCCTACGCTTCCTTTCAGCGCGGCTGCCCAACCGTCGTTCCATGAAACACCGGACCGCGATCGATGAAACGCCGGTCTACGGTCGAAAATGCCGAACGAGCGAACTGTTTCGGTCGCATGTCGGTCACGTACGGTCTTATTCGATCGGATGTGCGGGGTAAGTGAGGGGCTTTTACCATTCCCGGCCCGTCCAGGGGCGCACGTTGGCGTAAAGGGGCGTGCGCTGTCCTACGTGCCGACTACATTCGAGACAGCGATGCGCACAGGCTGGACACGCACAGACACACCGGGCACGAGCAGGCGCGAGGGGGCCGTATGGCGGCGAAGGACGCACCGCCCCGCTGGGACCGCAAGATGCAGCAGCGGCTCGCACGCGGGGAGGCGGCGGCGCTCGGTGAGCTCTACGACCGGTTCGCCTCGCTGGTGCACGGCCTCGCGCACCGCGTGCTCGGTGACGAGCGGGCCGCCGACACGATCACCCGCGAGGTGTTCGTCCATGTCTGGGAGAACCCCGAGTCGTACGACCCGAAGCAGGGCCCGCTGCGGTCCTGGGTCGCCGCGCTGACCCATCGGCTCGCCGTGCAGCGGCTGCGCGCGACCGAGACCGCCGCGCTCGCCCTGGAGGGCGGGGGCACCACCGAGGAACTGGAGCGCAAGGTGCGCAGTGCGTCCGTCGCCGCCCGCGCCGACTACATCGTCACGGCCATGCCCACCCCGCTGCGGGCCGCGCTGGAGCTGGCGTACTTCCAGCGCCGCGACTACCGCCAGGCCGCCGCCGATCTCGGCGTCACCGAGGACGAGGCCCGGCGTCGGCTCCGCCTCGGCCTGCAGCTGCTGTCCACCGCCCACGACGCCGGGTCCCCCGGCGCGCCGCCCGGGTTCGGGGGTGCGCGGTGACGGAAGGAGCGGGCCGGTCCGACGGCTTCGACGAGCACGAGGCCGGCAAGGGGCCCGAGAAACGCGTGGAGCGCGAGGAGAAGGAGCACCCGGGGAAGGGACACGAGACGTCGTACGAGGGGAAGGGCCGTGGCCCCGCTGGTTCCGAAGGCGGTGACAGCGATGTCGACGATGCCCGCCGCTCCGGTGACGGGGGCTCGGGTGCCAGGGGCGGTGGCGGGCCGGACGGTTCCGCCGGTACCGGGCGGCCGTCGCGCATACCGACACCGCGTTCGTCCGTCGAGGACACCGGACTGCCGCTGCCGGCCCCCGCGCCGCTCGTCCTGGAACACCGGGTGCTGAAGTCGCTTCTCGGCGCGTGGGCGCTGGCCGCGTGTTCGGGGGAGGAGACCGCCGCGGTCGAGGAGCATCTCGGGGAGTGCGGTGCGTGCGCGGACGAGGCACTGCGGCTGCGCGGGGCGGTCGGGCTGCTGCACCCGCCGGAGAGCCTCGACCTCGACCCGGCGCTGCGCACCCGGGTTCTGGAGAGCTGCCTCGACCGGCGTCCGCCGCGCATCCCGGTGCCCGAGTGGGCGGCACCCTACGACGCGGAGACCGCGCGGCTCGACGCGCTGCTGCAGGACATAGCGGACGCGGAGTGGCACGCCCCGGTGCGGCTGCGCTGGTTCGAGGACGACGGGCCCGTGAGCCGTCGGACGACGGTCGCCGGAGTGATCGCGCATCTGCTCAGCGTGGACGGGCTGGTCGGGGTCGCGCTGGGCCTGGACGATCCGCTCGGCGGGGCCGCGGCGCGCGTACGGGCCGAGGCCGAGGCGGCGGCCGCCGCGGTGGGGCCGGACCCGGCCGCGCCGGAGACCGCGACGCCCACCGGGCGCACCGAGGCCTACTGGCGTGCCTCGCACTTCCCGCCCACCCGGGCCGTGCGCGGGCCCTGGCGGGAGCAGAGCCACCATCTCGTCCGTACGGTGGCCTTCGCCGGCGGGGGTTCCGGGCGGCTCGCCGTGTCCTACGGCGGCTTCGCGCTGCCGCTCCATGACTCGATGCTGGACCGGGCCTTCGAGTGCTGGGTGCACGCCGGGGACATCGCGGACGCGGTGGACTATCCGTACGAGCCGCCGGCACCGCGGCATCTGCACCGGATGATCGATCTCGCGGCGCGGATGCTGCCCATGTCGCTGGCCGAACGGCGGCGGGCGGGGCGGGCGGCTCCGGCCTCGCGTCATCTGGTCGCGGCGGGGGCGCCCGGGCGCAGTCTCCGGCTGGAGATCGAGGGGGCCGGGGGTGGGGAGTGGCTGATCCCGCTCGACTCGCCGGCCGCCGTGGCGTCCGCCGAGCACGAGGTCGCTCATGTCGCGCTGGACGGCGTGGAGTTCTGCCGGCTGGCGGCCGGGCATGTGTCGCCGGAGGAAGCGGCGGCGGGGCAGGTCGGTGACCGGGAGGCGATCAGGGATGTGCTGTTCGCCGCGGCGGCGTTGAGCCGGATGTAGGCGCCGGGGGCGTTGTCCCGCCCCCGCCGCCGCTGCCCTCCCTCAGGCCGCGGCCCCGGTCCCTGCCGGCCTACGCGAAGATGACCGTGCGGCGGCCGTTCAGGAGGATCCGGCGTTCCGCGTGCCACTTCACCGCGCGCGCCAGCGCCCGGCACTCCACGTCCCGGCCGAGAGCGACGAGCTGGTCGGGTGTCACGTCGTGGGCGACCCGCTCGACCTCCTGCTCGATGATCGGCCCCTCGTCGAGGTCCGCGGTGACGTAGTGCGCGGTGGCGCCGATGAGCTTGACGCCCCGGGCATGCGCCTGGTGATACGGCTTGGCGCCCTTGAAGCTCGGCAGGAAGGAGTGGTGGATGTTCATGATCCGGCCGCTGAGCTGCTTGCACAGGTCGTCGGAGAGCACCTGCATGTAGCGGGCCAGGACGACCAGTTCGACGTCCTCGGCCCTGACCAGCTCCAACAGCTCCGCCTCGGCCTGCGCCTTGGTGTCCCTGGTCACCGGAATGTGATGGAAGGGGATGTTGTACGAGTCCACAAGCTCGGCGAAGTCCGTGTGATTGGACACCACGGCCGCGATCTCGACGGGCAACGCCCCGGTCCGCGCCCGGAACAGCAGGTCGTTCAGGCAGTGGCCGAACTTGCTGACCATGAGGACGATGCGCATCTTGTCCTCGGCCCGGTTGATCTGCCAGTCCATGTGGAAGGAGTCACCGATGGCCGCGAAGGTCGCCCGCAGTTTGTCCACGGTCACCGGCGACTCCGCCGAGAAGTGGACGCGCATGAAGAACAGGCCCGTGTCGTGGTCGCCGAACTGCTGACTGTCCTCGATGTTGCAGTTGGTCATGAAGAGGTAGCTCGACACGGCGTGCACGATCCCCTTCTTGTCCGGGCAGAAGAGGGTCAGGACGTACTGCTCGGCGGGCTCGGCGGCGCGCACGGACTGCTCGTTCATGCGGCACAGGGTCCCATACGGGCCCCCGGCGACGGACGACCGTCCCGCCACGCGGACGCCCGCGCCGAAGCGCTACGCCGAGCGCGTCATGATCCGCAGAACCTCCAGCGTCCGCGGCGGGACGTCGGGGTCGTCGCCGTCGCTCGCGGCCAGCCGCACATGCGCGTCACGCGCCGCCCGCACCGCCTCCGGCCAGGCGGCGTGGTCGACGTACGCGGAGACGGGCGCGTCGGGTCCGACCTGGTGCACGATCCGCAGGACGCGGAGCACCGCGGTGTCGACGAGGGCCGCCTCCTGCGAGTCCCGGAAGATCGTGCCGACGTACTTCTCGGCGGACCAGTTGTCCAGCCAGGTGTCCTCGACCAGCCGGTACACGGCGTCGGTGACGTCACCGTATCCGTCGATCCCGGCGAGCCAGACATCACGCTGGAAGGCGGGGTCGGAAAGCATGTGCAGCGCGGAGCGCACATTGCTGCGCCAGCGCCACCACGGCATGTCGTTCTGTGGCATGCCGCCCATGGTGGGGGAGCGACGGCCGCGACGGGAAGAGTTCTCCGAACCTTGCACGGTCACCGATCGTACGTTCTTCATGAAAAGCAGATCATCCGCCCCTCCAATTCACTCCTATGTCACCTCGTGTTGAGCACGGGTCACACATAGGTTTGTGATGTGGGGGAATCGTGCGTGTCCATGACCGGCAGGCGACGTACCCGCACCACCTCACCCACTCCGATCCGACCCGCCAGGGCCCGACTGCTGTCCGCGGCCGCGCTGGTCGCGTGCGCGTCGATGGCTGTGGGCTGTGGAGTCGTACCCGGTGTCATGGGGGGTTCCGGGGACGACACCATCAAGGTGATGACCTGGGCCCCTCAGGACACCGCCGCGACCAACAAGCCCGGCATGCCCGCCCTGGCCCAGGCCTACGCCCGTTGGGTGAACAAGCACGGCGGCATCAAGGGGCACAAGCTCACCGTCCTGACCTGCAACGACCACAACGACACCGTGGGCGCCGCGCAGTGCGCCCGGCGCGCGGCCAAGGAGAACGTGGTCGCCGTCGTCGGCTCGTACAGCCAGCACGGCCGCTCGTTCCTGGCTCCGCTGGAGGCCGCCGGCATCCCCTACATCGGTGGTTACGGCGTCACCGACGACGAGTTCACGAGCCCGGATTCCTACCCGGTCAACGGCGGCGCGCCCGCGCTGCTCGCCGGTCTCGGGGAGCAGCTCGGCGAGAAGTGCGGCCCGGTGTCGCTGATCCGCCCCGACACCGTCGCGGGCGACCAGCTCCCGGTGCTGCTCGACTCGGGCCTCAGGTCGGAGCACCACGCGCCCGCCGAGGACCAGCGCGCCGCCGAGGACGCGACCGAGTACTCCAGCCAGGCCAAGCGTGCTCTCGTCAGCGCGACCGTGAACCCGCAGAGCACGGGGTGCGTGGTGACGGCGCTCGGGGACCGCACGGGCACCTTCATGGACTCCTTCCGGCGCAGCCGCGCGGACTACCGGAAGGTGGGGACGGGCACGGTGTTCGGCAGCGTCGACCAGTCGCAGATCGACGCCAGCGGCGGGAAGTCGGGCCCCTACGAGGGCGCGTACGTCACCGGCTGGTACCCGGTGGCCAGCGACCCGCGCTGGGACCCGATGCGCAAGGTCATCAAGGAGCAGGCCTTCGGCGACAACCGGATCGACCCCGCGGACGCCGGAGTGCAGACCACCTGGATCGCGTACAACGTGTTCAGGCAGATCGTGGAGTCGCTCGGCGGCGACGTGACCTCGAGCGCGATCCGGCAGACCCTCGACAACGGCCTCAAGGTGACCACGGGCCGGCTCACCCCGACGCTCAGCTGGCGCTTCGAGGACCTGATCGCGGCCGTCGACTTCCCGCGCCTGGTCAACGCCCATGTCACGTTCCAGGTGGTGCGGGACGGTCTGCTGGTCCCCGCGGGCAACGGAAAGTTCGAGGACGAGTCGCAGACACTGGAGAACGCGGACCAGCACTGAAACGCCTGGGGCCCGACCCGCCGGATGATCCGGCGGGTCGGGCCCCAGGCGTTTTCACAGCTGGATCGGTGTGCGCTTCGTCAGTCCGTACTTCGACGCGATGGAGTTCCACAGCCCGGCGGCCTTCGACTTCTGCGCGCTCGCGGTGCCGCTGGCCGCGTTGGCCGCCTGGGTCTGGCCGGTGGTGCGGGCGTGACCGCCCTTGCAGCCCCTCTTGCCGCCGACCTGGTCGGCCCAGGCCGCGTAGTGGTTGTCGGCCGCCGCGGAGGCCTTCCACGCGTTGTTCAGCGCGGCGGTCAGCGCGGCGTGCTCCGGGAGCTTGTCGACGGAGAGGGCGGAGAGCCGGGTGACGAGCCCGGCACGCTGCTTGGCCGCGTCCCGCAGATCGCCGGCCGCCTGGCCCAGGTTGTTGCACGCCTTCACGTTCTCGACGGCCTTGACGACCGAGTCACGGCTGTTGTTGCTGTCCGCGAGGAGCTTGTCCAGCGCGACGGCCTGTGCCTTGGCCGGGTCGGCACCCGCGGGCGCCGAACCGTCGGTGGCGCCGGCCGTCGCCGACACGTTCTTGCTGCCGCCGTCCGCGCTGTCGCCGCTCCCACCACCGCTGAGCAGGGCACCGGCACCGACACCGAGCACGACGATGCCGATGCCGACGGCGGCGATCAGCGGGACGCGCGAGCCGCCGCGCCCGCCACCGCCCTCGGTGGCCGTGCCACGCCGGGAGGCCGCCCGGCCGCCCGGTCCGCCGGGTGCCCCCGGGGCCTGCGCGTCGTAGGGGGCCTGCGCGCCGTACGAGGGCTGCGGGGTCTGTGGGGTGTGCGGGGCCTGCGCTTCGAAGCGCGGAAACTGCTGCGTGGACGCGGGCCCTTCCGGTGCGCTCGACTCGGCGCGGAACAGGTTGTCGAACTCCGCGGGCGGTTGCCGGTCCTCCGGGCCGCCCGGTCGTATCCCGTACGACGCCCCGGACTGATCGGCGGGCACCGGAGCCATGTACTGCGTGGCCTCGGCGTCCGGGTTCGCGGCCGGGGAAGGCGATCCCGCGCCGGGCATCCCCTGGGGCGTGTGCCCCGGGAACTGCGTCCCGCCGCCGCTCACCTCGGGCGGCAGGGCACCGGGGCCGATCGGCGGAAGGAACTGGGTCGCGCCCTCGTCGGCGGCCGGGACGGGCGGGATGTACTGCGTGGCGCCCTCGTCCGCGACGGGCGGCAGGGCACCGGGGGCGACGGCGTGCGGAAGCGACCGGCCGCCCTGAGCGCCGTACGCCTGGGCCTGTCCGTTCTCGTACGAGCCGTTGCCGTACGAGCCGTTCTCGTAGGGGGACGCCCCGTGGCCGCCGTACGACGGTGACTGCTGCCCGCCGTAAGGCTGCGACTGCGCACCCTCGGCCGGGAGCGGCCCGGCGCCCGGCGCCTGTGCGCCCTGCTGGGCCGACGTGCCCCAGCGCGGGTCCGGGGCCTGCTCCGGCCCCGCCTGCCAGCCGGCGGAACCCTGGGACGACACCTCGTGGGCGCCCCAGGCCGGACCCGGCTCGGCGGCCCGGTGCGCACCGGGCTCGCCCCAGGCCTGGGTACCGTTCGCCGGCGGCCCCCAGCCCTCACCGGGCTGCGGGGCGGGGGCGGCCGCGGGGTCGGGACCCCACGGCCGGTCCCAGGACCGGCCTCCCGCCGGAACGGCCTGGTCGCCCGTCATACCCGGCAGCAACGGCTCGCCACCGTCGGAGGGCAGCACGATGCCTTCACGCGCGGGGCGCGCCGAGGGCTGCTCGCCCTGTCCACTCTGCGTCACCGGGACTCCTACTGATGGGGGACCTTTCGGAATCGTCGGCTCACGCTACCGGGTCCCCACAAGCCCGTGCCACGCAGCACAGGTCAACACCCCGCCCCCGGTGACCGGGGTAACGAATACGTCCCGCCGTGCGCTGTATTCCCCTTCTCTCCCACGGGACACCGTCGTTTTCCCGCCGTTCACGCCCGTGCGGACAAAACGTTCACGCCGCCGCCTGCAGCTCCATCCTCGCCCCGAACTCCCGCACCACCGGCTCGTCCCGGTACGGATCGAGGCGTTGCTGCAGGTCCTCCAGGTATTCGGCGCCGCGGTTGGAGCGCAGGGTGCCCAGCAACTCGACCGCCCGCAGCCCCGTATGACACGCCTGCTCCACCTCGCGCCGCTGGACCTGCGCGGTGGCGAGCAGCACATAGCCGATGGCGCGGCGGCGGGCCCGCGACTCCGGATGCCCGGCCAGCGACTCCTCCGCGCACCGCGCGGCCGCCTCCGACTGCCCCAGGTCACGGTGGCAGTGCGCCAACTCGTCGGCGAGATACGCCTCGTCGAAGTGCGCGATCCACGCCGGGTCGTCGCCCGAGGCCGGGTCGGCGGACTCCAGGGCGGTGACCGCGCGCCCCGAAGCCACCTGGGCGGCGCGCACGTCGCCCATCAGCGCGTGCCCGCGCGCCTCGGCGGCGTGGAACATCGACTCCGCGCGCGGCGTCACCCGCCCCCGCGCGCCCTCCTGCGCCGCGCGCGCCAACTGTGCGATCTCACGCGGGTTGCCGAGCTGCGCCGCCAAGTGGCTCATGGACGCGGCGAGTACGTAGCCGCCGTAGCCCCGGTCCCCGGCCGCCTGGGCGAGCCGCAGCGCCTGGATGTAGTAGCGCTGGGCGAGTCCCGGCTGACCGGTGTCGATGGCCATGTAGCCCGCGAGTTCCGTCAACCGGGACACGGCGGCGAAGAGTTCGCGCCCGACCGCCTCCCGGTAGGAGCCCGCGAGCAGGCCGGAGACCACGCTGTTGAGGTAGTGCACGACGACCGGGCGCACATGGCCGCTGCCGTACTGGTGGTCGAGGTCCACCAGCGCCTGGGTCATCGCGCGGACCGCCGCCACGTCGGAGAGCCCGACCCGCGGGCCCGCCGCGCGCGCCACCTGGGAGTCCGGTGCGGAGATCAGCCAGTCACGGCTGGGCTCGACGAGCGCCGAGGCGGCGACGGACGAGCCGGACAGGAAGTCCCTGCGCCCGACATCGCTCCGCCACAGCTCACACACCTGCTCGATGGCGCCGAGGACGGTCGGCGAGAACTGCAGGCCGACGCCCGACGCGAGGTTCTTGCCGTTCGCCATGCCGATCTCGTCGATCGTGACCGTACGGCCGAGCTTGCGGCCCAGCGCCTCCGCGATGATCGCGGGCGCCCGTCCCCGCGGCTGCTGGCCTCGCAGCCAGCGCGCCACGGACGTCTTGTCGTAGCGCAGATCGAGACCGTGCTCCGCGCCGCACATGTTGACCCGGCGGGCCAGGCCGGCGTTGGAACAGCCCGCTTCCTGGATGAGCGCCTGCAGTCGTTCGTTCGGCTGCCGCGCGACGAGCGGCCTTGCGGCCATGCGTACCCCCTGTGGCTGCGGTGCCTGCCCACGCACCGATGTGACGTGTCCTCATCGGCCGGCGTCACGGAACGAGGCCGGCCAGGAAGATCAATGCCCCGCAGACATACCGAAGATGCGGGACATGTGAGGATTGCCGGGGTAAGGGCGGTTGCCCGACCCCTCCCCTGGTTACCCACCCCCCGCTGCCGTTCCCCACGCGCGCCCCCACCCGTGCATCCATGCGCCCCACATGCGGGAACGATGCCCCTCCCCCGCGCACGGGACGCCCGTAACCCCCCGTGGCCACCAGAGTTGTGTTCATCGTGGAAGAGACCATCGCGGGGCCCGAGGCCGCCCAGATCCCGAAGCAGCGCGGCGAATCGCTGCTGGACACCGCCGTGCGATATGCCGAGGAACGCCACTGGGACGTGTTCCCGGGGGTCTGGCTGGAAGTCGTCGACGGGACCCAGCGCTGCTCCTGCGGCGACGGCGGGTGCCCCGCGCCCGGCGCACATCCGGCGCGCGACGACTGGGCCACGCAGGCGACCGGCAGCGCGACCGTCGCCCGCCGCATGTGGTCGAAACAGCCCACGGCGTCGATCCTGCTGCCCACCGGGCGTACGTTCGACGCGATCGACGTGCCCGAGTCGGCCGGCTTCCTCGCGCTCGCCCGCATGGAGCGGATGGAGCTGACGCTCGGTCCGGTCACCTGCACCCCGGACCGGCGCATGCACTTCTTCGTGCTCCCCGGTGCCGCCGCGAAGGCCCCCGACCTCGTACGGGCGCTGGGCTGGCCGCCGGCCTCGCTCGGCCTCGTCGCGCTCGGCGAGGGCTCGTACGTCGCCGCCCCGCCGACCCGGTTCGGGTCCCGGGGGGCCGTGCAGTGGGTCTGCCGCCCCACGCCCGCCAACCGATGGCTGCCGGACGTGGAGGAGCTGATCTCGCCGCTCGCCTACGCGTGCGGACGGGACCGGTAGGACGGCAGGCCCGTGACGCCGCAGGACCGCGGCCCTGATCCGGCTCGGGCTCTCCGACGTGGCCGGTCGCGCGGTTCCCGCCCCCTTGGAACGAGGGCGCTCCCCCGTAGGGTGCCTCCATGACCCAAGGAGCAGCCGTACACGTGCAAGGGCTCTGGAAACGGTTCGGGGAGCAGGTCGCCGTCGGCGGGATCGACCTGGAACTGCCCGCGGGCCGGTTCATCGGGCTCGTCGGCCCGAACGGGGCCGGGAAGACCACCACCCTCTCGATGGTGACCGGACTGCTCAGGCCCGACCAGGGCACCGTCGAGGTCGTGGGCCGTGACGTGTGGCGCGACCCGGCGGCGGTGAAGGCCCGGATCGGCGTCCTGCCCGAGGGCCTGCGGCTGTTCGAGCGGCTCTCCGGACGCGAACTCCTCGCCTACACCGGCCGGTTGCGCGGCCTGCCCGGCCCGGAGGTGGACAAGCGCGCCACCCAGCTCCTCGACGTCCTCGACCTCGCGGGCGCCCAGCACAAACTCGTCGTCGACTACTCGACGGGCATGCGCAAGAAGATCGGCCTCGCCGCCGCTCTCCTCCACAACCCCGAAGTCCTCTTCCTCGACGAGCCGTTCGAGGGCGTCGACCCCGTCTCCGCGCAGACCATCCGCGGCGTCCTGGAGCGGTACACGGCATCGGGCGCCACGGTCGTCTTCTCCTCCCACGTGATGGAACTCGTCGAGTCCCTGTGCGACTGGGTCGCCGTCATGGTCGCGGGGCGCATCCGCGCCCACGGCCCGCTCGCGGAGGTCCGCGGTGACGCGCCCTCCCTCCAGCAGGCGTTCCTCGAACTCGTCGGCGCGCACGGCCGCGCGCCCGGGGCCGATCTGGACTGGCTGGGCGGCGGCGCACGATGAGCACTCCGGCGAGCATCCCCGCGAGCACCGCGTCGGGCACCCCGGCGAGTTCCTCCGCGCCCGCCTCCGCCGCGTCGATCACCCCCGTCGTCGTACGGCTGAAGCTGTCGCTCCTGCGCAACGGGCTGCGACAGTCGGGCGGGCGGCGGGCCGCGTACGTCACCTCGGTCGTCCTCGTCCTCCTCTTCGCCGCCCTCCAGCTGCTGGGCCTGATCGCCCTGCGCGGCAACCCGCACGCCGCCTCCGTCACCGTGCCGCTCGTGGTGGTCCTGGCGCTCGGCTGGGCGGTGATGCCGCTGTTCTTCCCGAGCGGCGACGAGACGCTCGACCCGACCCGGCTGGTCATGCTGCCGCTGCGGCCGCGGCCGCTCGTCAGGGCGCTGCTCGCGGCCTCGCTGGTCGGCATCGGACCGCTGTTCACGCTCTGTCTGCTCGTCGGGTCCGTCGTCTCGGTGGCACACGGCACGGCGGCGTACGTCACCGCCGTCCTCGCCGTGGCCGTGGCCCTGCTCGTCTGCGTGGCCCTCGCGCGCGCCGTCGCCGCCGCCAACATCCGGCTGCTGTCCAGCCGTAAGGGCCGCGATCTGGCGGTGCTCAGCGGGCTGGTGATCGCGGTCGGCGCGCAACTGGTCAACTTCGGCGCGCAGCGACTCGGTTCGGCGGGCGGCCTCGCGGAACTCGACCCGGTGGCGGAGGTGCTGCGGTGGGTGCCGCCGGCGTCGGCGATCGGCGCCGTGGACTCGGTGAGCGAGGGCTCGTACGGGGTCGGGGCCGTTCAACTGGCGCTGGGCGTGGCCGCGCTGGCGGGACTGCTGGCGCTGTGGTCGCGGCATCTGACCCGCCTGATGACCTCACCGGACGGCTCGACGCTGGGGGCCGCGGAGCCCGCCCGGGAGAGGGGCCCGTCGGGACTCGGCCGGCTGCTGCCGGCGGGACGCACCGGGACGGTCATGGAGCGCAGCCTGCGGTACGTGTGGCGGGACCCGAAGACGAAGGCCGCGTGGGTGACCTCGCTGGCCATCGGGCTGATCGTGCCCGTGTTCAACGCGCTGCAGGGCACCGGCTCGGTCTACTTCGCGTGCTTCGCGGCCGGGATGCTCGGGATCCAGATGTACAACCAGTTCGGGCAGGACACGTCCGCGTTCTGGATGGTCGCGATGACGATCTCGTCGCCGCGCGACGCGTATGTCGAACTGCGCGGGCGGGCGCTGGCGCTGCTGGTGATCACCCTGCCGTACGCGACGCTCGTGACCGTCCTGACGACCGCCCTGCTCGGTGACTGGACCCGGCTTCCCGAGGTGCTGGGACTGTCCTTCGCGCTGCTCGGCGCGATGCTGGCCACCGGCGCCTGGTCGTCGGCCCGCTTCCCGTACTCGATCCCGCAGGAGGGCTACAAGAACGTGGCCCCCGGGCAGGCGGGCCTCGCCTGGATCTCCATCTTCGGCGGGATGGTCTCGGCGGCCCTGCTGAGCGCTCCCGTCATCGCCCTCGCGATCTGGGTGAACGTGACGGCGGACGGGGACCGGTGGAGCTGGCTGCTGCTGCCGCTGGGGGCCGGGTACGGGGCGCTGGCCGCCCTGCTGGGGCTGCGGATGGCCGCGCCACGGACGGCCCGGCGGCTGCCGGAGATCCTGGCGGCGGTGAGCAAGGGGTGAGCCGGGGCGTGTCCGGCGTCGCGAGGCGGGCGCGAGCTCGCGGAGACGCCCCGGGGGCGCGCGAGGGGCCGGGCCCCGGGTTGGCGGTCAGCCGGTGAGGACGCCGTCGAGGAACGGCTCGATCGCGGTGCGCCAGGCCTGCGGCCGGTCGTAGTGCACGAGGTGGCCCGCGTCGGCCACCTCCGCGTACCGGCCGTGCGGCAGGACCCGGACCATCTCCTGGGACTCCGCCCGGCCGAGCTCGCCGTCCAGCCCCCTGACGACCAGGGCGGGGCACCGGACCTGGGCGAGCTCCTCCCAGTGGGCGTCGTACACCCAGGTCTCGCGGGACTTCAGCATCTGCTCGGGATCGAAGACGGGCCGCCAGCCGTCGGCCGTCTCGTGCATCACCTCGGCGTAGAACTCGCCGCGGGACGGGGTGGGGCGCTCCACCCAGGGGTCGTCCTCACCGAACCACTTCCGTACGTCGGCGAGCGTGGCGAACGGCATCGGCCAGGCCTTGAACCAGTGCTCCCACTCCCGCTGCGACGCGGCGCCTAACGCCGAGGCCCGCATGTCGCAGATGACCAGCCCGCGGACGAGGTCGGGGCGCTTGGCGGCGAGCTGCCACGCGGTGAGCGCGCCCATGGCGTGACCGACGAGGACGGCCGGGGCGAGACCCAGCTGCTCGAGGGCGGCCTCGGCGTCCTCGACGTACGCCTCGCGGGTGTAGTCCTCCTGCGGTGCCTTGTCGCTCTGCCCGTGGCCGCGCTGGTCGAGCGCGACGGCACGGTGCCGCCCGGAGAGCCAGCGGGTGGTGGGGGCCCAGTGCGAGGCGCGGCCCATGAGGCCGTGCAGCAGCAGCACCCCGGGGGCCGGCCGGCCCGTCGGAGGAGCGTTCTCGGGAGAATCGGCGAACTCCCACGCAGCCAGGCGTAGGCCGCCCGCGCCGGTCACGTCGATGCGCCGCACCATAGGTCTGGCACCCCCCTAGCTCGCTCGGACCGCCCCGCTCCCACTCGAGCCCGCCGGTCCCTCGTACCGCTCCGTGCCGCTTCCTGCCGCTGCTTCCGTCGATGTGCCGACACCGCCGGCGTGCTGCTCTACGCGTACCCGGTGCGCCCGTCGTACGCCCCCCACATTATCGAACGGATATTCGAAAATAGCCCGCTCGGCGACAACACCCCTCGTTCGAGTGACCACGACCGGGGATTGACCGGCGCTGCCGAGGGGAGATCTTCAGCGGGAGGCGGACCGCTCGGGGACAAGTGGTCCGAAGGGGTTGACCCTGGGAGCTCGGGGCTCCGGGTCAGCACGGGGGAGGACAGGCCCCGGCGCCATCTGGCGCCGGGGCCCTCTCCCTGTCTGCGGCACATCCTCCACGCCCCCTCCCCGACCGTGCGACATCCCTCTCGGACACGGTCAAGAGCCCTCAGGTCATATGCCTCACGCGACAGCCTCGCACGCAAATGGTCTCGCCGCTGCGATTCGGCACACTGAATCTTGGTTTCGACGACGTCGCGCGAGCACCACAACTACCACTGCCGACCCGGGAGTTGACACCACCACGCCGGTCGGGGAGGCGCCCGTCGCACGGTCTCCACAGCGCCCGGCGGTGGTGCGGCCAGCGGGTTTCCGCCGTGTCCGGCGGGCTCCCGGGAGCGGACCCCGGGGTCCGGCCGAAGCCGGGCCGCGCGGTCCGCGCCCGGGGGCTGCCCCTCGCGGGCTCAGGGCCGGGGGACGCGCACCGAGGTGTCGACGCCCGCCCACGAACACCGGACGCCGGCGCTCCGTACGGAACTCCCGCCGTCCGCCGCGCACACGCCGTCCACGGCCACCGGGGGCTGTCCGACGCCCGCCGTCGCCCGTGGCGCGTCAGCGCTTCGCGACGAACACGTGGGACGCGACGTCCGACTCCAGCTCCGCCGCCTCACCACCGCTGCCGACGAGCACGCCGCCCGCCGACTCCGTCACGCTCACCACGGAGCCGGGCTGCACACCGGCCCGGCGCAGGGTGTACATCAGCTGCGCGTCCGTCTGGATGGGCTCGCCGATCCGGCGTACGACGACGGTCTTGCCGTCCAGACCCGGGTCGAGCTCGGCCAGCGACACCATGCTCTCGTCCAGGAACGGGTCGGCGCCGTCCTTCTCGCCGAGCTCCTCCAGACCGGGGATCGGGTTCCCGTACGGAGACTCGGTCGGGTGGCGCAGCAGCTCCAGGACGCGCCGCTCGACGGCCTCGCTCATCACGTGCTCCCAGCGGCAGGCCTCGGCGTGCACCTGCTCCCACTCCAGACCGATCACGTCGACGAGCAGGCACTCGGCCAGACGGTGCTTGCGCATCACCCGGGTGGCCAGGCGGCGGCCCTCGTCGGTGAGCTCCAGGTGCCGGTCGCTGGCGACGGCCACCAGACCGTCGCGCTCCATGCGCGCCACCGTCTGGCTGACCGTCGGGCCGCTCTGGTCGAGCCGCTCGGCGATCCGGGCGCGCATGGGGACCACGCCTTCCTCCTCCAGCTCGAGGATGGTGCGGAGATACATCTCCGTGGTGTCGATCAGTCCGGACATACGTGCCCCTCGATTAGCTCTGCCGGAGGCTCGGTGGCTCACCGGCTTGTGCGCTGGCCCTGAACTCAATTCTGACGCATACCACCGACAACCGTGCCTCGCCGGGGGAACCGCATGATGACGAGTGCCTCCGCCTCCTCCGCGGCGACGCGGTCCGGGGCCCGGCCGGATCGGACACGACCGGCGTCCGGGCGGACGTCCGGCCCGGCGCCGTCCCCAGGTGTGCGGCACCCCCGCGGGCGGCCGGTGCCCGCGGCCGGGCGGCTCCGCCGTCGGGCCGCGCGTCGGCGGCCCTGTGCCCAGTGTCGCTCCCGCGGGCCGTATTGACACGGCAGTGGTCCAGACCGCAACGTGATCCGCGACACGACGGGAGCAAGGCCGCACCGGGCCGCCGGTTCAACCGCTCGCCGGCCCTGTGCCGACGCGACTTCTAAGGGGCTTCGCCGATGAGCGACAGCAAGCTGGCCGGGCAGTTCCTCGACGCCGCGATCGGCCTGCTGCAGCGGGTGCGTGACGAGTGCGCCGAGGACGTCGAGGCGGCAGGCGCCCTCATCGCCGACACCGTCACTGATGGCGGCCGGCTGTTCGCCTTCGGCGCCGGGCACTCCTCGCTCGCCGCGCAGGACGTCGTCTACCGCGCGGGCGGTCTCGCCCTGATGAACCTGCTCACGGTGCCGGGCGTGGTCGGCGTCGACGTCATGCCGGCGACGCTGGGCTCCGCCCTGGAGCGGGTCGACGGCCTCGCGAGCGCGGCCCTCGAGTGCAGCCCGCTCCGCGCCGGCGACCTGCTCGTGATCATCTCCCTGTCGGGCCGCAACGCGCTCCCGGTCGAGATGGCCATGAAGGCCCGCGCGCTGGGCGTGAAGGTCATCGGGGTCACCTCGGTCGCCTACGCCTCGGAGACGACGTCCCGGCACACCTCGGGGACGTATCTGAAGGACCACTGCGACGTCGTCCTCGACTCGAAGATCGCGGTCGGGGACGCGGAACTGACCCTGGACGCCATCGAGGCGCCCTTCGCCCCCGCCTCCACGGTCGTCACCTCGGCCCTGCTCCAGGCCGTCATGGCCACGGCCGCGGGCGCGCTGGCCGACCGCGGCGTCGAGCCGCCGCTGCTGCGCTCGGGCAACGTGGACGGCGGCCACGAGTGGAACGGCCGGGTGATGACGGAGTACGGGGACCGGATCTTCTACCGGCGCTGAGCCGTCCGGCCCGGACACCGGCGCCGGCCGGCGCACCTGCCCAGGACACCCCGCCGTGACCGTCACGCCCCAGCGGGCCCGGAGGCCGGGAACACACCCCCGAGACCGTCGCGCCGCGCCTACGGCCGCTCCACCAGCCCCTCCAGGTCCAGCGCCATGGCGATCCGCACGGCCACGTCCTCCGCGTACGTGGCGTCCGCGCGCTCGAACTGGCTGCGCCCCGCCCCGCGCAGAAACGTCACGACGCCCAGCGTCCGCCCCCGGCTGCGCAGCACCGCGCACAGGGCGTGCACCGAGTCCGCCGGCCACTGGCGGGCCGCCGCCCACTCCCTCGTCCGCTCGGGCGTGCTCTCGCCGGAGCCGGCCCGCACCGAGCCGGCCCGCTCCACGCACTGCAGCGCGGGGTGCCCCTCGGCGTACCCCACGGGCAGGCCGGCCTTTCCGGCCAGCAGACTCGGACCCGGCGCCCCGGCCGGCGTGGCGGTGACCCGTACGAGCCGCACGGGGCCTTCGCCGTCGGCCACCGGGCCACCCGCCACCCGGTCGATCAGCGCGTGGTCGGCGAATCCGGCGAGCGAGAAGTCCAGATGGACGGTGGCCGCCTCGCCCGGGTCCTCGCACTCGGCCGCGGCCCGCGCCGCCCGGTGCAGCTGATTGGCCCGGAACCGCAGCAGCGCCGCCTCCTGCTCGGTCTGCCTGGCCTCCGTCACGTCCTGGAAGAGCCACCCGACACCGAGCGGGACCGGTTCCTCCGTCAGCGGCGAGGCGAGCCGCACGAAACCGCTGCGCCAGCACCGCCGTTTCCCGCCGTCCGTCGAGCGCACGCTCACCCACATCTCGGCGGGCGCGGGCGGCGCGCCCTCGGCGAGCACGTGGGTGAGCGCGCCCTCCAGCTCCTCGACGCCCTGCGACAGCAACTCCCCCAGGGGCCGCCCGAGCACCGCCGTGCGGCCCATCCCGAGCGCGCGGGCCGCGTGGGCGTTGACCACGGCGGGCCGCAGATCCGCGTCGACGAGCACCACGCCCCAGCTGGCGTCCTCGAACAGCGCCTCGCTCAGGGCGATGGACCGTTCCAGGTCGATCTGCGCGTGCACCTCGCTGAAGGCGCAGTACACCCCCGCGGGCTTGCCCTCGGGCCCGCGCACGGCGGCGGACTGGGTCCGGACGAGCACCCGCCCGCCGTCCTTGGTCAGCAGCGCGAACTCGTTCACCTGCCGGCCCGGGGCCTCCATGGCGGACAGCAGCCGCCCCTCGACCGACTCGGCGTCCGCGGTCCGTACGGCCCACCCGGCGAATCCGCGCCGCCCCACGGCCTCGGCGGCGGTCCAGCCGAGAATCCGCTCGGCCTCCCGGTTCCAGTGGGTGACGACCCCGTCGGCGTCGAACGCGCACAGGGCCGCGTCCATACCGTCCAGCAGCGCGGCAAGCAGATCCGAACCATCCGGCTCGGGCTCGTCCGGCCCCAGCTCATCGGTGGTCCCACTACGCCGGGAAGCACTCACCTGGACCCCCTGCAGGCTGCGTCCGCACGTACGGCGAGACAGTTCACTCACTGGCAGTCATTCAACTCGAACGTGACCCAGCCCACACCTGATTCCCCGAAGATTGGACGAAAACGTTGCGCGCCGGGAATTCCGTCCCACCTGTCCCAGGAACCGTGGGCCGGTCGAAAAAGGAGTTGAGCGGTTCGCGATGCGTTCCTAAGGTGTGACGCACACGAGAGAGGAGGTGGTTCGGCAGATGTATCCCAACCGGACGCGTGAGGTGGCTGCGGGCTGACGGCCCGTCACCACATCCAGTGCGGTGCCGGACCCGCGCGTGAAGCAGCGCGCAGCCGGCCCAATCTCCAGCAGTCACCCGACCCGCGAGTTCGCCGGTACGTCCGGCCGGCTCCTCCGCCGCGAGGCGAAGGAACCCGAACTCGCGGGTCGCCTGCGTTGTGCGGGGCATGTGAGGTGGGGCACACACGTTTGCGGGGGTCCGCAGTACGCTTGGGCCATGCTTCCGATGCTCGTTCGACGCCGGCACGTGGACTTCGTGCGTGTCACGAGCATGGGCTGTCGGCCCAGCGCCTGACCTCGCCCCCACCTTCTCCCCCGGCATCCGTGGCCCCCGCCCCACCCCCGGCGGCCCCCACGGGCACCCCGTAGACCCCGCGGACGCACCCCATGACGACGTACCCGTCCTCCTCGCCGTACCAGCAGCTCCCGATCATCGACCTCTCGGCGGCCGACCGCGGCCCCCAGGCCCGCGCCCTGCTGCACGCGCAGCTGCACAGCGCCGCCCACGACGTGGGCTTCTTCCAGCTCGTCGGGCACGGGGTGAGCGCGGCCGAGACCGGCGCCCTGCTCGACGCCATGCACCGCTTCTTCGCACTGCCCGAGGCCGACCGGCTCGCCCTCGACAACGTCGGCTCGCCGCACTTCCGCGGTTACACGCGCACCGGCGACGAGCGGACGGGCGGCAGCCAGGACTGGCGGGACCAGCTGGACATAGGCGCCGAGCGGCCCGCGCGGACACCCGGCGCGGGTGAGCCCGCCTACTGGTGGCTGCAGGGCCCGAACCAGTGGCCCGCCGCGCTGCCGGAGCTGCGGACCGCCGCCCTGACCTGGATCGACCGCCTCGGCTCGGTCGCCGCACGGCTGCTGCGCGAGCTGCTCACCGCCATCGGGGCGCCCGCCGACTTCTACGAGCCGGTCTTCGGGGAGCGGGCCCATCCGCATCTGAAGCTCGTGCGGTATCCGGGGAGCGCGGGGGACGGCGCCGGTCAGGGCGTGGGCGCGCACAAGGACTACGGGTTCCTGACGCTGCTGCTCCAGGACACCGTGGGCGGCCTCCAGGTGCAGCGGGCGGACGGCCTCTTCCACGACGTGCCGCCGATGCCGGGGGCGTTCGTGGTCAACCTGGGCGAACTCCTGGAGGTCGCCACCAACGGCTACCTGGTCGCCACGAACCACCGGGTCGTCAGTCCGCCCGGGGCCACCGAGCGGTTCTCGGTGCCCTTCTTCTACAACCCGCGCCTCGACGCCCGTGTCGAGCCGCTGGTCTTCCCGCACGCGTCCGCCGCGCCCGGGATCACCGACGACCCGACGAACCCGCTCTTCGCCGAGTACGGGTTCAACGAGCTGAAGGGCAAGCTCCGGGCCCATCCGCTGGTCGCCGCCCGTCATCACGCGGACCTGCTCACGCCCGCGTGATGACCGGCGGCCCCCAGGACGGGCCCCGGAAGCGGGCTCAGTTCGCGATGCGCTCGTAGCCCTTGATCTCCTGGGGGCCGCGCGGGCCGGGGCCCATGTAGTGCGCGGACGGCCGTACGAGCCGTCCCGTGCGCTTCTGCTCCAGGATGTGCGCCGACCAGCCGGCCGTGCGGGCGCAGGTGAACATCGAGGTGAACATGTGCGCCGGGACCTCGGCGAAGTCGAGGACGATGGCGGCCCAGAACTCGACGTTCGTCGCCAGGACCCGGTCCGGGCGGCGGGCGTGCAGCTCCGCCAGGGCGGCCTTCTCCAGCGCCTCGGCCACCTCGAAGCGGGGGGCGCCCAGGTCGCGGGCGGTGCGGCGCAGGACCCGCGCGCGGGGGTCCTCGGCGCGGTAGACACGGTGGCCGAAGCCCATCAGGCGTTCGCCCTGGTCCAACGCCTGCCTGACGTAGGCCTCGGCGTCCCCGGTGCGCTCGATCTCCTCGATCATGCCGAGGACGCGGGAGGGGGCACCGCCGTGCAGCGGGCCCGACATCGCGCCCACGGCTCCGGAGAGCGCCGCCGCCACGTCCGCGCCGGTCGACGCGATGACGCGGGCGGTGAAGGTGGAGGCGTTCATGCCGTGCTCGGCGGCGGACGTCCAGTAGGCGTCCACGGCGGCCACGTGCTTGGGGTCCGGCTCGCCGCGCCAGCGGATCATGAAGCGTTCGGCGATCGAGTGCGCCTTGTCGATCTCGCTCTGCGGGACCATGGGGCGGCCCTGCCCGCGGGCGGACTGGGCGACGTACGAGAGGGCCATGACGGCGGCGCGGGCGAGGTCCTCGCGGGCCTGCGACTCGTCGATGTCGAGGAGGGGCTTGAGCCCCCAGACGGGCGCGAGCATGGCGAGCGCGGACTGGACGTCGACGCGGATGTCACCCGAGTGGACGGGGATCGGGAACGGCTCGGCGGGCGGCAGGCCGGGGTTGAACGCGCCGTCGACGAGGAGTCCCCAGACGTTTCCGAAGGAGACGTGACCGACCAGATCCTCGATGTCGACGCCCCGGTACCGGAGTGCGCCGCCCTCCTTGTCCGGTTCGGCGATCTCCGTCTCGAACGCGACGACTCCTTCGAGTCCGGGTACGAAGTCGGACATCAGGCGGCTCCTCATGATGTGTGCGACAGGGGGTCTGCGGACAGATGGTGCGATGGACCGTGCCGTGGGAAACCATGCGCCGGCGACGGGTGGTCGACGTCCGGTTCCACGGTCGGCTCGTGGACTCGTGGTCCGGTACGTATCCCGGTGATGCCCCGTGCGGCCGGCGGTCACCCACCGGAGCGGCAGCAGCACGATATCCCCGGGTGCCACCTTTGGGGAGAGCACGCGGCACTCAGTGCCACGCAGTGATGAACCCCACTCCCGCCGAGTGGGGGTCGAAGTACGGCAAGATGACCGCGTGAACGACCGTTACCCGGATGAATCCGCCGAACCCCTCGTCCAGCGCGCGGCCGAGGCCGCCGCCGAAGAACAGGCCGGAGAACGGCCCGCGACGGAACTCGGCACCGACCCCGCCGCGATGCGCGCCCACTACCGCGCCGAGGGCCTCGTGGAGTCCGATCTCGCCCCGCACCCCATGGACCAGTTCGCCCGCTGGTTCAAGCAGGCCGCGCAGGCCGCGGTGCAGGGCGTGGTGTACGAACCGAACGCGATGGTCGTGGGCACGGCCGACGCCGACGGGCGGCCCAGCTCCCGCACGGTGCTGCTCAAGCAGTACGACGAGCAGGGCTTCGTCTTCTACACCAACTACGAGTCCCGCAAGGCCCGGGAACTGGCCGCCAACCCGTACGTGTCGCTGCTCTTCCCCTGGCACCCGATGGCCCGCCAGGTCATCGTCACCGGGACGGCTCGGCGCACCGGCCGCGACGAGACGGCCGCGTACTTCCGTACCCGGCCGCACGGCTCCCAGCTCGGCGCCTGGGCCAGCGCCCAGTCCTCGGTCGTCCCCTCCCGTACCCCGCTCGACTCCGCCTACGCGGAGCTGAGCGCCCGCTACCCCGAGGGCGAGCGGGTCCCGGTGCCCCCGAACTGGGGCGGCTTCCGCGTCGCCCCCCGGACGGTCGAGTTCTGGCAGGGACGCGAGAACCGCCTGCACGACCGGATGCGGTACTCGGCGGAGCCGGACGGCGGCTGGACGGTGGAGCGGCTCAGCCCGTGACGGCCGCCCGGTTCAGTCCAGTACGCCGTTCAGGATCTCGCCCCACTGGGCGACCACCCGCTCCCGGCGGGCCGCGTCGTCCGTGAGGAGGTTGGCGAGGCCCAGGCCGCGGGACATGTCGAGGAAACCCTGGACGGTCTCCCGTACGCCCGCGCGGGACTCGTCCGCGGCCAGCAGGTCCACGGCGATCCGGTGGGTCTCGCGGCCGACACGGGCCTCCAGTTCGGTGACCCTGAGGCGGAGCTGCTCCTCGTCGGACGCGGCGACCCACAGGTGGAGGGCGGCGCGGAAGAGCGGGCCGGTGAAGAGGTCGACCAGGGCCGCGACGACGGCCCGCCGGTCGGCGGCACCCTCCGGGAAGAGGGCGCGCAGGGCCGTGGAGCGTTCCTCGGCGACGTACTCCACCGCCGCCGTGAACAGGTCCTCGCGGGTCGGGAAGTGGTGCTGGGCGGCACCCCGGGAGACGCCGGCGCGTTCCGCGACGACGGCGACGGTGGAGCCCGCCCAGCCGTGTTCGGCGAGGCAGGCCACGGCGGCCGCCAGCAGCCGTTGCCGGGTGGCCCGGCTGCGGTCCTGCTTCGGGACGTGCGCGGGACGGGAGCCGCGCGGCCCCTGACCCGCCGCGTGGCCGGTACGGTCCGCGCTCTGCGCGTGCCGCGCGGCTGCCGCGCGCTCCGGAGCGGCGGTGCCGGTCACGTCCGTCGTGTCGTCCCAGGCTTCCGCCGTGCTCACACCACCCATGCGGGATCCCGTCGTTCGAGGAAGGCCGTCATCCCCTCGCGGGCCTGTGCGGAGGAGAACAGCTCGGCCGAGAGCGCCGTCAGGGCGGCCGCGTCCTGGTCGAAGGCCTCCAGCACCTTAGCCGTGAGCAGCCGTTTCGTCTCGGCGAGACCCTGCGGGGAGGACCGGCGCAGCCCGTCAAGGATGGGGGCGAGGACCACGTCGGCGTCGTCGCCCGTCGCGGTCAGCAGTCCTGTCCGCACCGCCTCCACCGCGTCGAAGCGTTCGCCGGTGAGGTAGTAGCGGGCCAGGGCGCGGGGGTCCGTGCGGGGCAGCAGGGGGAGGGAGATGACGGCGGGTGCGACACCGATGCGGACCTCCGTGAAGGCGAACGAGGCCTCGCCGGAGGAGACGGCGATGTCGCAGGCGCCCAGCAGACCGAGACCGCCCGCCCGGACGTGCCCGGTCACCCGGGCCACCACCGGCTTGGGCAGCTCGACGATCCGCCGCAGCAGACCGACGAGCGCGTCCGGGTGCGGCGGGTCGCGCAGGTCCGCGCCCGAGCAGAACGTGTTGCCGGTGTGGGTGAGGACGACCCCGCGGACGTCGTCGTCCGCACCGCACCGCGCGAGCCCCTCGGCCAGTTCGCCCACGAGCGCGGACGACAGGGCGTTGCGGTTGGCGGGCGAGTCGAGGGTGAGGGTGGTGACGGCGCGGTCGTGGGCCGCGCGCACGACGCTCACGACCGGTCCCGCAGTTCACGCCGGAGGATCTTCCCGGAGGCCGCCCGGGGCACCTCGTCGACGAAGGTGACACCCCGGACCCGTTTGTACGGGGCGACACGCTCGGCGACGTACATCATGACCTCTCCCTCGGACAGCTCGCCGGCGGAGCGCTGACGCACCACATGGGCGTGCGGGACCTCGTTGTTGTCCGCGTTGTAGACCCCGACGACAGCGGCGTCCGCGATGCCCGGGTGGGTCAGCAGCAGTGCCTCCAGCTCGGCCGGCGCGACCTGGAAGCCCTTGTACTTGATGAGTTCCTTGACCCGGTCGACGACGAAGAGCCAGCCGTCCGCGTCCACGTACCCGACGTCACCGGTGTGCAGCCAGCCGTCCGCTTCGATCATCTCGGCGGTGGCGTCGGGACGCCCCAGATAGCCCTTCATCACCTGGGGGCCGCGGATGACGATCTCCCCGGCCTCGCCGACACCCAGCTCCTCGTCCGGGGCGTCGAGGGAGACGATCCGCATCTCGGTGCCCGCGACGAGCCTGCCCACCGTCCCCGGCGGCGCGTCGGCGGCGTCCAGCGGGACCAGGTGGGTGCAGGGGGAGAGTTCCGTCATGCCGTAGCCCTGGCCGATGGGCGGGAGGCCGAGCCGCTCGGCGCAGGCCGCGGCGAGCTGGGCGTCCAGGGGCGCGGCGGAGGAGATGACGTACTTCAGGGACGACAGGTCGTAGCCCTCGACGGCCGGGTGCTTGGCGAGCGCCAGCACGATCGGCGGGGCCACGAACAGGCCCGTGATGCGGTGCCGTTCGATGGCCGTGAGGAACGTGTCGAGGTCGAAGCGGGGCAGCACGACGACGGTGGCGCCCTGTCGCAGGGGCGCGTTCATCAGGGCCGTCAGCCCGTAGATGTGGAAGAAGGGCAGCACCGCGAGGATGCGCTCCCCCTCGTCCATCGGCACCGAGCGCGCCAGCTGCGCCAGGTTGGTGGCGATGGACCGGTGGGTGAGCATCACGCCCTTGGGTACGCCGGTGGTCCCGGAGGAGTACGGGAGGGCCGCGACGTCCGTCACGGGGTCGATGTCGATCCGTGGCTCGGGCGCGGTCGAGCCGAGCAGGTCGATCAGCGACCGGTGTCCCGGCGCGGTGTCACAGACGAATATCTCCCGTACCCCGCCCGCCAGTTGCGCGGCCCGCCGGGCCGTCTCCAGAAGGGGTGAGACGGTCACGATCCAGCTCGTGGCGCTGTCCCGCAGCTGTTTCGCGAACTCCTCGGCCGTGGCGAGCGGGTGCACGGTCGTGACCGACGCTCCCGCGCGCGTGGCGCCGTAGAACACCGTCGGGAACGCGATCGTGTTCGGGCTGTGCAGGGCGAGCACGTCGCCCTTGCGGAGGCCCGCGTCGGCGAACGCGGCGGCCAGCCGGCGGTGGAACAGGTCGAGTTGGCCGTAGGTGAGCGTGGTGCCGTCGACGCCGTCGACCAGCGCGGGCGTGTCTCCGCGCTCGGCGGCCCGGCCGAGGACGGCCTCGTGGATGGGTTCCTCGACGGCCGGGACATCGGCGTACACACTGCGGAACACGGGTCCTCCTGGAGCGGCTCGCGGGTAGGACTGGCCGGTGGGTCCTTCGGTGGGAGGACCCACCGGGGCGCTCGGGCGGTGCGGGTGACCGGTGGGCCTCCTCGGTGGGAGGACCGGCCGGTGGTCTTCTTCGGTGCGGCCCTTCGGCGCGCCCCTCAGTACGACTTGGGCAGGCCCAGGGTCTGGTGGGAGACGTAGTTGAGGATCATCTCCCTGCTGACCGGGGCGATACGGGCCACCCGTGAGGCCGTGATCAACGAGGCGAGGCCGAACTCGCGGGTGAGTCCGTTGCCGCCGAGGGTGTGCACGGCCTGGTCGACCGCCTTCACACAGGCCTCACCGGCGGCGTACTTGGCCATGTTGGCGGCCTCCCCGGCGGCGACGTCGTCCCCGGAGTCGTACAGAAAGGCCGCCTTCTGCATCATCAGACGGGCGAGTTCGAGCTCTATGTGGGCCTGGGCGAGCGGGTGGGCGACGGCCTGGTGGGCGCCGATGGGGGCCTTCCAGACGGTGCGCTCGCGGGCGTACTCGACGGCCCGGGAGAGCGCGAAGCGGCCCATGCCGATCGCGAACGCGGCCGTCATCACCCGCTCCGGGTTGAGCCCGGCGAAGAGCTGGAGCAGACCCGCGTCCTCGTCGCCGACGAGCGCCTCGGCGGGCAGCCGTACGTCGTCGAGGGTCAGCTCGAACTGCTTCTCCGCGCTCTGGAGTTCCATGTCGATCTGCCGTCGGCCGAAGCCCTCCGCGTCCCGCGGGACGATGAACAGGCAGGGCTTGAGGCTGCCGGTGCGGGCGTCCTCCGTACGGCCGACGACGAGGGTGGCGTCGGCGATGTCGACGCCGGAGATGAACACCTTGCGGCCGCTCAGCAGCCAGTCCGCGCCGTCCCTGCGGGCCGTGGTGGTGATCCGGTGCGAGTTGGAGCCGGCGTCGGGTTCGGTGATGCCGAAGGCCATGGTGCGGGTGCCGTCGGCGAGGCCGGGCAGCCACGCGCGCTTCTGCTCCTCGGTGCCGAAGCGGGCGATGACGGTCCCGCAGATCGCGGGAGACACGACCATCATCAGCAGCGGACAGCCGGCGGCGCCCAACTCTTCCAGAACGAGGGAGAGTTCGGCGATACCGCCGCCCCCGCCGCCGTACGCCTCCGGCAGGTTCACGCCCAGGTAGCCGAGCTTGCCCGCCTCGGCCCACAGCTCGGTGGGGTGGCGGTCCTCCCGGATGGCGCTGGTCAGGTAGTCGCGGCCGTACCGCCTGCCGAGGGCGGCGACTGCGGCACGGAGGGCTTGGTGCTCTTCGGTCTCTGTTACGGGGCTCATCTGGCCTCCTGAGTACGGAAGGTGCGGGTCGGTCGTGGCGGAGCGCGCGGTCGCCCGCGGTCCTTACCCGGGCACGTCGTCGTCCACGACCGCCAGCAGGGCCCCCATCTCCACCTGCTGGCCGGGGACCACGTGCAGGGCGGTGAGGGTGCCGTCGGCCGGGGCGGAGATCCGGTGTTCCATCTTCATCGCCTCCAGCCACAGCAGGGGCCGGCCGGCCTCCACCCGGACTCCTTCGGCGAGGCCCTCGGCCACCCGGACGACCGTGCCGGGCATCGGCGCGAGCAGGGAACCGGGGGCGTGGTCGGCGGTGGGTTCGGGGAAGCGGGGCAGCGCGGTGAGGGCGGTGGAGTTCACGTACACCTGGTCGCCGTGGCGTGCGACCCGGAACCGCTCCCGCACGCCGTCGACCTCGAGGACGACGAGACCGGCGTCGGCGCTCACGACGCGTACCCCCTCGGCGGTCAGCCCCTCCCGGGTGTGCCGGTAGCGGACCTCGTGCTCCTGGCCCGCCACGAGGTAGTGCCTGATCTGCGGCTGGGAGGGCAGATTGCGCCAGCCGCCGAACCGGGAACGGCCGTGCGCGTCGGCGAGGGCGGCGGCCAGCGGCGCGTACGGGTCGGCGGCGGGCGCCGTGAGAGCGGCGAGGTGACGGTCGTAGAACCCGGTGTCCATGCGGCCCCCGGTGAACTCCGGGTGCCGCAGGGACCGTACGAGCAGATCCCTGTTGGTGACCGGACCGTGGATGTCCGCCCGCTCCAGAGCGCCCGACAGGGTGCGCAGTGCCTGCGCGCGCGTGGGGGCGTGGGCGACGGCCTTGGCGAGCATGGGGTCGTAGTGCACGCCGATCCGGTCGCCGTCGCCGTAGCCGGTGTCCAGGCGGACAGCGGCCGGGACGGCGAGGCGGTGCAGGGTGCCGGTCTGCGGGGCCCAGGCGGCCGCCGGGTCCTCCGCGTACAGACGGGCCTCGACCGCGTGCCCGCGGGCGGGGGGCGGAGCGCCGTCGAGCGCGGCCCCCTCGGCGACCTGGATCTGCAGCGCGACGAGGTCGATCCCGAACACCGCCTCGGTGACGGGGTGTTCGACCTGGAGGCGGGTGTTCATCTCCAGGAAGTGGGCGGTGCCGTCCGCGATCAGGAACTCGACGGTCCCGGCGCCCACGTAGTCGACGGCGCGGGCGGCGCGTACGGACAGGTCGTACAGCGTGTCGGTGAGCGGCTGCCCGAGTCCGGGGGCCGGGGCCTCCTCGATCACCTTCTGATGGCGCCGCTGGAGTGAGCAGTCGCGGGTGCCGAGCGCCCAGACCGTGCCGTGCGTGTCGGCGAGGATCTGCACCTCGACGTGCCGGCCGCCCTCCACGTACGGCTCGACGAAGACCTCACCGTCGCCGAAGGCGCTGAGGGCCTCGGCCCGCGCCGCCTCCAGCTCCGTCTCCAGGGCGGCGAGTTCGCGCACGATCCGCATACCGCGCCCGCCGCCGCCCGCGGCCGCCTTGACCAGCACGGGAAGGTCGTCCTCGGTGACCTCCACCAGCGGGGCGAGACCCATCAGCTTCTTGGCGCGGGTCTTGGACGCCATCGCCTCGATCGCCTCGGGCGGCGGCCCGATCCAGACCAGGCCCGCGTCGAGGACGGCCCGCGCGAAGTCCGCGTTCTCGGAGAGGAAGCCGTACCCGGGGTGCACGGCGTCCGCTCCGGCGTCCAGGGCCGCCTTCACGACCAGGTCGCCGCGGAGATACGTCTGTGCGGGTGTCGAGCCCGGCAGCCGCACCGCCGCGTCGGCCTCCCGCACGTGCAGGGCGTCCTCGTCGGCGTCCGAGTGCACGGCGACGGTCCGGATCCCGGCCTCCCGGCAGGTGCGGAAGACGCGGCAGGCGATCTCGCCCCGGTTGGCCACAAGAAGGGAACTGATCATGGGGAGGGACCTCACATCCGGAAGACGCCGAAGCCGCCGCGCGCGCCCTCGAAGGGCGCGGTGTGGATCGCGGACAGGCACAGGCCGAGGACGGTGCGGGTGTCGCGGGGGTCGATCACCCCGTCGTCGTACAGCCGCCCGGACAGGAACATCGGCAGGGACTCCGACTCGATCTGCTGCTCCACCATGGCGCGCAGGGCGGCGTCGGACTCGTCGTCGTAGGGACGGCCCCTGGCCGCCGCCGACTGCCGGGCCACGATGGACAGGACGCCCGCGAGCTGCTGGGGGCCCATCACGGCGGACTTGGCGCTGGGCCAGGCGAACAGGAAGCGCGGGTCGTAGGCGCGTCCGCACATGCCGTAGTGGCCGGCTCCGTAGGAGGCGCCCATCAGGACGGACAGGTGCGGGACACGGCTGTTGCTCACCGCGTTGATCATCATCGCGCCGTGCTTGATGATGCCGCCCTGCTCGTACTCCCTGCCGACCATGTAGCCGGTGGTGTTGTGCAGGAAGAGGAGGGGGATGTCGCGCTGGTTGGCGAGCTGGATGAACTGGGCGGCCTTCTGCGACTCGGCGCTGAACAGGACCCCTTGGGCGTTGGCCAGCACCCCGACCGGGTATCCGTGCAGCCTCGCCCAGCCCGTCGTGAGGCTGGTCCCGTAGAGGGGCTTGAACTCGTCGAAGTCCGAGCCGTCGACGATCCGGGCGATGACCTCGCGCGGGTCGAAGGGGTGCTTGAGGTCGCCGGGCACGATCCCCAGCAGCTCGTCCTCGTCGTACTTGGGCGGGGCCGCCGGTCCCGGGTCCGGGTACGCCTTGCGGTGGTTGAGCCGGGCGACGACGCGCCGGGCCTGCCTGAGGGCGTCCCGCTCGTCGACGGCGAAGTGGTCCGCGAGACCGGACACGCGCGCGTGCATCTCGGCGCCGCCCAGGGACTCGTCGTCGCTCTCCTCGCCGGTGGCCATCTTCACCAGCGGCGGACCGCCCAGGAAGACCTTCGCCCGTTCCTTGACCATGATCACGTGGTCGGACATGCCGGGGACGTACGCGCCGCCGGCGGTGGAGTTCCCGAAGACGACGGCGACGGTCGGGATGCCCGCCGCCGACAGCCGGGTCAGGTCGCGGAAGATCGCGCCCCCGGGGATGAAGATCTCCTTCTGGGACGGCAGGTCGGCGCCGCCCGACTCGACGAGGCTGATGCAGGGCAGCCGGTTGGCGAGGGCGATGTCATTGGCCCGCAGCGCCTTCTTCAGGCTCCAGGGATTGCTGGCACCGCCGCGTACCGTCGGGTCGTTGGCGGTGATCAGGCACTCCACGCCCTCGACGACCCCGATCCCGGTGACGAGCGAGGCCCCGACCGTGTACGCGGGGGCGTCGCTCCCCCAGGCGGCCAGCGGTGACAGCTCCAGGAAGGGCGTGTCGGGGTCGAGCAGCAGCTCGATGCGCTCGCGGGCGAGCAGTTTGCCGCGCTCCCGATGCCGGGCGACGTACTTCTCGCCGCCGCCCGCGAGTGCCCTGGCGTGCTCGGCGTCCAGCGCGGCGAGCTTGGCGAGCATGACGTCGCGGTTGGCGGTGTGTTCGGGGCTGCGGGCGTCCAGGGCGGACGCGAGGACGGTCACAGGAGTGCCTCCGGTATGTCCAGGTGGCGGGAGCGGAGCCATTCGCCGAGACCCTTGGCCTGGGGGTCGAAGCGGTGCTGGGCCGCGACCCCCTCGCCGAGGATTCCCCCGACGACGAAGTTGAGGGCGCGGAGGTTGGGCAGCACATGGCGGACGACGTCGAGCTGTCGGCTCTCGGGGATCAGACTCCGCAGCCGGTCGGCCGTCAGCTCGTGGGCGAGCCAGCGCCAGGCGTCGTCCGTACGGACCCAGACACCGACGTTGGCGTCGCCGCCCTTGTCCCCGCTGCGGGCGCCGGCCACCCGACCGAGGGGGGCGCGGCGCGTCGGTCCGGCGGGCGGCGGCTCGGGCAGGGCGGGCTGCGGCGCCGGTTCCAGAACGAGCGTGTCGCGGGCCGCGTCCACCGGGATGCGGCGCCCGTCCGGGAGGACCGCCACCTGCTCCACGGCGTCCTGGGGGACGCGGGAGTCCTCGAACACCCCGTACGGCGCGCCCTTTCCCGGCGGCGCCAGCACATGGAAGCCCGGGTAGCTCGCCAGGGCCAGCTCGACGGCCGCCCCGCCGAGCGTGCGGCCGACCGCGTCCTGGTCCGGGTCCCGTACGACGAGACGGAGCAGGGCGCTCGCGGTCTCCTCGGTGGGAGCGTCCGGCCGGTCGGTGCGCGACAGCTCCCAACGGACTTCCGCCGGACGTGACTTGGCGGCGTCGAGCGCGCTCTCCATCTGGTCCCGTACGAGCGCGGCCTTCGCCTCGATGTCCAGCCCGGTCAGGACGAAGACGACCTCGTTGCGGTAGCCGCCGAGACGGTTGAGGCCGACCTTGAGGGTGGGCGGCGGCGCCTCGCCCCGGACGCCCGCGATCCGGACCCGGTCGGGGCCCTCCTGGGTGAGCGTCACCGAGTCGAGGCGGGCGGTGACGTCGGGACCCGCGTACCGGGCACCGGACGTCTCGTACAGGAGCTGCGCGGTGACCGTGCCGATGTCCACGAGGCCGCCCGTGCCGTCGTGTTTGGTGATGACGCTCGTGCCGTCCTCGTGGAGTTCGGCGAGCGGGAAACCGGGGCGGCGCAGCAGCCGCGCGGGGTGCTCGCCGAAGAAGGCGTAGTTGCCGCCGGTCGCCTGGGTGCCGCACTCCAGGACGTGCCCGGTGACGACGGCGCCCGCCAGGCGGTCGTACGCGTCCGGGGCCCAGCCGAAGTGGGCGACGGCCGGACCGGTGACCAGCGCGGCGTCCGTGACCCGGCCGGTCACCACGATGTCCGCGCCCTCGCGCAGACAGGCGGCGATCCCGGCGCCGCCGAGGTAGGCGTGCGCGGCGAGAGTGCCGGGGTGGCCGCGGGTGAGGTCGTCCCCCTCGACATGGGCGACGCGTACGGGGATGCCCAGCCGCCCGGCCAGCTCCCGCACGGCGCCGGCGAGTCCGGCGGGGTTGAGGCCGCCCGCGTTCGCCACGATTCGGACGCCCCGCTCGTGCGCGAGGCCGAGGCACTCCTCCAACTGCCGCAGGAAGGTGCGCGCGTAGCCGCCCGCCGGGTTCTTCAGACGGTCGCGGCCGAGGATGAGCATCGTCAGTTCGGCGAGGTAGTCGCCGGTGAGGACGTCCAGGGGACCGCCGGTGAGCATCTCTCGCATCGCGTCGAAACGGTCCCCGTAGAAGCCGGAGGCGTTCCCTATGCGCAGGGGACGCGGGGACGGGAGGGAGCCGCTCACTCGCCCGGCTCCGCGGACCGCGCCTGCCTGGGCTGCCGTCCGTCCCCCGGCGGCCCCGCGAAGGCCTGGGCGATGTCCAGCCAGCGGTCGGCGTCGGGGCCCTGTGCCCGTACGGCGAGGTCGGCGCGGTGGGCGCGCTGGGTGACCAGGAGACAGAAGTCGAGGGCGGGACCGGTGACCCGCTGGGACGCGTCCTCGGGCCCGTACGTCCACACCTCACCGGTGGAACTCACCAGTTCGACGCGGAACTCCCCGTCCGGCGGGGTGAGTCCGCGTACCCCGAAGGCGAAGTCCCGCGCGCGGACGCCGATCCGCACCACGTGCCGGAGCCGGTCCGTGGGGGTGCGCGTCACCCCCAGCGCGTCCGCCACGTCCTGGCCGTGCGCCCACGTCTCCATCAGGCGGCCGGTGGCCACGGACGCGACCGACATGGGCGGGCCGTACCAGGGGAAGCGGGTTCCGGCGGGGGCCGCGCGGAGGGACTCCTCCAGCGCCCTGCGCCCCGAGCGCCAGTCGGCGAGCAGTGCGGCGGCCGGCTTGGCCGCGCCCTCCTCGGCACCCTCGTCCACGAATCCGCCGGGTGCGGCGATCGCCTTCTCGACCTCCTTCGCGAAGGCCTCGGCGTCGGTCACGGCGAGCAGCGAGGAGCGGTCCGTCCAGGCCAGGTGAGCGATCTGGTGGGCGACTGTCCAGCCCGGGGCCGGGGTGGCGAGCCGCCAGCCCTCCTCGTCCAACCCACCTACCAGCAGGTCGAGTTCCTCGCTCTCCCGATGCAGATCGTCGATCACGGACGACGGGTCGGACATGATGACGCTCCCTCGGGGCACGACGGTGTGCGGGGTCCTGCGCGGTGCGTTCCGGAGCATGGCAGCGGGCGGAGAAACAAGCAAGCGTGCTTGCATTAATTCGGGGCCGGACATCTGGGGGGAGGTGGGAAGGTGCGGTTCCCTCCAGTCCCGTCGTCAGGGGCGCTGCGCCCCCTGGACCCCCGCCTGTCGCCCGAAGGCCTCGTCCTCGAACGCCGGACGGGCTGGAGATGCCGGCCCGCGCCACATGGTTCGGGCACGGCCCCCGCCCTCTCAGCGCGGGCACACACCATCAGCCCGTCCGGCGCTCGAGGACGAGGCCGTCCAGGCCGAAGCGGGGGTGCGGGGGCGGCAGCCCCCGGGGACAGCGGCCGACGGCCACGCCCAGGCCGTTCCCGGTCCCCCCGCGGACGCGCCTACGCCGGCTTGGCCCTTCCCCGGCCCACCTGCGTCCGCACCGCGCCCATGCTCGCCGCGATGACGAGGGTGATCGCGAGGGCCTCGGTGACGGAGAGCGCCTGATGCAGGACGAGGAAGCCGGCGGTCGCGGCGACGGCCGGTTCCAGGCTCATCAGGATGGCGAAGGTGGAGGCGGGAAGGCGGCGCAGCGCGAGGAGTTCGAGGGTGTAGGGGAGGACGGAGGACAGGACGGCCACCGCGGCCCCGAGCGCCACGGTCGCCGGGTCGAGCAGCCGGGTCCCGGCCTCGGCGACCCCCAGCGGCAGGAACGCCACCGCCGCGACCACCATGGCGAGCGCCAGCCCGTCGGCCTGCGGGAAGCGCCGGCCCGTACGGGCGCTGAAGACGATGTACGCCGCCCACATCGCGCCGGCGGACAGCGCGAAGGCGACACCGGCTCCGTCCAGGCCGGCGAAGCCTCCGCCGCCGAGCAGGAAGACCCCGCCGAGGGCGAGGCCCGCCCAGAGCAGGTTCAGGGCGCGGCGGGAGGCGACCACCGAGAGCACCAGCGGGCCCAGCACCTCCAGGGTGACGGCGGGGCCCAGCGGGATGCGGGCGACCGACTGGTAGAAGAGGCCGTTCATCGCGGCCATGGTCAGCCCGAAGAGGAGGACCGTGACCCAGTCGGCCCGGGAGTGTCCGCGCACCTTCGGCCGGCAGATCACCATCAGCACGATCGCGGCCACCAGCAGCCGCAGGGTCACCACTCCGAGCGCCCCGGTGCGCGGCATCAGGGTCACCGCCAGCGCGCCGCCGAACTGCACGGAGACGCCTCCGGCGAGGACCAGGCCGACAGGCCCGAGGCCGCCGCGCCGGACCGGGGAACCGTCGCCCGTACCGGGCAGGGGTGCCATCACCGGGGCGACCGGGGTCGCGGACGCCGGGGAGGGCGGGACGGCGCTGGGGGTGTTCACGGTGCCTTCCAGGGGCTCGACTCGGGACGCGTGCAGCACGCTGCACTTTCCGGTCCAGAGTAATGGACTCGGTCAGGCGCGTGAACCCTGTACGACCCTGTCTCGTTCCTCACAGCGGCGGTGCCGGCCCCCGTGGACCCCGGGGGCTCAGCGGCGGGCCATGTACAGGTCGAGGGCCCGGTGGAGGACGCGGTTGAGGGGGAAGTCCCACTCGCCGAGGTACTCGACGGCCTCGCCGCCCGCGCCGGCCTTGAAGCGGAGCAGGCCGAGCAGGTGGTCGGACTCCTCCAGGGCGTCGGTGATGCCGCGGAAGTCGTAGACGGCGGCGCCCCGTTCGTGGGCGTCGGTCATCATGCGCCACTGGATGGCGTTGTTGGGCTGGACCTCGCGCCTGCGGCTGGTGGAGGCGCCGTAGGAGTACCAGACGTGGGTGCCGACCGTCAGCATCGTGGCCGCGGCGAGGATCTCGCCGTCGTGGTGCGCGAGGTAGAGCCGCATACGGTCCGGGTCCTCGGCGGTCAGGGCGGTCCACATGCGCTGGAAGTAGGGCAGCGGCCGGGGGATGAAGCGGTCGCGCCCGGCGGTCTCCGCGTAGAGCTCGTAGAACGCGGGCAGGTCGTCGTAACCGCCGCGCACGACCTTCACGCCGGCCTTCTCGGCCTTCTTGATGTTGCGCCGCCACTGCTGGTTGAGGCCACCCCGGATCTCCTCCAGGGACCTGCCGCCGAAGGGGACCTGGAAGACGTAGCGCGGCTGCCCGGCCGCGAACCCGTCCTCGGCGCCCGCCTCGGCCGGCCGCCACCCGCGGTTCCGCAGCCGCTCCGCGACACCGGCGGCGGCCGGTTCGTACGTCGTCGCCTCGGCGTCCCCGAGCCGGCGCGCGGCCGGGTCGGCGATCGCCGCCTTGACGGCGTCGGCGCTCCACCGGCGTACGACGACGGGCGGCCCCATCTTCACCGAGAACGCGCCCCGCCCCTTCAGATGGGCGAGCATCGGGTCGAGCCAGCGCTCCACGAGATCGGCCGCGTACCAGTCGACGACCGGCCCCTCCGGGAGGTAGGCGAGGTACCGGCGCACCTTCGGCAGCGGCCGCAGCAGCACGAGACCGGCCCCGACGAGCCGGCCCTCCCCGTCGAACCACCCGAGGCTCTCCGCCCGCCAGTCCGGCTTCACCTCACCCCAGGACGGCACCTGCATATGGCTGACCGAGGCCCGTGTCGCGACGAACGCCAGATGCTCTTCACGGGTGATGACCTGCAGGCGGAGCCTCATGCGCGGCACTCCTCGGTGAGGGGGATGGCTGGGAACGGCACGGTAGTCAGCACATGTCGCCATTCTCGTGCCCAGGCCCGTGGGCCGCCCGTCGGTCGGAGTCGTCGAGTGCCTCCGCCAGCACCTCCGCCAGGTGCCTTCCGCCGCGGCCCGTCAGCTGCTCCAGTTGCGTGCGGCAGGAGTAGCCGTCCGCGAGGAGCACCGCGTCGTCGCCGGCCGCCGCCACCGCCGGAAGGAGCTGTTCCGCCGCGCACGCCACCGACACGTCGTAGTGGCCCTTCCCGAAGCCGAAGTCGCCCGCGAGGCCGCAGCAGCCGCCCGCGAGGGAGCCGGTCAGGCCCGCCGCCGCGCGCAGCCGGCGGTCGGCCGCGTCGCCGAGGACGGCGTGCTGGTGGCAGTGGGTCTGACCGACGACGGGCCGGTCCAGCGACGGGGGCGACCAGTCCGGCGCCAGCCGTTCCAGCGCCTCGGCGAACGTCAGCACCGCCGAGGCCAGGCGCGCCGCGCGCGGGTCGTCGTGGAGGAGCTCCGGGAGGTCCGTGCGCAGCGCGGCGGCACAGCTCGGTTCCAGGACGACGACGGAAGGGGGCCGCGGGTGGACGTCCGGATCCAGGAAGGCACCCATCAGGTCGAGTGTGCGGCGCATCACCGCGCGGGCGAGGTCGAGCTGGCCGGTGGAGACGTACGTCAGACCGCAGCAGACGCGGCCCGCGCGGCCGACCGCCCACGGGGCCGGTCCGTCCGGCGTGCGGCCCGCGCCCGGCACTCCGGCGGTCGTCCCCGTCGTCCCGGGTGCCCCCGTCGCCCTCTTCCTGCCGCCCATCCGGCTCCTGCCGCTCCTCCCTGGACTCCCCAGCTTTCTCATCGCCACCGTCGGCGTCAGCATCACGTCCACGCCCGCCGCCTCCAGCACCCGTACGGCCGCCCGGCCCACCGACGGCGAGAGGTGCTCCGTGAAGGTGTCCGGCCACAGGAAGGCCACCTCCGCCGGGGCGACGGCACCGTTCCCGTCGGCTCCGTACCCCTCGACGCCGTTCCCGGCGGTCCCGTGCACCCCCTCACGCATCATCCGCCGCACCCGCTCCTTGAACCGACGCTGCCACCACCGGCTGAACGTCTCGGGCGCCAGCCGCGGGATCTGCCGCTCGGGTGCGATCCCGGCCAGCCGCTTGGCCACCGCGGCCGGCGCCCGCAGCGAGGACAGCGTGTTGAGCAGCCCGGCGGTCCTGGTCCGGGCGACCAGCGCGAGCCACTCGGGCAGCCGTCCCAGGGCGTAGTGCGCGGCGGGACGGCGCCGGCCCGCGTAGTGGTGGTGCAGGAACTCCGCCTTGTACGTGGCCATGTCGACGCCGACCGGGCAGTCGGAGCGGCACCCCTTGCAGGACAGACACAGGTCCAGCGCGTCACGGACCTCCGTCGACCGCCAGCCGCCGGTGACCACCTCGCCCGCCAGCATCTCGTGCAGCAGCCGCGCGCGTCCCCGGGTGGAGTGCTCCTCCTCGCCCGTCACCCGGAACGACGGGCACATGACACCCGTGTCGGAGGGCGTCGTCGTACGGCACTTGGCGACCCCCACGCAACGGCGCACCGCGGCGGAGAAGTCCCCGCCGTCCGCCGGATATCCGAACGTCACGTCCACCGGTTCGCGCGGCAGCACCGCGAACCGCAGGTTCTCGTCCAGCCGGTGCGGGCGCACCAGCATTCCGGGGTTGAGCAGGCCGTCCGGGTCCCAGAGATCCTTGGCCCGCTCGAAGAGGCCGACCAGTTCGGGACCGTACATGAGGGGCAGCAGTTCGGCCCGTGCCTGGCCGTCGCCGTGCTCGCCGGAGAGCGAGCCGCCGTGCGCGACCACCAGTTCCGCCAGTTCCCGCGAGAAGCCGCGGAAGCGGCCGATCCCCGCGCTCGTCAGCAGGTCGAAGTCGATGCGGACGTGGATGCAGCCGTCCCCGAAGTGCCCGTACGGCGTCCCGCGCAGCCCGTGGGCCCTCAACAGGCCCCGGAAGTCGCGCAGATACGCGCCGAGCCGGGCCGGCGGCACCGCGCAGTCCTCCCAGCCGGGCCACGCCTCTCCCCCGTCGCCCGGCATCCGGGTCGCCGTGCCGCTCGCGTCCTCGCGCAGCCGCCACAGGGCACGCTGCCCGGCCGGGTCGGTGACCACGGCGGCGTCGAGGACGTCGGCGGCGCGCAGGACCGCCTCGGCCCGCGCGCGGGCCTCTCCCGCGTCGGCGCCGCCCGTCTCGACGAACAGCCAGGCCCCGCCCCGCGGCAGCCCCGCGCCCGGCGGTACGAGGTCCGCGGCCATCCCCTCCACCGTGAGCGGCCCGAGCGGCAGCAGCCCGGCGGCCGCCTCCGCCGCCGCGCCCTCGTCCGCGTACCCGAGCACGGCCAGCGCCGTCGCCCGCGGTGCCTCGACCAGGCCCACGACCGCTTCGGTCAGGATGCCCAGCGTGCCCTCGGAGCCGCAGAAGGAGCGGGCGACGTCCGCGCCCCTCTCGGGGAGCAGGGCGTCCAGCGCGTAGCCGGAGATACGGCGGGGCAGGTCCGGGAAGCCGGTGCGCAGGCGGGCCAACTCGCCCTCCACCAGGGCGCGGAGACCGGGCGGGGCGCCCCGCCAGTCCCGGCCGAGCCCGCGGGCCTCCGCCCGGCCGGTGAGCACCGACAGCTCGCGCACGCTGTCCGCGGTCGTACCCCACGCCACCGAGTGCGACCCGCACGCGTTGTTCCCGATCATTCCGCCGAGGGTGCAGCGGCCGTGGGTGGAGGGGTCGGGGCCGAAGCGCAGACCGTGCGGGGCGGCGGCTTCCTGGAGGCGGTCCAGGACGACGCCGGGCTGTACGACGGCGGTGCGGGTTTCGGGGTCCAGCGCGACGATCCGGTTCATGTGCCGGGTGAAGTCGAGGACGACGCCGGTGCCGGTCGCCTGGCCCGCGATCGAGGTGCCGCCGCCGCGCGCGACGACCGGCACCGCGAACGCGCGGCACACGGACAGCGCGGCCGCCACGTCGTCGCTGTCGCGCGGGGCCACCACACCGAGCGGGACGCGCCGGTAGTTGGAAGCGTCCATGCTGGTCAGCGCGCGTGCGGTGGCGTCGAAGGAGACCTCGCCGCGCACCTCCGCGGCGAGCCGTTCCCGCAGTGCGGCCCGCAGTTCCCGAAATTCCGCCGGTTCCCGATCGCCAAGATCCGTCATGCCTCCAGGATGGCCCCGGACGGTGGCCCCGGGCGGTATCCGGGGCGTCCGAATCGCGGTCCGATGACGGGGCCGGATCCAGAACCTTCCCAATGCGATCACGAACTCTCATATAGTGACGGCGAATTGAGTATCAGGTGTCGCCTCTCGCCCAGGAAACGACCGAGGACACGGACCGAGGACAGGATTCATGACCGCGCCCAGCCCCTCCGGCGAACGACCCACCCTCCGCGCCACAGCGACCGCACCCCTGCTCACCGCCGCCCTGGCGGCGCTCGCGGTGGTCGGCGCGGTGGCGACCGCGCCGAACTCCGCCCGGGTGCCTGTCGCCTGGGTCACCGGAACGGCCGCCGTGCTGCTCTGTGCGGCCGTCGCGGTCGCCACCCGCGCCGTACGGACCGCGCAACTGGCGCGCCGCCGCCTCGACACCGTGAGCCAGGACGCCGGCCGGCTCCTCCAGGAACGGGCCCGCCAGGCCGAGGAGTTCCACCAGGAACGCACCCGGCTCGCGGAGGAGTCCGCCCGCGACCGGACCCGGACGGCCGACGCCGAGGCCCGCGAACGCGCCCGCCTCACCGCCGACTTCGAGGCCGAACGGCAGCGGCTCGGCGCCGAGACCGCCGAGGAACAGCGGCGGTCCGCCGAACTCGCCGCGGACGGGGCGCGCCTCACCCAGCAGGTCCGGCAGGCCACGAGCGAGCGCGCCGCCGCGATCTCGGCCACCGCCAACGCGGCCGGCCGCATGCAGGCCCTCTCCACGGCCATGCTCGCCGACCTCCGCGCCATGGAGGAGAAGCACTCCGACGAGGAGGTCCTCGCCGATCTCCTGCACCTCGACCACCGCACCGCGCAGGCCGGCCGCCTCGCCGACTCCGTCGCCGTCCTCGCGGGCGCCCGCTCCGGCCGCCGCTGGGCACGGCCCATCGTCATGGAGTCGATCCTGCGCGGCGCCATGGGGCGCATCGGCGGCTACCAGCGGGTGCGCCTGCACTCCTCCAGCGACGCCGCCGTCGCCGGACACGCCGCCGAGGGCGTGATGCACGCGCTCGCCGAACTCCTCGACAACGCGGCGAACTTCTCGCCGCCGACCGCCGAGGTCCATGTGTACGTCGAGGAGGTCCCGGCCGGTGTCATCGTCTCCGTCGAGGACAGCGGCCTCGTCATGGGCGACGTCCAGCTGCGCCGCGCCGAGCGCGCCGTCTCCGGCGACGGCGCCGAACTGGGCGGCCTCACCGGCACCCGGCTCGGCCTCGCGGTGGTCGGCCGGCTCGCCCGCAAGCACGGTCTGAAGGTCTCCTTCCGGCCCTCGGCGCGCGGCGGCACCGGCGTCCTGGTGCTCATCCCCCAGGACCTGCTGTCCCTGCCGTCCGCGCCCGCGCCCGCGGCTCCCCAGGCCGCGCCCGCCGAGACACCGGCCCCCGCCCCCGTATCCGCCGAGGACCGCACCGTCGCGGCCGGGGACCACCCCGCGGCCGAGCAGGCGACCTCGGTGTCGTACGCCGCCGCACGGGCCACCGCGGACCTCGACCCGGACCCGGTCCCCACCCACGACTCCCCCCGGCACGAGGACGCCGGGCCCGCCGCCGACAGCCTGCCCAAGCGCCGCCGCGGCCGCACCCTCGCGCACGCCGAGCGCAGCCGCGCCCGCCTCGCCGGCCAGGCTCCCGACCCCGAACCCCGCGCCACCGACTCCAAGGTCACCGCCGCCCGGTTCAGCAGCTTCCGCCAGGCCGTCCGCGGCACGGCACCGGACCAGGCCGCGGTCCAGGGGACCGTGCCCGAGGACTCCGTACGCGCCCCGGCGTACACCCCCGAGAACGCCGTACGCGACGAAGCAGCCGTACGGGACACCCACCCCCCACACCCGGAAGGCGACACCACTTCATGACCGGCACCACCACCGCCGACGAGAAGCTCTCCTGGCTCATCGAGGGTCTCCTCGAGCGCACCCCGGGCGCCCGGCACGCCCTCGTGCTCTCCCGCGACGGCCTGAAGCTGTGCCGCACCCCGGAGCTCACCGTCGACCGGGCGGACCAGCTCGCCGCGATCGCCGCGGGCATCCAGTCGCTGTCCCACGGCGCGTCCGTGGAGTTCGGCGACGGCAGCGGCGGTGTGCGCTCGGCGATGACCGAGTTCTACGGCGGGGTCCTGTTCATCGTGGAGGCCGGTGACGGTGCCCATCTCGCCGTGGTCACCGCCGAGGACGCGGACGCCGGCCTGGTCGGGCACAACATGAGCGAGCTGGTGGAGCAGCTCGGCGAACACCTGAGCGCGCAGCCCCGGTCGTCATGAGCCGTCCGGGCAGGGACGACGCGCCCGACCGGCTGTACACCCTCACCGGGGGACGCAGCCGTTCCGGGCCGGACACCCCGTTCGACCTCGTGACGCTCGTGGTCGCCGAGTGCGACCCGGCCTTGGGCATGCAGTCGGAGCACGCCGCGATCCTGCGGCTGTGCGAGCGGCCGACGGCGGTCGTGGAGATCGCCGCCGTGCTGAAGCTGCCGGTGTCCATCACCCGGGTCCTGCTCTCCGACCTGCTCGCCGCGGGCCGGGTCAGCGCCCGCCACCCGCAGAAGGCAGCACTACCCGATCCCGACATCCTGGAGCAGGTGCTCGTTGGACTACGCAACCTCTGACGCGAGGACCCCGCTGGGCGCCACCGCCGACAACGGTCTGAAGATCGTGGTCGTCGGCGGTTTCGGCGTCGGCAAGACGACCCTGGTCCGCTCCGTGAGCGAGATACGTCCCCTCAACACCGAGGAGACGATGACCCGGGCCGGTGAGGCGATCGACGACATCAGCGAGGTCCGCGGCAAGTCCGCGACCACCGTCGCCTTCGACTTCGGCCGCATCACGCTCGACGCCCACAACGTGCTGTACCTGTTCGGCGCGCCCGGCCAGGAACGCTTCTGGTTCCTGTGGGACCGCCTCTTCTCCGGCACCCTCGGCGCGGTCGTCCTCGTCGACACCCGCCGCATCGACGACTCCTGGTACGCGATCGACCGCCTGGAGCACCACGGCACGCCGTTCATCGTCGCCTGCAACGACTTCGGCGGCCCCGGACACACCCCCGCCGAGATCCGCGAGGCCCTCGACCTCGACCCGCACGTCCCGCTCATCGACTGCGACGCCCGCTCCCGGGAGTCCAGCAAGCGGGTGCTGATCACCCTGGTCGAACACCTGAAGACCGTGTACGCCGCCGCGGCCGAGGCCACCGCCCCGGCCACACCGGCCACCCCGGCCCCCGAAGAAGTCACCAAGTCCCCGGAGTTGGCCCTGTGACCTCCGCCCCCGTGCCCCTCAGCGGGCCCCGGTTCCAGACCGAACCGGCCGAGCTGTACCGGGAGATGCGGCGCGACCACGGTTCGGTGGCGTCCGTCGTGCTGGACGGCGACATCCCGGCGTGGCTGGTGCTCGGCTACCGCGAGCTGCACCAGGTCACCGGCGATCCCGTGCTGTTCAGCCGGGACTCCGACCTGTGGAACCAGTGGGACCGCATCCCCGACGACTGGCCGCTGCTGCCGATGATCGGCCGCAAGCAGCCCTCCATCCTCTACACGGTCGGCGAACGCCACCGCGAGCGCGCCGCGATGATCAGCGAGGCGCTGGAGGCCGTCGACCCCTTCGAACTGCGCTCCCACGCCGAGCGGTTCGCCGACGGACTCATCGACGCGGCCTGCGCCAAGGGCGAGATCGACCTCGTCGGGGACTACGCGGCGCTGCTGCCCGTACGGGTCCTCGCGACGCTCTACGGCTTCTCCGAGGAACAGGGCCCCGGCCTGGTCACCGCCCTCAACGACATGATCAACGGCCGGGCGGGGGCACTCGCAGGACAGCAGCACCTCGCCGGCTCCATGGCGCGGCTGCTGGCCGACCGCAAGGCCGACCCGGCGAACGACGTCGTCTCCCGGATGCTCGCCGACGCCTCCGGCTTCACCGACGAGGAGATCATCCAGGACCTGATGGTGATGATGGCCGCGGGCCACCAGCCCACCGCGGACTGGATCGGCAACTCGCTGCGCCTGATGCTCACGGACGACCGCTTCGCCGCCTCCCTCTTCGGCGGCCGCAACAGCGTCGCCGAGGCCATGAACGAGGTCCTCTGGGAGGACACCCCCACCCAGAACGTCGCCGGGCGCTGGGCCTCCCGCGACACCCAGCTCGGCGGCCATCGCGTCCGCGCCGGCGACCTGCTGCTGCTCGGTCTCCAGGGCGCCAACTCCGACCCGCAGGTCCGCACCGACGGCTCCGCCCTCACCGGCGGCAACAACGCCCACTTCTCCTTCGGACACGGCGAGCACCGCTGCCCGTTCCCGGCCCAGGAGGTCGCCGAGGTCATCGCGCGCACCGGCATCGAGGTCGTACTGGACCGGCTGCCCGACATCGACCTGGCGGTACCCGCCGAAACCCTCACCCGCCGGCCCTCACCCTGGCTGCGCGGCCTCACCGAACTCCCGGTGCGCTTCACCCCCGTACCCGCACTGTGAGACTCCACCGCGCCCGGCCGGCCCGCGTGTCCGGCCGGGGTCCGCGGGGGCCTCGGCGGCATGCGCCGTTGCCACGGCCCCCGCGACGACGCGGCAACCCCACCCCGGCTCTTGGAGGCATCCCCGCATGACCGCACGTATCGCTCTCGACCCGTTCGTGTCCGACCTCGACGGCGAGAGCGCCCGGCTGCGCGAAGCCGGTCCGCTGGCCGCGGTGGAACTGCCCGGCGGCGTACCCGTCTGGGCGGTCACGCGCCACGCGGAGGCCCGCGCCCTGCTCACGGACCCCCGGCTGGTGAAGGACATCAACGTGTGGGGCGCCTGGCAGCGCGGCGAGATAGCCCCCGACTGGCCGCTGATCGGCCTCGCCAACCCCGGCCGTTCCATGCTGACGGTCGACGGCGCGGACCACCGCAGGATGCGCACGCTGGTGGCGCAGGCGCTGACGCCCCGCCGGGTGGAGCAGATGCGGGAGCGGATCACCAAGATGACGCAGGGGCTGCTCGACCAGCTCTCCGCGGACGCCGGTGTCGTCGACCTGAAGGCCGGCTTCGCCTATCCGCTGCCCATGTACGTCGTCGCCGACCTCATGGGCATCGAGGAGTCCCGGCTGCCCCGTCTCAAGGAGCTGTTCGAGAAGTTCTTCTCGACGCAGACCCCGCCGGCCGAGGTCCTCGCCACGCTCACCGAGCTGGCCGGGATCATGGCGGACACGGTCGCGGCCAAACGCGCCGAGCCCGGCGACGACCTGACCAGCGCCCTGATCGTCGCCGCCGAGGACGGCGACCACCTCACCGACGAGGAGATCGTCTCCACCCTCCAGCTGATGGTGGCGGCGGGGCACGAGACGACGATCTCCCTCATCGTCAACGCGGTGGTCAACCTGTCCGCCCATCCGGAGCAGCGCGCGCTCGTCCTTTCCGGTGAGGCGGACTGGTCGGCGGTGGTGGAGGAGACGCTGCGCCACTCCACCCCCACCTCGCACGTCCTGATCCGCTTCGCGACGGAGGACGTGCCGGTCGGCGACAAGGTCATCCCCGCGGGTGACGCGCTGATCGTGTCGTACGGCGCGATCGGGCGGGACGAGAACGCCCACGGCCCGACGGCCGGGGACTTCGACGTCACCCGCACCACCGCCAACCGCCACATCTCCTTCGGCCACGGACCGCACGTCTGCCCGGGCGCCGCCCTGTCCCGGCTGGAGGCGGGCGTGGCGCTGCCGGCGCTGTACGAGCGCTTCCCCGCCCTCGATCTGGCGGTCCCCGTGGCGGAGTTGCGCAACAAGCCCGTGGTGACCCAGAACGACCTGTTCGAACTGCCGGTCCGGCTCGCCCCGTAGCCGTCCACGGGGGTGCGCGGCGGACAGTCGCGCACCCCCGCGGCCACGGGCCGGCCGGGTCGTCTCATCGAACGGACACGCTTCCGTCCGGTTTCACCGAGGAGATACCCTCCGGCTCGTGGCTGACATCCAGATTCCCGCTGACATCAAGCCCGCCGACGGACGCTTCGGCGCCGGTCCCTCCAAGGTGCGGACGGAGGCACTGGACGCGCTGGCGGCGACCGGCAGTTCGCTGCTCGGTACGTCCCACCGCCAGGCGCCCGTCAAGAACCTCGTCGGGAGGGTCCGGGAGGGTGTACGCGAACTGTTCTCGCTGCCCGACGGGTACGAGGTGGTCCTCGGCAACGGCGGCTCCACCGCGTTCTGGGACGTGGCGACCCACGGCCTGATCGAGAACAAGTCGCAGCACCTCACCTTCGGTGAGTTCAGCTCCAAGTTCGCCAAGGCCGCGAAGCTCGCCCCGTGGCTCGCCGAACCCACCGTGATCGCGTCCGACCCGGGCACCCACCCCGAGCCCTCGGCCGAGGCCGGCGTCGACGTGTACGCCTTCACCCACAACGAGACCTCCACCGGTGTCGCCGCCCCCGTCCGCCGGGTCGCGGGCGCCGACGAGGGCTCCCTCGTCCTCGTGGACGCCACCTCCGGCGCGGGCGGCCTGCCGGTCGACATCGCCGAGACGGACGTCTACTACTTCGCCCCGCAGAAGTCCTTCGCCTCCGACGGCGGCCTGTGGATCGGCGTCTTCTCCCCCGCCGCCATCGAGCGCGCCGAGCGCGTCCACGCGTCGGGCCGCCATGTGCCGGAGTTCTTCTCGCTCCCCACGGCGATCGACAACTCCCGCAAGAACCAGACGTACAACACCCCGGCGCTCGCCACCCTCTTCCTGCTCAACGAGCAGCTCGAATGGATCAACGGCCAGGGCGGCCTGGCCTGGTCCACGGCCCGCACCAAGGACTCCTCGACCCGGCTGTACACCTGGGCCGAGGACTCCAAGTACGCCACCCCGTTCGTCACCGACGCGGCCAAGCGCTCGCAGGTCATCGGCACGATCGACTTCGACGACGAGATCGACGCCGCCGCCGTCGCCAAGGTGCTGCGCGCCAACGGCATCGTCGACACCGAGCCCTACCGCAAGCTCGGCCGCAACCAGCTGCGCGTCGCGATGTTCCCGGCGATCGACCCGGCGGACGTCGAGGCGCTGACGAAGTGCGTCGACCACGTCATCGAGAAGCTCTGACCTCAGCCGTACAGGGAAGGGGCGCCCGGCACTCGCCGGGCGCCCCTTCCTCGTGTTCGTCTCCCGTCGCCGCGCGCGTCACCGCCGGCGCTCCCCCGGACCACGAGCCCGCACGACTCCCGGCTCCCTAGGACTTGCGCCGCAGCCGCCTCACTCCGAGGACCACCACCAGCACAGCACCCACCGCCAGCGCCCCCTTGGCGCCGGAGCCCAGCCCACCGCCTCCGTCACCGCCCGCCGACGACGAGGAACCACCGCTCTTCGAAGGGGACTTGGAGTCGGAGCCGCCCCCGGGAACCGAACCGGGCTGCACCGGGCTGTCCTTGCCCTCGCTCCCGTACATCAGCTCGGACCCGTCGGGCGTGTACGTGACGGACTCGCCCTGTCCCTGCAGAGGGACGTTCAGCCGCCCCTGCCGCTTGGGCCTCCCGTCGTTCCAGGTGTACACGATCCCGCCGAAGTACCCGCGCAGCGCGAGCTGTTCACCGTTCGGCGAGAAGGCGCCGTCGGTGACCCAGAGATCGATGGTGGCGACACTGCGGAACACGTTCGTCCCGGAGGAGGAGAGCTGCGCGGGGCCCTCGTACAGGTGGCCGCCGTCCTCGTTCTTGTCGGCGATGTAGACCCGCCCGGTCTTCGGATGCACCATCAGCGCCTCCGCGTTGCGGGGCCCGTCCGCGTACTTCACGACGTACTGGGTGGCCCGGACCGTCTGGTCCTTGAGCACCTTCGGCTCGGGCAGCTTGTAGATCCAGACGTGGTTCCAGGTGCCGCCGAGGTTGTCGCCGATGTCACCGACGTAGAGATCGCCGTCCGGGCCCAGGGAGATGGCCTCGACGTCGCGGGGGGCGCCGACCCCGCTCATCGTGACGGTGGCGACGGTCTCGCCGGTCCTGCTGTCGACGGCGTAGAGGTACGGGCCGTCGTCGCTGTCGTTGTGCGTCCAGTAGATACCGGGGTGCAGGTGCGAGGCGGCGAGTCCGCTGGACTCGGTGATCCGGGGGTCCTTGATCGTGAATCCGCCGTCCCCGCTGTCGGCGACGGCCGGCGCCGACAGCGCGACGACGAGGGCGGCTCCGGCGGCCGATCGGGCGGCGGCTCCGGCAAGGTACGAGGGCGATCGGCGCATGGCCCAAGCCTGCCATCTCGAACGGACTTTCAGTTCGATCTCCGCCGCCGGCCGGCCCCGCATCGCGTCCGCGAGGCGTGTCCAGCCTCACACCCCCGGCGGTCATGCCCTCCGTACCGATCGTCCATGATGAGCGGATGCTCAGGTTCATGCCCGTCGGCGACTCCCAGACGATCGGGAGCGCGGGGGAACACACGTGGCGTTACCGGATGTGGCAGCACCTGCGCGCGACGTACGGGGGACCGTTCCGGATCGTCGGCCCGCGCGAGACGCTGTACGACAAGGCGACCGAGTCCCCCGACTCGTACGAGTACGCGGAGCCGGACTTCCCGCAGGCCCATCTCGCCGGCTGGGGCGAGGGCTGGATCCACATGGTCCCGCTGATCCGGGACGCGGTCCGCGCACACCGCGCCGACGTGCTCCTGGTCTCCCTCGGCCTGATCGACCTGGGCTTCTACACGAACGCGGAGCAGACGGCCGAGAACGTCCGCGCCTTCGTCGCCGAGGCCCGCGCGGCGAACCCGCGGATCAGGGTGGCCGTCCTGCCGGTGATACCGAACGTCCGCGCGCAGTCCGACGAGCCCTTCGCCGCCGCGGTGGCCTCCTTCAACGACCTCCTCGCGAAGGCGGTCGCCGACCTCGACGAGCCCCGCTCCTCCCTGCTGCTCGTCTCCCCGCCCTCCGGGTACGACATCCTCCTCGACACCTACGACGGCACCCACCCGAACGAGAGCGGCGAGCACCGGATCACGGAGGCCTTCGCGGAGGCGATGTACCAGGTGTGGGACCTGGGCGAGCCGTACGCGGCCGACAGCGACTGACCGAAATCCCGCGCACCCGGATCGTCGTACGTATCGTTGAACCGCGTGGCTGCGCTCGACCGGGTCGCGGCCGGGGAGGAGTGCCACGATGACCGTCCTCGAAGACAGGATCGAGATGGCCGACGACAACCGCGAACTGACTCTGGACACCCTGTTCGAGTCGATGGAGCGGACCACCCCCGAGGGATACAAGGTCGAGATCGTCGAGGGGACCGTCTTCATGGCACCGCAGCGGGACACCCACTGGGAGATCATCGCGGACATTTACGAGCAGTTGCGGACCAAGTACCCGCGCCGGCGCGTGAAGTCCGACGTGCGCATCGACTATCCGGGCCATCTCAACGGGTTCGCCACCGACGTGACACTGGTGGGCGAGGACGCCGCCAAGGACTCCAAGGGGCTGTGGAACTGCCAGGACGTCGAGTTCGTCGCCGAGGTCATCTCCAAGGGGACGGCGGCCAACGACTACGGCCCCAAGAAGACCGCGTACGCGAACGCCGAGGTGCCCGTCTATCTCGTCGCCGACCCCTACCAGGGCAAGTGTCATCTGTACACCCAGCCCAAGGACGGCGACTACGTCACCGAGACGACCGTCGCCTTCGGCGGAGAGATCGACATGACGAACACGCTCCTCGGTCTCACCGTCAGGACGGACGACTTCCCCCGGGACTAGGGGCTGTCCCGGCGTTCCACTCTTGCCTAGAGCGCACTCCACGCCGTTGGGTGGGGAGTCATGAAGTACACGCAGCTCGGACGCACGGGACTCAAGGTCAGCCGGCTCGTCCTCGGCACCATGAACTTCGGTCCGCAGACCGACGAGGCCGACAGTCACGCGATCATGGACGCGGCGCTGGCCTCAGGGATCAACTACTTCGACACCGCGAACGTGTACGGCTGGGGCGAGAACAAGGGCCGTACGGAAGAGATCATCGGGAACTGGTTCGCGCGGGGCGGCGAGCGGCGCGACAAGGTCGTGCTCGCCACCAAGGTGTACGGCAACATGGCCGCCGAAGGCGACGCCTGGCCCAACCACGACAAGCTCTCCGCGGTCAACATCCGGCGGGCCGTCGACGCCAGCCTCAAGCGGCTCAGGACCGACTACATCGACGTCTACCAGTTCCACCACGTCGACCGCCGGACCCCCTTCGAGGAGATCTGGCAGGCGATCGACGTCCTGGTCCAGCAGGGCAAGATCCTCTACGTCGGCTCCAGCAACTTCCCCGGCTACAAGATCGCCCAGGCCAACGAGATCGCCGCCCGCCGCGGCGGCACCATCGGCCTCGTCAGCGAGCAGTGCCTCTACAACCTGGCCGAGCGACGCGCCGAGATGGAGGTCATCCCGGCCGCGCAGGAGTACGGGCTCGGGGTCATCCCCTGGTCGCCGCTGCACGGCGGACTGCTCGGCGGGGTCATCCGGAAGGAGGCGGAGGGCGGACGCAGGGCGGGCGGCCGGGCCGCCGAGTCCCTGGCCAACACCGCCATCCGCGCGCAGATCCAGTCGTACGAGGACCTGCTCGACAAGCACGGGATCGAACCCGGCGAGGCGGCACTGGCCTGGCTGCTGACCCGGCCCGGCGTCACCGGACCCATCGTCGGCCCGCGCACCGCGCAGCAGCTCGACTCCGCCCTGCGCGCCGTCGAGCTGGAGCTGTCGCAGGAGCTGCTGTCCGCGCTGGACGAGATCTTCCCGGGCCCGGGACCCTCGCCGGAGGCCTTCGCCTGGTAGTACGCCCGCGCGGGGCGTCGTCAAGGGCGCGGGAGCCACAGGACCGGTCCCACTCGGGCAGGGCCCGCGGTTCCCGCGCCACCCGGCGGGGCCGGGCTGTCCGCGGTTGCTGTCCGCGGCTCCCCCGGCGGCTCCACGGCCCTTGCCGAGCCTGCGCGGCGGAGCGCCGAGCGCGGGCGGGCCGCCTACTTGACCGCCGCCGCCAGCGCCACCACGACGAACATCAGCACGAGCACACCGGCCATGATTTGGTTTCGGGTCTTGGGATTCACGCCATTGAGGTTAACCGGCGGTCCCCGGCCCTCTTCATCCGCCCGCCCCTGCCAGCGCCCACCGCGCCACCGTCTCGTAGCGCGGCTGCTCCCCCGGGACCCCCGACCTCGGCAGATTGCTGCGTACGAGACACAGCTCGCCCGCCGTCCAGGGGCGCCCGGCGAAGTCGTCCAGGACGGTGACGTACGCCGCGAAGTCCGCGGCCTGTCTGCTGCGGGCCACCGTCAGATGCGGGCGGTAGCGGCGATGCTCCCCCATCGGGACGCCCGCCCTGCGCGCCGCCGCCTCCGCGCGGTCGGCGAGCAGGCGCAGGGTCGTGACGTCTCCCGACACCCCGGCCCACAGGGCCCGGCCGCCGAAGTGCCCGCCGCCCCGGAGGGCGAGCGGGACGGGGGGCGTACGCCGGGCGGCCCGGGCCAGCCGGTCCGCGAGGGGGCCGGTGAGCTCCTCCTCGACCTCGCCGTAGAAGGCGAGCGTGAAGTGCCACCCCGGGCGGCCCGTCCACCTCAGGTCGTCCGCGCCCGGCAGCCGGTGCAACCCGTCCACCGCCGCGCCGAGTTCACGTACCGCTTCCTCGGGTGGCAGCACGGCCGCGAAGAGTCTCATGACGCCACTCTCCCAGGGCCGGCGGCCCTGGTTCCCGCTCAGGCCGCGGTCGCCGGCCGTTCCTTGGGGACGAGACGCGCCCGCGGATGGCCACCGTGCCAGCCGACCGACAGGCGCAGCCCGCCCACACGGGCCAGGACCAGGCCGACGGCCGTCGCGGCGGCGGCCGAGACCAGACCGCCGAGAGCGAAGCCGACGCGCGGACCGTAGGCGTCGGTGACCCAGCCGACCAGCGGCGCCCCCAGCGGCGTACCACCCACGAAGACCATCATGAACAGCGCCATGACACGGCCGCGCATGACGGGGTCGGTGGCCATCTGGACCGTGGTGTTCGCCGTGACGTTGACCGTCAGCCCGAAGACCCCGATCGGGACCATGAGCAGCGAGAACAGCCACAGCGACGGCACCACGGCCGCCACCGCCTCCAGCAGGCCGAAGGCCAGGGCCGCCGCGATCAGCACCCGCAGCCGGGCCGTGCCGCGACGGGCGGCGAGCAGCGCGCCGGCCACCGAGCCGACCGCCATCAGCGTGTTGAAGAGGCTGTACGCGCCGGCGCCCGCGTCGAAGACGTCGTCCGCGTAGGCGGAGAGCCAGACCGGGAAGTTGAAGCCGAAGGTGCCGATGAAGCCGACGAGCACGATCGGCCAGACCAGGTCGGGGCGGCCGGCGACATAGCGGAGGCCCTCCCGGAGCTGGCCCTTGCCGCGGGGCGCCCGCTCGACCATGTGCAGGTCGCGGGCGCGCATCAGCAGCAGACCGGCGATGGGGGCCACGAAGGACAGTCCGTTGAACAGGAACGCCCAGCCGGTGCCCACACCGGTGATCAGCAGGCCCGCTACGGCGGGGCCGACGAGGCGGGCGGACTGGAAGTTGGCGGAGTTGAGGCTGACCGCGTTCTGCAGCTGGCCGGGGCCGACCATCTCGGAGACGAAGGACTGGCGGGCCGGGTTGTCGACGACCGTGGCGAGGCCGACGGCGAAGGCCGCCAGGTAGACGTGCCAGACCTGGACGTGGCCGGAGAGGGTCAGGAAGGCGAGCGCGAGCCCGGTGACGCCCATGGCCGCCTGGGTGGCCAGCAGGGTGGGGCGTTTGGGGAGGCGGTCGACCAGGACGCCGCCGTACAGCCCGAAGAGCAGCATCGGCAGGAACTGCAGCGCGGTGGTGATACCGACCGCGGCGGAGGAGCCGGTGAGGCTCAGCACCAGCCAGTCCTGGGCGATGCGCTGCATCCAGGTGCCGGTGTTGGAGACGACCTGCCCGAGGAAGAACAGCCGGTAGTTCCGGATCCTCAGGGAGCTGAACATCGAGGACGGCGAAGCCGCCGAGGGCGACGGGGGTGTCGAGGGCGCCGCGGGCGACCGGGGCGCCGAGCGCGCGGTGGCCGGCGCAGGCGACGCGGAGGGCGCCACGGCCGAGGGGGCCGGGGAACCGGGTGTGCCGGAGCCGCGTGCGCGGGACGGGCGGGTGGCACCGTCAGGGGCCGGCGGGGAGTCGTGGGTGGCTGGTGCGGGGGCGGAGTCTGCTCCGGGTCCCGAACTCAAAAGGGCTCGCCTCCTTGGGGCACGGACGGCGGTGTCCGGGGTGAGGGCGTGCCGGCCGGACGTCGGCCGGCACGCCGGGCGGGGCATCAGATCTGCGCGAGCTTCTCCAGGACGGGAGCGGCCTCGCGGAGCTTCGCCCACTCGTCCTCGTCCAGGGCCTCGACCAGGCCGGCCAGCCACGCGTTCCGCCTGCGGCGGCTCTCCTCGAGCATCGCCTCGGCCTTGTCGGTCTGCGTGACGACCTTCTGTCGCCGGTCCTCGGAGTGAGGCTCCAGCCTGACCAGGCCCTTGGCTTCGAGCAACGCGACGATGCGGGTCATCGAGGGCGGCTGCACATGCTCCTTGCGGGCGAGTTCACCCGGCGTGGCGGAGCCACAGCGGGCCAGGGTGCCGAGCACCGACATCTCGGTGGGGCTCAGCGACTCGTCGACTCTCTGGTGCTTGAGTCGACGCGACAGCCGCATCACTGCGGAGCGCAGGGCGTTCACGGCGGCAGCGTCGTCGCCATGGGTGAGGTCAGGCATGTATTTAGCTTAACTCATTACTCTCGCTAAAGAGCATCGGGGTGCCCGTGACACGGACCACTGAATCGTCGCGTCACTCATACGAGTGACTTCGCTGCGGAAAGTGGCCCACTCCGCGCCGAAGTCCGGCGACCCTCGACTCCATGGGGACCAGTGTGCTCAGCCTGCGGATAGACGGGGAGCTGCTCGACCGGCTCCGGGACCATGCCGCCAAACGCGGAATGAGCGTCCAGGACTATGTCGTCCGGACGCTCATTCGCGATGACTTCGACGAGCGGTTCCAGACCGCCGTCGACGAGACGGAGAAGTTCTACGGGGTCACGTGAGCCCAGGGAGTAGCCCCCGGGGCCCCGGGAGTCCCCGAAGGACGGGGACGCGTGACCCCACCCGTCAGGTGAGGCCGAGGGCCGGCATCAGGTAGTAGAAGGCGAACACCGCCGACACCACGTACATCGCGGCCGGGATCTCGCGACCCCGGCCGGCCGCCAGGCGCAGCACCACGAAGGTGATGAAGCCCATGCCGATGCCGTTCGTGATCGAGTAGGTGAACGGCATCATCACCATCGTCACGAAGGCCGGGATCGCGATCGTGTGGTCGGACCAGTCGATCTCGCGGACCGAGCCGGACAGGATCAGGAAGCCGACCGCGAGCAGCGCGGGGGTGGCGGCCTGGGACGGGACCATCGTGGCGACGGGGGTCAGGAAGAGCGCCACGGCGAACAGCCCGCCGGTGACGACGTTGGCGAAGCCGGTGCGCGCGCCCTCGCCGACGCCCGCCGTGGACTCCACGAAGCAGGTGGTGGCGGAGGAGGAGCTGGCGCCGCCCGCGGCGACGGCGATGCCGTCGACGAAGAGCACCTTGTTGATGCCGGGCATGTTGCCCTGCGCGTCGGTCAGCTTGGCCTCGTCGCTGACGCCCATGATCGTGCCCATCGCGTCGAAGAAGCACGACAGCAGCACGGTGAACACGAAGAGGATGCCGGTGAGCACGCCGACCTTGCCGAACCCACCGAAGAGGCTGACCTTGCCGACCAGCCCGAAGTCCGGGGGGGCGACCGGGTTGCCCGGCCACTTCGGTGTGGTCAGACCCCACGACGGGATCTTCGCGACGGCGTTGACGATCACCGCGAGGACCGTCATGGTGACGATCGAGATGAGGATCGCGCCCGGCACCTTGCGCACGATCAGCGCGAGGGTGAGCAGCGTGCCGAGGACGAAGACCAGCACGGGCCAGCCGTTGAGATGACCGTCGGAGCCGAGCTGGAGCGGCACGGTGGTCTGGGCGACGTCCGGGATGCGGGAGACGAAGCCCGAGTCGACGAGGCCGATCAGCATGATGAACAGGCCGATACCGATCGAGATGCCCTTGCGCAGCCCCAGCGGCACGGCGTTCATGACGCGCTCGCGCAGCCCGGTGGCGACCAGCAGCATCACGATGAAGCCGGCCAGCACGACCATGCCCATGGCGTCCGGCCAGGACATCCGCGGGGCGAGCTGGAGCGCGACGACGGTGTTCACGCCGAGGCCGGCCGCCAGCGCGATCGGCACGTTGCCGATGACGCCCATGAGCAGCGTCGTGAAGGCCGCGGTCAGGGCGGTCGCGGTGACCAGCTGGCCGTTGTCCAGGTGGTGCCCGTACATGTCCTTCGCGCTGCCCAGGATGATCGGGTTCAGCACGATGATGTAGGCCATCGCGAAGAAGGTGGCGAGACCGCCGCGGATCTCGCGCGGGATGCTCGAGCCCCGTTCGGAGATCTTGAAGTAGCGGTCGAGGGCGCTCCGCGCGGACCGGGACTCCGGCTCCTGCGGGGCGGGGGCCTTGGTGGCGGCCGAGGTGGACATGCGGGTCCTCAAGCGTGCGGGGGGACGGGGAACATGATCGAGTCCGGTCGGCAGCCGATCGCCCACAGGATTTCCCCGGTCCCTGTTGGTGTTTCCTACGAATACAACTGGCCAGACTCGGACCGTTTCAGTATGAACATATGAAACACAAATGGCTATCTCCGCGCGTAGACCGCCGGCGTGCGGCGGGAACACGGGTGCGAGCGTCAGCCGGTCCGCGGCCTCGTAAGCTGTGCCCATGGCGAAGTGGACCCCCAAGCACGAGGCGCCGGAGCCCCTGGAGGGGCCCGTCGTCGCCACCATCACCGGCGGCACGATCCTCTGGTTCGTCCTCTTCCTGGTGCAGCTGCCGTTCTACGGCTGGTACGACGACCACGGGCACACCTGGTGGGTGTGGACGTGTCTGGCCGGCGCGGGCCTCGGACTCATCGGCGTCTGGTACGTCCGCAGGCGCGACGCCGCGATCAAACGGGCCGCGGCGGCAGGCACCGCGCCGTCGTCCACCACCGCGGAGTAACCGGCTCCCCCGGCCGCCCCGCCACCTCCCGCCTCCAAGCTCCAACCTCCACCCACGGCATCACAACCCGCCGCCCTCCGTCCTCCCCTGGTCGGATCTTCGGGGCACTCGGCAGGTGAAGCACCCTTTCCGCACGTACCGTCGAACGCATGACGCACATCGACGCGGGCGCGGAACTGGACCCGGTGCACCCCGTGCCCCTCCCCGCCCCCGGTCGGGCCAAGGGGCTGTCCGCCGCCGAGGTCGCCGAACGAGTGGCGCGCGGCGAGGTGAACGACGTCCCGGTGCGCAGCAGCCGCTCGCTGGGCGAGATCGTCCGCGCGAACGTCTTCACCCGGTTCAACGCGATCATCGGGGTGCTCTGGCTGATCATGCTGTCCGTGGCTCCGTTCCAGGACAGCCTGTTCGGGTACGTGATCATCGCCAACACCGGGATCGGCATCATCCAGGAGTGGCGGGCCAAGAAGACGCTGGACTCGCTCGCGGTGATCGGCGAGGCGAAGCCGACGGTGCGCAGGGACGGGGTCGCCACCGAGGTCAGCACCTCGCGGATCGTGCTCGGGGACGTGATCGAGATCGGCCCCGGGGACAAGATCGTCGTCGACGGCGCCTGCGTGGAGGCCGACGGCCTGGAGATCGACGAGTCACTGCTCACGGGTGAGGCCGACCCGGTGGTCAAACGCCGGGGGGACGAGGTGATGTCGGGCAGCTTCGTGGTCGCGGGCGGCGGCGCGTTCACCGCGACGAAGGTGGGCCGGGAGGCGTACGCGGCCCAGCTCGCCGAGGAGGCGTCGCGGTTCACGCTCGTCCACTCCGAGCTGCGCAGCGGTATCTCCACGATCCTCAAGTACGTGACCTGGATGATGGTCCCGACCGCGATCGGTCTGGTCATCAGCCAGCTCGTGGTGAAACAGCACGGCTTCAAGGACTCCGTCGCGCGGACGGTCGGCGGGATCGTGCCGATGGTCCCCGAGGGCCTCGTCCTCCTCACCTCCGTCGCCTTCGCGATCGGCGTCATCCGGCTTGGCCGGAAACAGTGCCTCGTGCAGGAACTTCCGGCCATCGAGGGCCTCGCCCGCATCGACACCGTCTGCCTCGACAAGACCGGCACCCTCACCGAGGGCGGCATGGACGTCACCGAGCTGCGGCCGCTGCCGGGTGCCGACGAGTCGTACGTACGCAAGGTCCTCGGGGCGCTCGGCGAGTCCGACCCACGGCCGAACCCCTCCCTCCAGGCGATCATCGACGCCTACCCGGACAGCGAGGACTGGCGCTGCGTCGAGTCGCTGCCCTTCTCCTCGGCCCGCAAGTACAGCGGGGCGACCTTCAACGAGGGCAACGGCGAGTCCGGTACGTGGCTGCTCGGCGCCCCCGACGTGCTGCTGCCCGCCGGCGACCCGGCGCTCGCCGAGACCGATCGGCTGAACGAGGAGGGGCTGCGGGTCCTGCTCCTCGCCCGGGCCACCGGGGACCTCGACGATCCCGACGTGAAGAAGGGCGCCCGGCCGACCGCGCTGGTCGTACTGGAGCAGCGGCTGCGCCCGGACGCGGCGGACATCCTGCGCTACTTCGCCGAGCAGGACGTCAGGGCGAAGGTCCTCTCCGGCGACAACGCGGTCTCGGTCGGCGCGGTGGCCGGGAAGCTCGGTCTGAGCGGTGAGGTCGTGGACGCGCGCCGGCTTCCCGACGAACGGGAGGAGATGGCGAAGTCACTGGACAAGGGCACGGTGTTCGGCCGGGTCACCCCGCGGCAGAAGCGCGACATGGTGGGCGCGCTGCAGTCGCGCGGCCACACGGTGGCGATGACGGGCGACGGTGTGAACGACGTCCTGGCCCTCAAGGACGCCGACATCGGCGTCTCCATGGGGTCGGGTTCGGAGGCGACCCGGGCGGTCGCCCAGATCGTGCTCCTCAACAACAGCTTCTCGACGCTGCCCTCGGTGGTGGCGGAGGGCCGCCGGGTCATCGGCAACATCACCCGGGTCGCGACCCTGTTCCTGGTGAAGACCGTCTATTCGGTGCTGCTGGCGGTGCTGGTGGTGTGCTGGCGGGTCGAATACCCCTTCCTGCCCCGGCATCTGACCCTGCTGTCCACCCTGACGATCGGCATCCCGGCGTTCTTCCTCGCGCTCGCCCCCAACACGGAGCGGGCGAGACCGCACTTCGTGCGGCGGGTCATGCGTTACTCGGTCCCCGGCGGTGTCGTCGCCGGGGTCGCCACCTTCGTGACCTATCTGGTGGCCCGTCACCACTACACCGGGCCGGACCAGTTGAGCGCGGAGACCAGCGCCGCGACGCTGACGCTGTTCCTGATCTCCATGTGGGTGCTGGCGATCATCGCCCGTCCGTACACCTGGTGGCGTGTCGCCCTGGTGGCCTCGATGGGCCTGGCGTTCGTCGTCGTCCTGATCGTGCCCTGGCTCCAGCACTTCTTCGCCCTGAAGCTGGTGGGCGTGGAGATGCCGTGGATCGCGGTGGGCATCTCGGTGATGGCGGCGGCCGTCCTGGAGGTCCTGTGGAGAGGGGTGGACCGGCGTATACCCGCGTGAACCCACTCGGTCCCCGCACCCCTGGCGGGGGCGCGGGGACCGAGTGGTGGAGCACGGCGAGCCGATTTACCGCACGTCGACGTAGTCACCGGTGGCGCTGATGGCCGGGGTGGTCGTCGTACCCGCGAAGGAGTAGCGGAAGGTGCCGTCGACGGACGCCTTGACCGTCGTCTTCAGCACACCACCACTGGTCGTCTTGACCGTCTTGACCGTGGTGTAGGCGCTGGCACCCTTCTTCTTGAACTGCAGCTTCACCGACTGACCGGTGTAGCCCACGTACTTGCCCGAGTTCCAGCTCGCGCGCGTCAGAGCGCCCGTGACCGTGATGGTCTTGCCCTTCTTCACCGGCTCCGGCGACGCGTTGACCGTCAGCTTGGAGGCACGCTGGAGCTTGGTGGTGCCGAGGCCGCCCTGCCACTTGACGACGCCGCCGGACGTGACCGTGACACCGCCCACGTTCCAGGATCCGGCGTCGGCGTCCGCGATGTCGTAGTCGGCCGCGGGATGGAAGTACATGGTCGCCGTGCAGTTGGCCACGGTCGTCGAAGCGGCCTTGCAGGTGCCCGGTTCGTCACTGCCGAAGGCCGCGGCCTGCGGGGTCAGCGAGGAGCCGCGGTAGAGGATCGGGCCGGTGCCGAGCTTGTCGGGGGCGATGCTGACATTGGCGGGGTGCGTGAGGGTGTAGGTGACCGTGACGCCGGTCTTCGCGGTGCCGACGACGATCGCCTTGGCCTTGTTCACCTTCATGTCGGAGAAGGTGACATTGGGCGCCGCGGCGGCGTGAGCGGCCGGGACGGCGAAAGCGGAGAGGGCCAGGGCGCCGGTAGCGGCGGCCACGGTGACTCGAATGCGCATGCAGTCCCCAAATGGGAAAGGGGCCCCGACGCCGGTCGTCCGCACGGCTCGTCGTCACTCGGGGCCCAAGTGATGTGGAGTCTCTTGACTCGGGTGAGCAGATCCGTGACGGGGGTGAATGGTTGTACGACGGGTGAGGATTTTGCGCGTACATGACCAAGGTCACATCGCGCTGCCCCGCCGTGCGGGTACGGACGGTCGCCGCGCACCGTCCGTACCCGGCCACCCGCCTCAGTCGAACCAGCGGTCCCGGGCCAGTTCCTCCGTGCGGGACGGGTCCTCCAGCAGGGCCGCGACCTCGAAGCGGCGCGGCCACTGTCCGGCCGCCCAGGCGAGGCCCGCCGCCACGCCCTCCAGGGTGGACGCGTGCAGCACCCCGTCCCGGGTGCGGCGCCAGTCCAGTTCGGTGCCGTCGACGACGAGCTCCTCGTGTTCGACGTACGAGGAGGGGGCCGAGGGGCCCAGCAGGATCCGTACGGACTCCGGTACGTCGTGTTCGGCGCCCTGGGAGGTCACCTCGCCGGTCACCGACTCGCTGAGGCGCCGTACCTGGAACAGTTCGGCGAGCTCGGCGGCGCGGGACGGCCGGACGGGGAGCAGCGGCATGCCGGCGGTGAAGGGCAGCAGGTCGGGCGAGTCGACGACCACGGCGTCGGCGGCGTCCACGACGGTCACCCGTCCGTCCAGTACGGCCCGCAATTCGTCCGGCAGGGTCACACGCTCGGGGTCCAGATCGGCCAGCGCGCCGTACAGGGCGTGCAGTTGGGCGCCGGAGACCTCGCGGTCGGGGTCGGCGAGCCGTTCGAGGAGCTCGGCGGCGCCCCCGGGCTCGTCCAGCAGAGCGGCGACGGACGTGCGGACTCCCAGCGCCCGCAGCACCTGCTCGTCGTCGAAGCCGGTCGCGTCGGCCTCGTCGTACAGCCCGCGCAGGAGCGGGTCGCCGCCCGCGGCGAGCAGCCCGGCCGGGTGACGCCCGTCCAGGACGGGATGGCCGCGCAGCCACCAGGCGGAGTACGGCCGGACGATCTCGTGGGTGCCGTCCGGGAGCAGGACGCGCACCGGCTGGGTCAGCGCGTCGCGCAGCGGCGGCCGGGACAGCAGCGTGAGCGCCTGCGGCCACCGCTCGTCGTCCACCAGGTCCAGGTCCCGTACGGCGACGATCTCGGTGGCGACGGGCGGTACGGGGGTGTCGGGCAGCCCGTCGAGGACGTCCTCGCACCACACGTCGACGGCGTCCAGCAGTCCCGCGTCGTCGGGTTCGGCGAAGTCGGAGTCACGGGGCTCCAGTTCGTCCGGGTCGAGGACGATGTCGGTGGCGCGCACCAGGGTGAAGTTGGCCAGCACACCACAGGCGGCGAGCGGCTGCTCACCCCATCGATCGGCCAACTCCGAATCGACGAAGGCGAGTTCGTCCTCACGCATGACCTGGGCGAACGGGCTGCCGGGCAGCACCAGTTCACCGGCGGGGGCGAGTTCGCCCTCCTCGTCCGGCAGCGCGAGGGCGCCGAGCCAGGGCTCGTCGCCGGGTTCGAGCGCGGCGTCGCGGACCAGGGCGAGGACCAGTTCCGCCACCTCCTCGGCGTCCGGCGCCTCCTGGTCCCAGCTCGCGCCCTCGTCGTCGAGCGAGGCGGCGACGGCCGCGCGTACCTGCGGGGTGGTGAGGACCGCGCGGGGAGTGGCCGGGAGGGCGCCCAGTTTCTCCAGCAGCGGGTGTGCCGCGTCCGGGTGGGCGACCTTGAGGCCGAGGCGGGCGAGGGTCTCGGGGGCGGCGGCCCGCAGGTCGTCGGAGCCGGGCAGCAGGATCTGGCGGGGCCCCACCGCCGTCCGGCCGTCGGCGAGCGGCACGGGCAGCCCGGACAGCCGGTCCGGGTCCACCCCGGCCAGGCTCTCGTACAGCCGCCACCACCAGCCCGGGTCCTTCTCCAGCCCGGCCAGCCGGTCCACGGCCTCGGCGAGCGGTACGCGGGCGACGCCCAGCGTCCGGAGCTCCGCCCGGCGCTCCAGGCCGGCGGGCAGCAGGCTGGGCAGCACCTCGGCGAGTACCCGGACGGTCTCGGCGCCGGCGCCCTCGACGACCTCGGCGTCACGGGGCCGCAGAGCGGCCGGGTGTTCCGCGACGCTGCTCTCGGGCCAGTCGGCGGCGGGGTCCGGGCCCTCGTTCTCCGGCGGCGGGGCGGCCGGCGGCAGGAAGGCGGTGCGCGGCAACCGGTCGAGGATCGCCCGGCGCAGGACGCCGTCCAGCTCGCCCTTGCCGAGCGGGCCCGGCACCAGGTCGATGATCCCGGCGTCCACCGGGCTCCAGGCGGCAAGCAGTTCCGCGTACGCGTCCGCCGCGCGCTCCACCAGGAAGTCGGTGAGGGGGCCGGGGGCGGCGTGCCGCCGGCTGGTGTCCAGCGGCAGGGAGGCGATGAGCAGGGCGGGAACGCCGAGAGGCTCGTCGCTGGGGGTCGGCGCGTGCACGACCGGGCTGGTGCGGGGGCGGCCCGGGGTGCCGTCGGTGTCGACCGGGACGGCCCAGGTCACCGACCAGTGCGGGCGCAGCCGCTCCTCGACCGGGCGGTCGGCCAGCAGGGCCGGGTCCAGGGGCCCGTGGTGGGAGACGGTGCGCCAGCGGGTGGCGCCGTCCCGGGAGTCCTCCAGGGTGACGCCGTGCTCCTCGGCCTTGCGGCGCAAGGTGCGTACCTCGCCGCCCGTGGCGCCGTCGCCGATCTCGACGACCACTTCCTCCAGGCCGGGCAGGGCGAGCAGGAGCGCGTCGTCGAGCCCTCGCAGCAGGCGCTCGGCGAGATCCTCGGCGGCGGTGTCCCGCAGCGGGAGGATGACGGCGGTGTCGTACGGGTCCGGGGCGGTGCCCTCGGCCGCGAACGGCAGCCGCAGCAGTGGCACATGGCCGTCGCGGCGGCGGATCTCGTCGCCCAGACCCGGGCTGTGGCGGGTGGTGTCCGCCGCCAGTTCGCGGGCCTCGGCGAGGGACCAGCGGATGCCGCCGTGCCGGCCGACCACGGCGGGCTCGTCGGTGACCGCGACGACCGCGGCGAAGCCGACGCCGAAGCGGCCGACGGCGGTGTCGTGCGCGTCGCGCTTGGCGGAGGCGCGGAGGGTGGACAGCGACTCGACGCCGGCCGCGTCGAGGGGGGCGCCGGTGTTGGCGGCGACGAGGACCCCGTCGCGGAGGGTGAGCCGGAGGCGGCCGGGGACGTGGGCCCGTGCCGCCGCGTCGGCGGCGTTCTGGGCGAGTTCGATGAGGAGGCGGTCACGGTATCCGCCGAGGACCAGGTCCTCCTCGGCGTTGGCGTCCTCGCGGAACCGGGCCGGGCTGGTGGCCCAGGCGTCCAGCACGCCGCGGCGCAGCCGGGCCGTGCCGAACGGGTCCGCGCCCTCGGGTGCCGGTTGCACGAACTTGCTCACGGTTCACTCTCCCTCTCGCTTCGCGCGACCGCGAGCGCTGGGCTCGGTCGCGGCACGAAGGTACCGTGCGGGTCCCTGCGGGGCGTCACCAGGAATGAGGGGTGCGGGGGCGGGCGGGTGCTTTCGGTGCGGGGCGGTGGGGGCTGGGCGCGCAGTTCCCCGCGCCCCCTTCCGGGCGCCCTCCTGCGGGGGCGTCCGGCGGAACGTGCCTCGTGAGCGGGCCCGCGGTGCCCTGTCGGGGCCGGGCATGCGCTTTCCGTGCGGGAGCGGTGGGGGCTGGGCGCGCAGTTCCCCGCGCCCCCTTCGGGGCGCCTCCCTGGGGGCCTCGCGGGACGGCTCGGGGCGGTGGTTCTCAGCCCGTCCGGCGTTCGAGGACGAGGCCGTTCAGGCCGGTGCGGGGCCCCGGGGGCGGCAGCCCCCGGCGACGGGACACCCGGTTACGAGTGGCCCAGTTCGGACGACGGCTCGTCCGGGGTGATCGAGACCGAACCGGAATCCGGCGAGGGCCGGAGCGGGAAGGGATCGACCCGGGTCTCGTCGATCACCGGCGGCGCCGGCCGCGGCGGCGCCGGCATGACCGCGGCCTCGGAGTGCCCCCCGCACCCGTACGAGAGGGCCACGACCCGCCCGTCCGCCGGTGAGAACTCATTCGCACAGACACCGAACGCCTGTCCGAGCGAGCCCCCGATCGGATTCAGGAAGCCGCAGCTGACACACGACGCGGGCGCCGCCTGCGCCATCGCCGTCCTGGGCCCGTACGACTCCTCCCACCGGTCGGCCGCGACATGCAGCCCGTACCGGGAGAGGACCCGTGCCCGGCGCAGTCCGAGCTCCTCCGCCACCGCCGCGATCGAACCGCGGCGCGGCGCGAACGGAAGGTGCGCGGGAGTGCCCGCCGTCACCTCCGCGTCCTCCGCCTCCACCAGCTCGGCCATGTCCTGCGAGACGGCGGAGTTCGGCGCGGGCTCGTCCTCACCGGAGAAACCGGGTTCGAGCCGCAGGTCCTCGGCGTCCGTGGGCAGCAGGTCACCGGGGCCCATGTCACCGGGCCGCAGCCGCTCACTCCACGGCACCCACTCGGGCGCGAGAAGGGCGTCCTCGCCGGGCAGCAGCACCGTCTCGTCCAGGGTGACGAGCTTCGCCCGGGAGGCACGGGCGACCGTCACCGCCCAGCGCCAGCCCCGGTAGCCGAAATCCTTGCACTCGAAGTAGTGCGTGACGACACGGTCCCCCTCGGAGACCACCCCCACATGTTCACCGACGACGCCGGGGGCGGCTGCCTCCTCGGCGGCGGTGCGCGCGAGGTCGACGGCCTCGGCGCACAGACGGTCGGGGGTGCGGCTTCGCGTGGTCGCTGCGCTCACAGGTATCGCTTCTCTCCTACGCCGTCTCACGGGTGCGCCCTTCCTCGGCGGCGGTGCGGACGGAGCGGACCATTGGGCCGCGTCGACGTCCGCGCCCGATCGCGCTCGGGCGCACCTACGCCATCCATTCTGCGGGATGGCCGAGAGGCGCGCGGCCGAGAACAACCACCGCAGGCGCGTTACGCACGCTACCTTCTCCTGAGCCCTGGGCCCACACCGGCGGGGCGCTTCCGCACTCCGAGCCGGTGTTCTTCGCGGTCGCGAGGCGGCGTTTTCCCACCGTCCGCCCCTTCTCGGCCGGACCGGAAGGGGCTCCGCCGCGTCGCTCCCGGTCGGCCGAAAAACGCGCACGGCCCCTTGGCGGCGGCCCGGCACGCGCCCGCACCGGCCCCACTCGGCCCCTATACGCGCGGTAACCGCACTACCCACGCCATTCTCGGGGCACTATTGCGGAGTGGCAGCCGCGAGGTCGTCCCAGGGAACCGCCGGAATCGGTGGCACCAAGGGGAGCATCCGAAGGGGCGGGTCGGGCCGGATGAGCGGGTCCGTCCGCGCGGTCGGCCGTGCCCTGCACTTCCCGTTCACCGGCACGGCCCGCGGAATCCGCAAGGCGACGCACGCGCACGGGGCGGGTGAGTCGGGCCTCGGCAAACTGATCGAGCTGCACGCGGTCAACGGCGCCGGCGACGTCATGATCACCATCGCCCTCGCCTCCACCGTCTTCTTCTCCGTACCCACCGACGAGGCCCGCGGCCGCGTCGCCCTCTACCTCGCCATCACCATGGCGCCCTTCACCCTCCTCGCCCCGGTGATCGGCCCGCTCCTGGACCGCCTGCCGCACGGCCGCCGGGCCGCGATGGCCGGCGCGATGCTCGCCCGCGCGATGCTGGCGCTGCTGCTGTCGGGCGCGGTCGCCAGCGGCAGCCTGGAGCTGTATCCCGCCGCACTGGGGGTGCTCGTCGCGTCCAAGGCGTACGGAGTGGTGCGCAGCGCCGTCGTGCCCCGGCTGCTCCCGCCCGGGTTCTCCCTGGTGAAGGCCAATTCGCGGGTCACCCTCGGCGGACTGCTCGCCACCGGCCTCGCCGCGCCCGTCGGAGCGGGACTGCAGGCCCTCGGTCCGCGCTATCCGCTCTACGGCGCCTTCGCGATCTTCGTCGCGGGGACGTTCCTGTCGTTCACCCTGCCGCCGAAGGTCGACTCGGCCAAGGGCGAGGACCGGGCGCTGCTGGCCGCGGACGAGGCGCATGTACGTCTGCCGCGACGGGGGAGGACGCCACGGCCCGGACTGCGCACCGTCGGTACGGGGGTCACCCACGCCCTCGGCGCCAACGCCGCCCTGCGCTGCCTCTCCGGCTTCCTGATCTTCTTCCTCGCCTTCCTGCTGCGCGAGCACCCGCTCGCCGGCGAGAGCGCGGCCGTCTCGCTCGGGATCGTGGGCGTGTCGGCCGGCGCGGGCAACGCGCTCGGCACCGCGGTCGGGGCCTGGCTGAAATCCCGCGCCCCCGAGATCATCATCGTGACCGTCGTGGCGTGCGTGCTGGGTGCCGCGATCACCGCCGCCTTCTTCTTCGGGGCCGTCCTGGTGGCCTTCCTCACGGCGGTCGCCGGGTTCTCGCAGGCGCTCGCCAAGCTGTCTCTCGACGCGCTGATCCAGCGGGACGTGCCGGAACTCGTACGGACCTCCGCCTTCGCCCGCTCCGAGACGCTGTTGCAGGTGGCCTGGGTGTTCGGCGGCGCGATCGGCATCGTGCTGCCCCTCAACGGCACGCTGGGCCTCGCCGTGGCGGCCGCGATCGTCGCCGTCGGATGGCTCGCCACCGTCCGGGGGCTGATCGGCGCGGCCCGGCACGGAGGCACGGCGCGGCCACGCGTGGCATGACTGCGGCACGCCGTACCCCACGTGGGGAGAGCGGTGCACCTGCCCGATAACCTTCGGCCATGACCTCCCTGCCCCGCGGCAGAGCCGCCCATGGACATCACCGTCGCGCCGTTGCCGCTCTCGGCGCGGTTTGTGCCGGACTTCTCGTCCTGTCCGCCTGTGACAAGCCGACGCCGCTGGCCACGATCACGGTCGGCAAGAGCTCGGTGAGCTCCGAGACCGACTGCTACAACGACGGCAAGGCGGTGAGCAGCGCGGACCTGGCCAAGTGCCTCAAGTCCAAGGACATCAAGTCCATCAAGGTCGACCCCGACGACACCGTGCGGCTCGGCGTGGACCCGAAGATCGCGGACAACGGCTGGACGATCCTGATGAACGGTCAGCCGCTCACCGACGCCAGCAAGAAGACGTACCGGACGATTCCGGGAAGCGTGTTCTTCAACGCCCAGTACGGAGCCAGCGGCGACTCCACGCTCGTCTCCATCAAGGAGGGCGACAAGACGGTGACCGGACTGTGGTCGTTCAAGCTCAAGAAGGACGCCTGATCGCTGCCGCAGGGCCGAAGGTGCTGGTGGCCACCGCGGTTCCGGTCGAACGGGACGCGGTGGCCGGGGCGTTCACGGGCCCGCACCATGAGGTGCGGCTCCCCGGGGTGACCCTGCACCGGCTGCCCCTCGCCGCCGCCGTCCCGCCGCCCGGCGCCGCTCCCGCCGCCGGGCCGGCCCTCGATCTGCTGGCCGCGGGTGTCGGCCCCGCCCTCGCCGCCGCCTCCGTCGCCGCCGCGCTCACCGCGGGCGCCCTCGAAGGCGCCCCCTACGACCTGGTCGTCTCCACCGGGATCGGCGGCGGTTTCCAGCCCGGCGCGCCCGTCGGGTCCCTCGTCGTCGCCGACGAGATCACCGCCGCGGACCTGGGCGCCGAGACCCCTGACGGATTCCTCCCGGTGACGGAACTCGGCTTCGGCACCGTCACTCACCGTCCGCCCGAAGCACTCGTACGGGAGCTCGTGGCGGTCACCGGCGCACGCGCCGGGACCGTACTGACCGTGTCCACCATGACCGGCACCGCCGAACGCACCGCCACGCTACGCGCCCGGCACCCCCGCGCCCTCGCCGAGGCCATGGAGGGCTTCGGCGTGGCCGAGGCCGCCGCCGCCCACGGCGTGCCCGTACTGGAGCTGCGCGCGGTGTCGAACGCCGTCGGCCCGCGCGACCGCGCCGCCTGGCGCATCGGCGAGGCTCTCGCGGCCCTCACCGAGGGTTTCGGGAAGCTCACGCCCGTCCTGGAGAGTTGGAACCCACATGAGCCCTGAGAAACTGCCCGAATCCCTGCGGATCGCGTACTCGCCCTGCCCGAACGACACCTTCGTCTTCGACGCCTGGGCCCACGGCCGCGTCCCCGGCGCGCCCGCCCTCGACGTGACGTTCGCGGACATCGACATCACCAACGGCATGGCCGAGCGCGGCGAGTTCGACGTACTGAAGGTGTCGTACGCCGTGCTGCCGTACGTCCTCGACGAGTACGCGCTGCTGCCCTGCGGCGGCGCGCTGGGCCGGGGCTGCGGCCCGCTGGTGCTGACCCGGGAGGCGGGGGCCGACCTGACGGGCCGTACGGTCGCCGTGCCGAGCGAGACGTCGACGGCGTACCTGCTCTTCCGTCTGTGGGCGGCGGACACGGTACCGGGCGGTGTGGGCGAGATCGTCGTGATGCCGTTCCACGAGATCATGCCCGCCGTACGGGACGGGAAGGTGGACGCCGGACTCGTCATCCACGAAGCCCGTTTCACCTACCAGAACTACGGGCTGCACAAGCTCGCCGACCTGGGAGAGCACTGGGAGCTGACGACCGGGCTGCCCATCCCGCTCGGGGCGATCATCGCCAGACGCTCGCTGGGCCGGGAGCGCCTGACCGAGCTCGCCGCCGCGACCCGCGCCTCGGTCCGTGCCGCCTGGGACGACCCCGAGGCCTCCCGCCCGTACGTCCTCGCGCACGCCCAGGAGATGGACCCCGCCGTCGCCGACCAGCACATCGGCCTGTACGTCAACGAGTTCACCGCCGACCTCGGCGAGGACGGCTACGCGGCGATCCGCGGCCTGCTCACGCGCGCCGCGGCCGAGGGACTGGTGCCGCCCCTCGGCCCGGACGCGCTGCGGTTCCCGTAGCCCGGCGTTGCCGCCGCCGGGAGCTGCCCGTCGCCGGGAGCCGCCCGTCGCCGGGGCTATACGTCGAGTTGGTCGGCGACCGCCCGCAGCAGACCCGCGATCTTCTTCCCGGAGGTCTTCTCGGGGTAACGGCCCTTCTCCAGCGTCGGTGTGATGTTCTCGAGGAGGGTCGTGAGGTCCTGCACGATGGAGGCCAGTTCGTCCGGCTTGCGGCGCTGGGCGGCGGCGACGGAGGGGGTCGGGTCCAGTATGGTCACCGAGAGCGCCTGGTCGCCGCGCTGACCGGCGACGACGCCGAACTCCACACGCTGGCCCGGCTTGAGAGCATCGACTCCGGCGGGCAGGACCGAGGAATGGACGAAGACGTCTCCGCCGTCGTCACGGGAGAGAAAGCCGAAGCCCTTCTCACTGTTGAACCACTTGACCTGGCCGGTAGGCACGTCTGTCCTCGTCCTCGTACTCGTCGGGAACCGCTCTGAAAACTGCTCGGGCACTTACGTCGGAAGTTGCTCCGGCAACTTCGGGCAACCATGGGGAAACCGCTCCGGACAGCACTGCAGCGGGCCGTCCGACCCGCCGGTACCAAGGCTAATGGTCCGGGGGCCACTGACAAGACGTCGCCTGACTGTTCCTTCGCGCTGGGAACTACCCTGGTCCGGTGCGTGACAAAACCCAAACGAATTCCGCGGAACCGGGTGACCGGCTGATCCGCGCCGGTGCTCTCGTGTTCTTTGCCGGTGCCGTGGCCACACTCGTCACCGTGGCCCCACTGCTTCTCGACACCAAACCTTTTCCGACCTACATGTTCGGCTTGAGCATGCTCATGGGCGTCGGTTTTCTGATCGCCGGAGCCGGGGTGTTCCGGTCGGTCGCGGCCGGCCGCCGCCGGGCCCGCGCGGTTCAGGCGGGTGCGGCCTCGCGGTAGGCACCCAGCCACGCCGGGAACCGCGTCAGGTCGGTGAGGACGACGTCCGCGCCCGCCGCGCGCAGTTCCGCCGCGTCGCACGGCCCGGTGGCCACGGCGACGGAGTACGCGTCCGCGGTGCGCGCGCCGCGGACGTCGCCGGTGTGGTCACCGACGTACACGCTCGCGCCGTGCTCGCGCAGGGCCTCCGCCTTCCGCTCGGCCCACAGGTTGCCGACGACCGCGTCCGCGCCGATCCCCAGGTGCGTGAGGTGCAGCTTGGCGTTGGGCTCCCACTTCGCCGTGACGACGACGGCACGGCCGCCCGCCGCCCGCACCGCCTCGACGGCCTCGTGGGCACCCGGCATGGCGAGCGTGCCGGTGATGGCGTGGGCGGGATACAGCTCGCGGTAGAGGTCGGCGACGGCCGGGACCCGCTCCGCCGGGAACCAGTTGACGAGCTCCTCCTCCAGCGGCGGCCCGAGCCGGGTGACGACGAGGTCGCAGTCGATGTACGTGTCCGTGCGTGCCGAGAGCGCCTGGTAGCAGGCGTGGATGCCGGGGCGGGAGTCGATCAGGGTCATGTCGAGGTCGAAGCCGACGGTCAGCCCGCGCGAGGGCATCGGTGCGATATGCATATGAACCATTGTGCCCAGGCCGGTCCGGTCCGGGCACGGGGCGGTCCGGCCTGGGCACGAGGCGGTCCGGGCCGGGGTCCGGGGCCCCTCAGCGGCGACGCTGGGAGCGCCACACCAGGTACAGGGCCGAGGCGACCGCCGCGCCGCGCACCACCCACGGCCAGGTGTCCGCGAGCGCCTCGTTCATGTGGCCCTCGGCGATCGGCTCGCCCCAGCGGCCGTCCGTACGGCCCCACAGCCAGACGACGCCGGCCACGGCCACCAGGCCCGGCATGCCGAGGACGGCCCACTTCGACTCGCGCGGGCTCAGACGGCGGGATGCGTAGGCGATGAGCCAGCCGAGCCCGAGCGCGAACCAGTTGCCGAGGGCGGCACCCGCGACGAGGAGGACGGCGGCGAGCAGGAGCAGGGGGTTGCTCCACGTACGCGGGCGGGGGAACCGCACCCGGGGCGTGCGGCCTTCGTCCTCGGTGACGGGGACGGCCTTCCCGGTCCTGGGCCCGCTCGCCGCCCGCACCGGTTTCGCCCGTGCTCGCCACCGGCGCCACGATGTGGCCGGTTCCGGCGCGGGGTCCGCCTCTTCACCGGAACCGGCGTCCCCTTCGACGACGGGATCGGCATCGGTGCCGGGACCGGCCTTCCGGGGCCTGAGCGGTGGTCCGAGCAGTCCGGGGATCTCCACACCGCCGACGAAACCCGGCACGCCGTCCCCGAGTTCGACCGGGTCGCCCTCCACCTGCCACCAGTCCGCCGGGGCGGAGGCGTCGCCCGGTTCGTAGGAGCCGGCGTGGTGGAACGGGAGGTGGTCGCCGGTGGCGTCCTCGGGACCGTCCTCGTCGGAGGTGCGCCGCGGCCTCGGGACGACCCGGCGCAGACCCTTGGGGCGGGCCTCCGGCTCACCGGCGCGCTGGGTGGGCACGGCGGCCCGGGTGTCCGCGCCCGGCCCGGACGCGCCCTGACGGGCCGACGTGACGATCTCGTCCGGTGTGCCCAGGCGGGAGAGGATGCGGCGGACGGCGGCCGGGTTGTCGACGGGAGCCTTCGACCGGCGGCGGTCGATCTCGTTGCGCAGCTCCGAGACGAGTCGCATACGGGTGGCCGAGGGCAGCTGGCGCTGCTGGGCCAGGTCGCCGACGCGGCTCAGATAGTCGAATACGAGCTGGTCGCTCTCAATCCCCACGAAGTCCCCTCCGGGGCGCGTGCGTTGAATACCCCGTGGCCACCGACGGTACCGTGTCGGGCCCCGCTCCCGGGGGCTGCCGCCCCCGGACCCCCGCTCCGGCCTCAAGGGCCTTGTCCTCAAACGCCGGACGGGCTGATGGTGCTCACCTGCGCCGGGCTCCCCGCCACTCGGAACCACCACCCCCAAACCCCCCGCTCCGGCCCGAACAGCCCTGCCCCGAACGCCGGACCGACCGGAGCTGCCCACCCGCACCGGACCGCGAGCGTCAGGTCCTCGCCGCTGGGGTCGGGCAGGTCAGGCATTTCAGTCCGTCCGGCGTTCGGGGACGAGCCCTTCGGGCGATCGGGGGTCCAGGAGGCGGAGCCCCCTGGTACGGGGTGGGTCCGGTAGGAGCGGAGAGGGCGAGGAACCACTACCGTTGAGCGGATGAGGACAGAGGAGCAGCGCGACCCGGACCCCGCCCCGGCGGGCACCCCCCCGCGCTCACTGGCGGAAGCCCTCCGCACGAGGGACGACACCTCCCTGTCGGCCCTCCTCCGCATCCGCCCGGATCTCATCACCCCCGTCCCCACCGACCTGACGCAGCTCGCCACCCGCGCCGCCACCCGCGCCTCGGTCGTCCGGGCCCTGGAGCGTCTGGACCGGTTCGCCCTGCAGACGGCGGAGGCCCTGGCGGTGGCGTCGGACCCGGCGACGTACGACGAACTGATGGGCCTGATGGCGGGCGACGACCGCGACCCGGCGGTCACGGCGGCGTTCCCGCACGCGCTCGCCACCCTGCGCGAACAGGCCCTCGTCTGGGGCACCGACGACCGCCTCCGGCTCGTGCGCACGGCGCGCGAGCTGCTCGCCCCGGCCGCCCAGCACCCCTCCCCCACCGGCCTCGGCCCGACGGTCGCCGAGGCCACGGCGGGCATGTCCCCGGGCCGTATCCAGGAGATCGTGGCCGCCTGCGGTCTGCCGACCACCCACGACCCCGTCTCCGCGGTGGCCTCGCTGACCGCCCTGTTCACCGACCGGAAGCGGATGCCGGCGCTGCTCGACACGGCGCCCGCGGAGTCGCTGGAGGTGCTGTCCCGGCTGGTGTGGGGGCCGCCGTACGGCCAGGTGACCGCCGATCCGGCGCGCCATCTGCGCTGGTTGATCGACCGCGCGCTGCTGCTGCCGACGGCACCCGGCACGGTCGTCCTGCCCCGCGAGGTGGCCCTCGGTCTGCGGGCTGGCCGCGCGCACCGGGAGACGGACCCGGTGGCACCGGCCCTCGAACCGGCCCGGACGCACCGTCCGCAGATGGTGGACACGACCGCGGCCGGCCAGGCCTACACCGCGCTCGCCACCGTCGAGGAACTGCTCAAGGACTGGCACGAGGGCGGGCCGTCCGTGATGCGCGCCGGCGGTCTGAGCGTGCGGGACCTGAAGCGGACGGCGGCCGCCCTCGACGTGGTGGAACCGGTGGCCGCGTTCTGGGTCGAGCTGTCCTACGCGGCGGGCCTGCTGGCCTCGGACGGCGAGGCCGACGAACGGTACGCGGCGACGCCCGGCTACGACCAGTGGACGGAGCTGCCCGCCGGTGAACGCTGGGCCCTGCTGGCCTCGGCGTGGCTGGCCGCGACCCGCACGGCGGGCCTGGTCGGCGGGCGGGACGCGAAGGACCGTACGTTGTCGGCGCTGGGGCCGGGTCTGGACCGTTCCGCGGCTCCCGAGGTCCGCCACCGTGTCCTCGCGCTCCTCGCCGGTCTCCCGGAGGGCTCCGCCGCCGTCCCGGACTCCGTCATCGCCCGGCTCCACTGGGAGCGTCCCCCGCGCGGCCCCCGGACCACCGCCGGCGACGACCTGCGCGGCCGGCTGGCCCGCTGGACCCTGTCCGAGGCGGAGCTGCTGGGGGTCACCGGCCGGGGCGCGCTGTCGGCCCAGGGGCGGGCCCTGCTGGGGTTGCCGCCGGCGCCGGCCCACGACACCGCGTCCGGGTCCGGCTCCGTGGGCGCGAGTGCCGGAAGAGGCGCCGGGGCAGGGGCCAGGCTTCCCGTGCACAGACACCACCGCGCCGCCGCCGAACCGGCCGCCCCCCTCCCGCGGACCCCGGCCGAACAGGCCGCCGCCGCCGAACAGGCCGCCCGGATCCTCGGACCCCTGCTCCCCGAGCCCCTGGACCACGTCCTCCTCCAGGCCGACCTGACCGCCGTCGCGCCCGGCCCCCTGCAGCGCCCCCTGGCCGACACCCTCGGTGTGCTCGCGGACGTCGAGTCGAAGGGCGGGGCGACGGTCTACCGCTTCACCCCGGGGTCGGTGCGACGGGCTCTGGACGCCGGCCGTTCGGCCTCCGACCTGCACGCCTTCCTCGCGGCGCACTCCCGCACCCCGGTCCCGCAGCCGCTCAGCTATCTGATCGACGACGTGGCCCGCAGGCACGGCCATCTGCGGATCGGCGCGGCGTCGGCGTACGTCCGCTGCGACGACGACGCCCTGCTGAACGAGATCCTCGCCGACAAGCGCTCCCAGGGGCTGCGGCTCAGACGCCTCGCGCCCACCGTGCTCGCCGCGCAGGCCGACCCGGCCGCCCTCCTGGAGGGTCTGCGTTCCATGGGGTTCGCGCCGGCCGCCGAGTCCGCCGAGGGGGACGTGCTGATCACCCGCGCACACGCCCACCGCACCCCGCCGCGCTCCGCTCCCGCGCCCGTCCCGGACGGCCCGCCGGTGCCCGACGCCACCCTCCTGGGCGCCGCGGTCCGCGCCATCCGCGCGGGTGACCTGGCCTCCACGACCCCGCGCAAGGCGCCCCAGGCCGATCTGCCGGGCACCGGTGCGCTGCCCCGCACCAGCTCCGCCGAGACGCTCGCCACCATGCAGGCCGCCGTCATGACCGGCGAGGCCGTGTGGATCGGGTACGTCAACGCCGAGGGCGCCGCCAGCCAGCGCGTGATCGCCCCGATCCGCGTCGAGGGCGGCTTCGTGACGGCGTACGACCACACGGCCGACGAGGTCCGCACCTATCCGCTGCACCGCGTCACGGGGGTCGCGGAACTGGCGGACGACCAGCGGTGATCACCCGTTCGTAAGGCACACTTGAGGTTTGGCCGTGCGGAAGGGATAGGTACGTACGTGAACGGTCCCCTCATCGTCCAGTCCGACAAGACTCTGCTCCTGGAGGTCGACCACGAGCAGGCCGACGCCTGTCGCCGGGTCATCGCGCCGTTCGCGGAGCTCGAGCGGGCGCCCGAGCACATCCACACCTACCGGGTGACGCCGCTCGGGCTGTGGAACGCGCGGGCCGCGGGTCACGACGCCGAACAGGTCGTCGACGCCCTCGTCGAGTTCAGCCGCTACCCGGTGCCGCACGCACTGCTCGTCGACATCGCCGAGACGATGGACCGCTACGGCCGGCTCACGCTGAGCAAGCACCCGACGCACGGACTGGTCCTGACCAGCACCGACCGGCCCGTTCTCGAAGAAGTGCTGCGGTCGAAGCGGATCGCGCCGCTGGTCGGCGCCCGGATCGACCCCGACACCGTGGCCGTGCACCCCTCCGAGCGCGGGCAGATCAAGCAGACGCTGCTGAAGCTGGGCTGGCCGGCCGAGGACCTCGCCGGGTACGTGGACGGCGAGGCGCATCCCATCGAGCTGGCCGAGGACGGGTGGGCGCTGCGGCCCTACCAGAACCAGGCCGTGGAGAACTTCTGGCACGGCGGGTCCGGGGTCGTGGTGCTGCCCTGCGGCGCCGGCAAGACGCTCGTCGGCGCCGGGGCCATGGCGCAGGCCAAGGCGACCACCCTCATCCTGGTCACCAACACCGTCTCCGCCCGGCAGTGGAAGCACGAGCTGGTGAAGCGGACCTCGCTGACCGAGGACGAGATCGGCGAGTACAGCGGGACGCGCAAGGAGATCCGGCCGGTCACCATCGCGACCTACCAGGTGCTGACGACGAGGCGGAAGGGTGTCTATCCGCATCTCGAACTCTTCGACTCCCGCGACTGGGGCCTGATCGTCTACGACGAGGTGCACCTGCTGCCCGCGCCGGTCTTCAAGTTCACCGCCGATCTTCAGGCGCGCCGCCGGCTGGGGCTCACCGCCACCCTGGTCCGTGAGGACGGGCGCGAGTCGGACGTCTTCTCGCTCATCGGACCCAAGCGGTTCGACGCGCCGTGGAAGGAGATCGAGGCGCAGGGGTACATCGCGCCCGCGGACTGCGTGGAGGTGCGGGTCAATCTGACCGACTCCGAGCGGCTCGCGTACGCGACCGCGGAGGCCGAGGAGAAGTACCGCTTCTGCGCGACGACCGCGACCAAGCGCAAGGTGACGGAGGCCCTGGTACGGAAGTTCGCCGGGCAGCAGATCCTGGTGATCGGCCAGTACATCGACCAGCTCGACGAGCTGGGAGAGCATCTGGACGCGCCGGTCATCAAGGGCGAGACGAGCAACGCGCAGCGCGAGAAGCTGTTCGACGCGTTCCGTGAGGGCGAGATCAGCGTGCTCGTGGTGTCGAAGGTCGCCAACTTCTCCATCGACCTGCCCGAGGCGACCGTCGCCATCCAGGTGTCGGGCACCTTCGGCTCGCGCCAGGAGGAGGCCCAGCGGCTGGGACGGGTACTGCGCCCGAAGGCCGACGGCCACAAGGCCCACTTCTACTCGGTCGTCGCCCGCGACACCATCGACCAGGACTTCGCCGCCCACCGGCAGCGGTTCCTGGCGGAGCAGGGGTACGCCTACCGGATCCTGGACGCGGACGAGCTGCTGGCCGACAGCTGAGCGGCGTGCCTCCGGCGGGGACCCGGGAATCGGCCTGAACGGCCTTGTCCCCAAGCGCCGGACGGGCTGGGGTGGCGGCGTGCGGTGGGGAGCGGGCGTCGCGCCGCGTGCTGCTGGGGGCTGCCGCCCCCAGACCCCCGCTTCGGCCTGAACGGCCTCGTCCTCAAGCGCCGGACGGGCTGAGAATGCCGGCCCGACCGGAACCTCCTGGCACTGGCCCGCATATCCAGCCCGTCCGGCGTTTGAGGACGAGCCCTTCGGGCGAGGGCGGGGGTCCAGGGGGCGCAGCGCCCCTGGCGAGGGTCCGGGGGGAGGCCGCGGAGGACGGCACGGGGGGACGTCCGCGAGACGGGTGCGGGACAAGTGCAGGGCGCATGATGGGCACGGTAGGTGAAAGGCACCTCACATTCAGCCACCGCGCGGAGCGCACCGCGACGGACGGCACGCACGACCCTGGTGACCGCCGGAGGCTAGTGGTGCCGTACGCCCGCCTCCTCGCCGTACTCACCGAGGATGACCACGTCGAGGGCCGCGCCCGCGAAGACCTTGACGGCGCGCAGGGCGTCGCCGAGGAGGTGGCGGTGGTGGCCGACGGAGAAGGCGGTCGCGCCGCGGGCGGCGGGACCGTGCTGGGCTGGACCTGGGGTGAAAGTGGCTGCGCTCATACATCCATCATGCGAGCCTCCGCCCCTTATGGCGTCGGTCCATGGACCGAACCTCGGCGCTCCCTCGTACACCCGCGAGCCTCCGCGTGTCCGCCTCACGACGGACGGCGACCCCTAGGGATCCGGGGTCCGCGACCCTGACACCCGTGGCCCCGCGCCCCCGCCCCGGTGGAACCCGCGCCACCCCGGCACCACGAAATCCGGTTGGCCCGTGCCCACCCCCTGACCTAGAATCTCCGCTCTTGCCCTCCTCCCTCGACGGAGTGCCGCCGCCCGGACGGAAACCGGCCGGCCCCAGGAACATCCAGGATCCAGTCACGCCGCAGGTCTCCGGAGGCAGCCCCGTGTCCACCCCGCCCGCCGACCCCCACGCCGACCCCACCGGCCACGGCCCGGACGCCCCCGACGACCCCCTGCTGCGCGAGCGGACCCACCTCGGAGAGTCCCGTGCGGCGCTGCGCGCGATGCGCGAGGACGTGGAGAACCTCGACATCCGCGACGTCACCGCGAACTGGGTCAACGCCGCGGTGCTCCAGCGCCAGATGGACGAGCGGATCAAGGCCCTCGCCGATCTCAGCCACACCCCGCTGTTCTTCGGCCGCCTCGACTATCTCCACGCGCCCGGCGCCGACAAGGCGGAAGGCGCGGAGGGCGAGCGTTTCTACATCGGGCGGCGGCATGTGCACGACGCCGAGGGCGACCCGATGGTCATCGACTGGCGTGCCCCGGTGTCACAGCCCTTCTACCGGGCGTCGAAGAAGGCCCCGATGGACGTCGGGCTGCGCCGCCGCTTCGGGTACACCGGCGGCGACCTCACGGCGTACGAGGACGAGCACCTCTCCGACCCCTCCGAGACCGCGGCCACCAGCAAGCTGCTCCAGCAGGAGATCGAGCGGCCGCGCGTCGGCCCGATGCGCGACATCGTGGCGACCATCCAGCCCGAACAGGACGAGATCGTCCGCAGCGGGCTGAGCGGAAGCGTGTGCGTCCAGGGAGGGCCCGGCACCGGGAAGACCGCCGTCGGCCTGCACCGCGTCGCCTATCTCCTCTACGCCCACCGGGAGCGGCTGGCCCGCACCGGCACCCTCGTCATCGGGCCGAACAAGTCGTTCCTGCACTACATCGAGCAGGTGCTGCCCGCCCTGGGCGAGCTGGAGGTCAAGCAGGCCACGGTCGACGACCTCGTCGCCCATGTGGAGGTGCGCGGGGCCGACACCTCCACCGCCGCCGTCATCAAGGGCGACGCCCGGATGGCCGAGGTGCTGCGGCGCGCGGTCCGCGCGCACGTGACCCCGCCGGGCGAGCCGGTCGTCGTGGTGCGCGGCTCCCGGCGCTGGCGGGTACCGGCGTACGAACTGGAGCAGATCGTGGGGGAGTTGCTGGACCGCGACATCCGGTACGGCGCCGCCCGCGAGGCCCTCCCGCAACGGATCGCGCACGCCGTGCTGGTGCAGATGGAGCGGGCCGGAGAGGCACCGGACGACCGGGTGCAGGACGCCGTCGCCCGCGACAGCGCGGTGAAGGCGGCGGTCAAGGCGATCTGGCCGCCCGTCGACCCGGCCCGGCTGGTCCTGCGGTTGCTCACCGACGCGGACTTCCTCGCCGTGCACGCCGAGGGGATCCTCGACGAGGACGAGCGGAAGGAGATCCTCTGGGCGAAGCCGGCCCGCTCCGTGAAGACCGCCAAGTGGTCCCCCGCGGACACGGTGCTGATCGACGAGGCGACCGACCTCGTCCAGCGCACGCACTCCCTCGGACACGTGGTGCTCGACGAGGCGCAGGACCTCTCCCCGATGCAGTACCGCGCCGTGGGCCGCCGCTGCACGACGGGGTCGGCGACCGTGCTGGGCGACCTCGCGCAGGGCACCACTCCCTGGGCGACCCGGAGCTGGGGCGAGGCGCTCGCCCACCTCGGCAAGGAGGAGGCCGTCGTCGAGGAGCTGACGGCGGGCTTCCGCGTCCCCACCGACGTCATCACCTACGCCTCCCGGCTGCTGCCGCACATCGCGCCGGGGCTGACCCCGGTGGCGTCGGTCCGCGAGAACCCGGGCTTCTTCGAGCTGCGGGCCACCACGACCGATCCCGAAGTGGTCGAGGCCTGCCGGGAGTTGCTGCGACAGGAGGGCTCGGTCGGGCTCATCGCCGCCGACGCCCGCGTGCCGGTGCTCGCCGAGGCGCTGGCCGCCGCCGGTCTGACGTATCTCGGTCCGGGCGAGGAGACGACCCCGGACACCCGGCTGACGCTCGTCCCCGCCTCCCTGGCCAAGGGCCTGGAGTACGACTACGTGGTCCTGGACGAGCCGCGGGCCGTGGTCGGCGGCGAACCGGACGAGCGGACCGGGCTGCGCCGTCTGTACGTGGCGCTGACCCGCGCGGTCTCGGGGCTGATCGTGACCCACGCGGCGCCGCTGCCGCCCCAACTGGGCTAGTCCGGGAGGGACTCGGGAACCGGAACGCGGGAACGGCGGGACCCGGGAGGGAGGAACCCCGGGAACGGCGAGGCTCCGCAACGGCGGGGCGAGCGCCCGGGGAGCCGTTCCCGCCCCTACGCGTCCAGCGCCGCCCGCCACTGCCGTACCGCGTCCGCCGACACCGGCCCGGCCCAGCCGCCGGGCCGCGCCGCGCCACCGATGTGGAAGGCATCGACTCCCGCGGCGAGCAGCCGGGGCACATGGCCGAGGCGCAGCCCGCCGCCGACCATCACGCGCGGCTCGTAGCCGGGCTCGCCGCTCCGGGCGGTCTCGGCGAGGAGGGTGGGGAACCCGTCGTCCACCCCGTCCGGCGAACCCGCCGTCAGATAGGCGTCCAGGCCCGGCAGTTCGGCGAGCTGCTTGCGCAGCGCGTCGCGGTCGGCGGCGCGGTCGATGGCGCGGTGGAAGGTCCACGGGCAGCCGTCCAGCGCGCCGACGATCCGCTCCACGGCGGACAGGTCGGGTCCGCCGTGCTCGTCGAGGAAGCCGAGGACGAACTCGTCGGCCCCCGCGGTCCGCATCTCGTGCGCCGCGCGGACGAGCGCGTCGACGTTCCCGGCCGCGAAGCCGTCGGCCAGTCTGAGCATCACGCGCAGCGAGATGTCCACGCCGGCACGGATCCCGGCGAAGGTCTCCACCGTCGGGGTGAGCCCGTCGGCGGCCATGTCGGTGACCAGCTCCAGCCGGTCCGCGCCTCCGTCCTGGGCGGCGACCGCGTCCTCCACGCCGAGGGCGATCACCTCCAGGACTGCACGCCTGCGCTCACTCATAGGACCTCTTCCCTCGACGGCTACTACAGGTCTAGTCCAATCCCAAGGGTACGCCGGGAACCGCCACCGCCGCGAGAAGATCCCCCGAGCGCGTTCACGCCCGCACCCTGTGGTCCGCCGCTCCGGCGCGGGAGAATGCGCGCATGCCCGACCTCGACGCGCTGCGCGCCCGCTGGACCCATGCCCTGGAGGGGGCCCGCCCGCCCGGCGGACCCGACCCGGCCCCGTACGCGGACAACCTCCTCGCCCGCTGGCGGGAGCCGCAGCGCCGGTACCACTCCGTCGCCCACCTGACGGCGGTCCTCGACCACGTCGATCTGCTGGAGACGTACGCGGACGACGCGGACCTGGTGCGCCTGGCCGCCTGGTTCCACGACGCCGTCTACCATCCCGACCGCTCCGAGAACGAGGAACGCTCCGCCCGCCTCGCCGAACGCGCCCTCGCCGAACTGGGCTGCGACGCGTCGCGCACGGGGGAGGTCGCCCGCCTCGTCCGCCTCACCGTCACCCACGACCCCGCCCCCGACGACCGCGACGGCGCGGTCCTCTGCGACGCCGACCTCGCCGTCCTGGCCTCGCCGCCGGACGCCTACGCCGCCTACGCCGCCGCCGTCCGCGAGGAGTACGCCTTCGTCCCGGACGAGGCCTTCCGCGCGGGCCGGGCGGCGGTGCTGCGCGAACTCCTGGACCTGCCACGGCTGTTCCGGACGCCGTACGGGCAGCGGGAGTGGGAGGAGCGGGCCCGGCACAACGTCGGGGACGAGCTGGGCCGGCTGGCCCCGACCGCGCCCGGGGCCGACGCATGACCGGCGCGCGCACCCGTATGCCGCTCGCCGTCCACATCCTCGCCCTCTCCGTCTTCGCCCTCGGGACCAGCGAGTTCATGCTCTCGGGGCTGCTGCCGCCGATAGCCGACGACATGGGCGTCACCATCCCGCGGGCGGGCCTGCTGATATCGGCGTTCGCCGTCGGGATGGTCGTCGGGGCGCCGCTGCTCGCCGTGGCCACCCTGCGGCTGCCGCGCCGCACCACCCTCGTCGCGCTCATCGCCGTCTTCGGCCTCGGGCAGATCGCGGGAGCGCTCGCTCCGACGTACACCGTGCTCTTCGCCTCCCGCGTGGTGAGCGCGCTGGCCTGTGCGGGCTTCTGGGCGGTGGGCGCGGCGGTGGCGATCGCGATGGTCCCGCGGACCGCCCGGGCCCGCGCCCTCTCGGTGATGATCGGCGGGCTCTCCATCGCCAACGTCCTGGGCGTCCCGGCCGGCGCGTTCCTCGGGGAGCACCTGGGCTGGCGTTCCGCGTTCTGGGCCGTCGGCGCCGCCTCGGCGATCGCCCTGGCCGGCGTCGTCACCCTGATCCCGCGCATCCCGCCGCCGGCCGAGAAGCCGCGGCTGCGGCGGGAGGCGATCATCTACCGCGATCCGCAGGTGTGGCTCGCCGTCGCCGTCGTGGTGCTCTCCGCGGGCGGTGTCTTCTGCGCGTTCAGTTATCTCTCGCCGCTGCTCACCGACGTCGCCGGGCTCGACGACGGCTGGGTGCCCGGCGTCCTGGCGCTGTTCGGGGTCGGCGCGTTCATCGGTACGACGGTCGGCGGCCGTATGGCCGACGCGCACCTGTTCGGGGTGCTCCTCACGGGTATCGCCGCCTCCACCTCCGTGCTCGTCGCGCTCGCCCTGCTCGGGCGGTACGCGACCGCGGCCGTCGCCCTCTCCTTCCTGCTCGGCGTGTCCTGCTTCTGCACCGCTCCGGCGCTCAACGCCCGCCTGTTCAACCTCGCCGGTGCCGCTCCCACCCTGGCCGGCGCCACCGTCACGGCCGCCTTCAACCTCGGTAACGCCGGGGGCCCCTGGGTCGGCGGCGCGGTCATCGACGCGGGCCTCGGGTACGCCGCGACGGCCTGGGCGGGCGCCGTGATGACGGTGGCCGGGATGGCCGTGGCGGCGGTCTCGCTGCGGCTGCACCGGCGGGGCGGGCCGTCCCGTGTGGTGGCGGCCAGGAACGCGACCAATCCAGTACGCACACAGGCATGAGCGCACCTATCCTCACCGGCATGCGAGACATGGGTGGGGATCGGGTGCGGGAAGCCGTCGACGGGGCCGTGGCACTGCTGCGGACGGTGACCGGACGGGACTGGGAGGGGGTCCGGGCGGGCACTTTGGAGTGGAGCTGCCGGCGGACGGCCGAGCACATCGCGTCCGACCTCATCGCGTACGCGGGCCAGTTGGCGGGCCGCGCGACCGGGGCCTACCTCCCCTTCGAGATCGTCATGGACGACGGCACCGACGCGGCGGGGGTCGTCGACGTGATCGAGGCGACCGGCGCCCTGCTGGCCGCCGCCGTCCGTACGGCACCGCGCGAGCTGCGCGCCTTCCACCCGTACCCGTTCCGCAGCGCGGGTCCCGAGGGCTTCGCCGCGATGGGCGTCACCGAGGTGCTGGTGCACACCCACGACATCGCGCGGGGTCTTGGCGTCGCCTACGAGCCCCCGGCCGAGCTGTGCGCGGACGTCCTCGCCCGGATCTTCCCGCACGTGCGGCCCGGCCACGCTCCCTGGCCCACCCTGCTGTGGGCGACGGGCCGCGGCGAACTGCCGGACCGGGCCCCGCTCACCGAGTGGCGCTGGAGCAACAACCTGGTGATCGAGGCCGGGCGGCTCACCCTGCGGGGCGTCACGCCCGCGGCCGCCGCCGATCTGCTCGCGGGCGGCACGGGCGGTTTCCGGTGGATCGAGGGCGGCCCCTTCGAGGGCACCCGGGACGCCGCCGGGATGGTCGTGAAGGCCTACGAGGCGGGCGCGCACCGCCCGGAGTGGGGCATGTTCGTGCTCGTACGGACCACGGACGGCCTGGCCGTCGGCGCCCTGGGCTTCCACGGCGCACCCGACGAGGAGGGCCGCGCCGAGGTCGGCTACGACCTCGCGGAGAACGCCCGCGGCCACGGCTACGCGACCGAGGCGCTCGGCGCCCTCGCCGCCCGGTACCTCGCCCGCGACGACGCCAGGATCCTCTTCGCGGTCATAGACCGGGACAACGCCGCCTCCCAACGGGTCGTCGCACGCGCCGGTTTCACCCGGGTGAGCGAGGACGCCGGTCAGTACGCGTACGAGCTGGCCGGCCCGGACCCGGCCCTGCGGGTCTACGCCCGCGAGGACTGACCCGCGCCCATGGGCGCGGCCCGCCCGCCCCACACCGTCCACCGCGCCCGCCGCGGGCGGCCCGTCGCTCTTCCGGGGCACCGGGGCCGGCCCCGCTCACCGGCCGGTGGCACACCCTGGACCCGGTCCTCACCCACCGGCCTGCTTGCGCCGGCGCAGCCCCGCGCCGTGCAGCAGCCGCACCACCTCGCGGCTGCCGACCTCCACCGCCCCGGCGCGCACGGCGTCCGCGTAGCGGTGTGCCGGGAGGTCGTAGTGGTCGCGGTCGAAGGCGCGCGACGGGACGCCGAGGCCGGCCGCGAACCGGTGCAGTTCGTCGTACGACAGGTCGCTGATCAGGTGGGACCACAGGCGGCCGTGGCCCGGCCAGGTGGGCAGGTCTATGTAGACGGTCACGAGGAGGCGATGTCGCCGGTGGCCGATCCGAGGGTGCCCACCGACGCGACCTTCACCCCGGCCTTGTGGCACACCCAGTGCGGGTCGGGCCCCAACTCGGGCTCCACGTCGAGCGCGTGCGGGTCCCCGGAGCCGCAGACCGGGCACAGCGGCCACCGCCCGTACCGCTCCAGGAGCGCGTCCTGGACGTCCTGGGCGACCAGTCCGGCGACATACCCGAGACCCTCCGGCCACTGCTCGACCCACCAGCGGCGCTGCACCACCGAGTCCTCGACGAGCGAGACCACGTCCGCCTCGGCCACCTCCCCGGCGACCAGGTCGGCCAGGACGAGGGCACGAGCCGCGTGCAACGCCTGCTCCAAGGGGCTGATGGGATCACTGTGGGGTGGCATGCACCCATTGTGCGCACTCTTGACCGGATACCCCAGCAGAAAATATCTTTCAGAGGTGACTCGAGAAGTGAAGGAAATTTTCGCCGGTGAGGCTCCGCCCGCCCCGGCCGCCCTCGCGGCCAAGGTGCGGACGCTGGCTCCGTCGATGACCCGTTCCATGCAGCGGGTCGCCGAGGCCGTCGCCGCGGACCCGGCCGGCTGCGCGTCCCTCACGGTCACCGGCCTCGCCGAGCTCACCGGCACCAGCGAGGCGACGGTCGTACGCACCTCCCGCCTCCTGGGCTACCCCGGCTACCGCGACCTGCGCCTCGCGCTCGCGGGCCTCGCCGCCCAGCAGCAGTCGGGCCGCGCCCCCGCGGTCACCGCCGACATAGCGGTCGACGACCCGATCGCCGACGTCGTCGCCAAGCTCGCCCACGACGAGCAGCAGACCCTCGCCGACACCGCGGCCGGGCTCGACACGGTCCAGCTCGGCGCGGCCGTCACCGCGCTCGCCGCCGCCCGCCGCGTCGACGTCTACGGGGTCGGCGCGTCCGGTCTCGTCGCCCAGGACCTCGCCCAGAAGCTCCTGCGCATCGGGCTGATAGCCCACCCGCACAGCGACCCGCACCTCGCCGTCACCAACGCGGTGCAGCTGCGCGCCAAGGACGTGGCCATCGCGATCACCCACTCCGGCTCGACCGGCGACGTCATCGAGCCGCTCCGGGTCGCCTTCGAGCGCGGGGCGACCACGATCGCGATCACCGGCCGCCCGGACGGGCCCGTGACGCAGTACGCGGACCACATCCTCACCACCTCCACGGCCCGCGAGAGCGAACTGCGCCCGGCGGCGATGTCCTCGCGCACCAGCCAGCTGCTGGTGGTCGACTGTCTGTTCGTGGGGGTCGCGCAGCGGACGTACGAGACGGCGGCGCCCGCGCTGGCCGCGTCCTACGAGGCGCTGGCCCACCGGCACACCCCCAGGAGGCGCGCGCGGTAGCGCCCCGCCGCGCGGGCCGGAAGAGGCCGGCGGCCGTACGAGAACCCCGGACCGTCCCGCCAGGCCCGCACATCCCGCCCGGCCCCCCACGCGACCGAGCCGCACCCGTCACACCCGTCACACCCCAGCGCCCCGAAGGGCACACCCTTGTCACCCCGCACCGGAAAGAGCCGCTCCACATGACCTCCACCGCCGACGCCTCCTCCAACTACCGCGACCTGCGTGCCGAGCTGGAGACGCTGACCACCGAGGCGTTCCGCCCCGAACTCTCCGAGATCGACCGGCTGCCGACGCTGGAGATCGCGAAGCTCATGAACGCCGAGGACGCGACCGTGCCGGCGGCCGTCGCGGAGCGGCTCCCCCTCATCGCCGCCGCGATCGACGACATCGCGGAGCGGATGTCCCGCGGCGGACGGCTGATCTACGCGGGCGCGGGCACCGCGGGCCGCCTCGGAATCCTGGACGCCTCCGAGTGCCCGCCCACCTTCAACACCGACCCGTCCGAGGTCGTGGGCCTGATCGCGGGCGGTCCGGGCGCCATGGTCACCTCGGTCGAGGGCGCCGAGGACTCCAGGGAGCTGGCGGCGGCCGACCTGGAGACGCTCTCCCTGACCCCCGACGACACGGTGGTCGGCATCTCCGCCTCCGGACGCACCCCGTACGCCGTCGGCGCCGTGGAACACGCTCGCGCCCGCGGCGCGTTGACGATCGGCCTGTCCTGCAACGCGCACAGTGCCCTCGCGGCCGCCGCCGAGCACGGTATCGAGATCGTCGTCGGCCCGGAGCTGCTGACCGGCTCCACCCGTCTGAAGGCGGGCACGGCCCAGAAACTCGTCCTCAACATGTTCTCGACGATCACGATGATCAGGCTCGGCAAGACGTACGGGAACCTGATGGTCGACGTCCGCTCCTCGAACGAGAAGCTCCGCGCCCGCTCCCGGCGCATCGTCGCGCTGGCGACCGGCGCCTCGGACGAGGAGATCGAACAGGCCCTCACGGCCACCGACGGCGAGGTGAAGAACGCCATCCTCGCGCTCCTCGGCGGGGTGGACGGGCCCACCGCCGCCCGGCTGCTGGAGGAGAGCGACGGCCACTTGCGCGCGGCACTCGCGGCGGCACCCCGCTGAGCGGCACCTGACGGGCCGGCCCCACCGGGTTGTCGGTGGGGCGTGGCAGGGTGGACGCATGAACCACGCACAGCTGACCGCCCTCGGCCGGGCCCTGCGCGTCCTCGGCGAGCACGGCGACGCGCTGAACGCCGACACACCCGACGCGAAGCTGCACGAGGTCAAGGCCGACCTCAAGCGGGCCCTGGACCTGCTCGAGGAGACGGTCACCACGGCGGTGCCCACGACCCGCTGCGCCGAGCACCCGAACGGCCCGGTGGACGAGGGCGCCCCGGACCTCTGTCTGCTCTGCGAGACCCGCCGTCGCACCGCCCGCCGTACCGAGGTCAACGACGCCTACGGGCCCGCACGCCCCACCGGCCCCGACGGGTCCCCCGAGCGCACGATGTCCCGGTACGGCGTGCGCGCCGACCGCCCCCGGCCCCAGCAGCGCTGGCTCCCGGAAGTGTGGACGGGGCAGGCCTGGGCGCTGTGCGGCACCCCGCGCCGCGACCGCCAGGAGGCCGAGCGCTATCTCGCCGCGGAGCGCCACACCCCCCGGCCCGGCATGGCCTACCGCCTGGTCCACGAGTTCACGGACTACGAGGTGCTGCGCATCTGGGGCACCCCGGTCAAGGTCGACATCGAACCGATGGGGAACCTGTAGGAGTCTTCGACGGCCCGTCGCACACCTGTGGCCGCCTCTCTTCGCGACGTAGTGCACGGCCCGCGGCGTCCTGAAACTTGCTGGTCAAAAGGGTTTGCCCCCGGCGGTGACCGTCCGCCGCCCACGTGTGGGTTACCCGCGGGGACTCGCACAGACGGGAGCACCTCGGGCCTGCCCGACATCGACGGCGCCCCGGGCGGCACCCTCGAAGGCTTCGGCATCCTGGCCGACAGCCTCGACGGACTCCCCCTCTACTACGGCATGCGCTCCGAGGACCTCGGCTCCTGGATCATCGAGCGCCTCCCGTAACACCGCGCGCCGTACCGCGCACTCCGGTACACGCCGCGGGTGGCACCCCCCGTACGAGGGGCGCCACCCGTGACCCGTCTCTCACCTCAGCAACGGCACGTCGGCAGTGGCGCGTCCGGGCCCGACCTCGCGGGTGGGGTCAGCTGAGCGTCCGCAGCGCCGCCGGGTCGTACGCCTTCAGCTCGTCGAAGCGGCCGGCGAGGACCTTCTCCGCCCACTCGGGGTCCTGGAGCAGCGCGCGGCCGACGGCGACGAGGTCGAACTCGTCGCGCTCCAGACGGTCGAGGAGGTCGTCGATGCCCCGGACGGAGGAACCCTCGCCCTGGAAGGCCTTCAGGAACTCGCCGTCCAGGCCGACCGAGCCGACGCTGATGACCGGCTTGCCCGTCAGCTTCTTCGTCCAGCCCGCGAGGTTGAGGTCGGAGCCGTCGAACTCGGGGAGCCAGTAGCGGCGGGTGGAGGCGTGGAAGACATCCACGCCGGCCTCGGCCAGCGGGGCCAGGATCGCCTCCAGCTCCTCCGGGGTCTCGGCGAGCCGGGCGTCGTACGCCTGCTGCTTCCACTGCGAGTAGCGGAAGATGACCGGGAAGTCCGGCGACACCGCGGAGCGGACCGCGGCCGCGATCTCCGCCGAGAACCTGGCCCGGGCCACGGGGTCGCCGCCGTACGCGTCGGTGCGGCGGTTGGTGCCCGACCACAGGAACTGGTCGAGCAGGTAGCCGTGGGCGCCGTGCAGCTCGACGCCGTCGAAGCCGATGCGCTCGGCGTCGGCCGCGGCCTTCGCGAACGCCTCGATGACGTCGTCCAGGTCCTGCTGGGTCATGGCCTTGCCGGTGACCTCGGCGTCCTCGGCGGTCAGACCGGACGGGCCGACCGCCGGGGCGTCGGCGAACGGCGCCTGGCCCGCCTCACGCACCATGCCGATGTGCCACAGCTGGGGCACGATCGTGCCGCCCGCCGCGTGCACCGCGTCCGCGACCTTCGTCCAGCCCGCGAGCTGCTCCTCGCCGTGGAAGCGCGGGACACGGTCGCTCCCTCCGGCCGACTCGTGGCCGACGTAGGTGCCCTCGGTGACGATGAGGCCGACGCCCGCGGCGGCACGGCGGGCGTAGTACCCGACGACGTCCTCGCCCGGAACGCCGCCCGGCGAGAACTGCCGGGTCATCGGTGCCATCACGATCCGGTTCGGGACGGTCAGGCCGTTCAGGACGACGGGGCGGGACAGGATCTCGGCGGCACGGGAGGCGGCGTTGGCAGTCACGTACGGGACTCCTCGGGGAGGGCGGTCGGTCATCGGGCGGACGGCTGACGGTGCATTCCACACGGTATGTGCATGCGCATCAACCACTCGTTTCCTCAACCGCCGGGTCCGGCGCGGCATTCCGGCGCCCTCCGCGCCTTTGTGTGACCCCGGACACGCCCGAGGGCGGTACCCCCCACAGAAGGGGTACCGCCCTCGGAACGTCAGGACAGTGATCAGCCGGAGGCGGATCAGAAGTCCATGTCACCGCCCGGCATGCCGCCCGGAGCGGCCGCGGAGGCCCTCTCCGGCTTGTCGGCGATGACGGCCTCGGTGGTCAGGAACAGCGCGGCGATGGAGGCGGCGTTCTGCAGAGCAGAGCGCGTGACCTTCGCCGGGTCGATGATGCCTTCGGCGATCATGTCGACGTACTCACCGGTCGCGGCGTTCAGGCCGTGACCGACGGGCAGGTTGCGCACCTTCTCGACGATGACGCCACCCTCGAGACCACCGTTGACGGCGATCTGCTTGAGCGGAGCCTCCAGGGCGAGCTTCACGGCGTTGGCGCCGGTCGCCTCGTCACCCGTCAGTTCGAGCTTCTCGAAGACCGAGGAAGCCTGGAGCAGGGCCACGCCACCACCGGCGACGATGCCCTCCTCGACGGCCGCCTTCGCGTTGCGAACGGCGTCCTCGATGCGGTGCTTGCGCTCCTTGAGCTCGACCTCGGTGGCGGCACCGGCCTTGATGACGGCCACGCCGCCGGCCAGCTTCGCCAGGCGCTCCTGGAGCTTCTCGCGGTCGTAGTCCGAGTCCGAGTTCTCGATCTCGGCACGGATCTGGTTCACGCGACCGGCGACCTGGTCGGCGGAGCCGGAGCCGTCGACGATCGTGGTCTCGTCCTTGGTGATGACGACCTTGCGGGCGCGACCGAGCAGGTCGATCCCGGCGTTCTCCAGCTTGAGACCGACCTCCTCGGAGATGACCTCGCCGCCCGTGAGGATGGCGATGTCGCCGAGCATGGCCTTGCGGCGGTCACCGAAGCCCGGGGCCTTGACGGCGACGGACTTGAAGGTGCCACGGATCTTGTTGACGACCAGGGTCGACAGGGCCTCGCCCTCGACATCCTCGGCGATGATCAGCAGCGGCTTGCCCGACTGCATGACCTTCTCCAGGAGCGGGAGCAGGTCCTTGACGTTGCCGATCTTGGAGTTGGCGATGAGGATGTAGGGGTCGTCGAGCGACGCCTCCATCCGCTCCATGTCGGTGGCGAAGTACGCCGAGATGTAGCCCTTGTCGAAGCGCATACCCTCGGTGAGCTCCAGCTCCAGACCGAAGGTCTGGGACTCCTCGACGGTGATGACGCCTTCCTTGCCGACCTTGTCCATCGCCTCGGCGATGAGCTCGCCGATCTGGGTGTCGGCGGCGGAGATGGAGGCCGTGGAAGCGATCTGCTCCTTGGTCTCGACATCCTTGGCCTGCTCGAGCAGGGCACCGGAGACGGCCTCGACGGCCTTCTCGATACCGCGCTTGAGGGCCATCGGGTTGGCGCCGGCGGCGACGTTGCGCAGACCCTCGCGCACGAGCGCCTGGGCCAGCACGGTCGCCGTGGTCGTACCGTCGCCGGCGACGTCGTCCGTCTTCTTGGCGACTTCCTTGACCAGCTCGGCGCCGATCTTCTCGTACGGGTCCTCGAGCTCGATCTCCTTGGCGATGGAAACACCATCGTTGGTGATCGTGGGGGCGCCCCACTTCTTCTCGAGGACGACGTTGCGGCCCTTGGGGCCGAGGGTGACCTTGACGGCGTCGGCGAGCTGGTTCATCCCGCGCTCGAGACCGCGCCGTGCCTCCTCGTCGAACGCGATGATCTTGGCCATGTGAAGTGGTCCTCCCGGACTGGGGTGGATTGCTCCGGACCGCGCTGGCGCCCGCGACGGACGGCCTGCCTGCCTCGTGGTTCCTTGCACCACCTGGCCTGCGGGCCTCACCGACCCGGTCCTTCGTTATCACTCTCACCTTCAGAGTGCTAACGCAATGATTAGCACTCGCCCCTGCCGAGTGCAAGCGACTCGGGAGGATCCCCAGGTGAACAGGGGCGGCACGACCACCCTCCGAAGGGGGTCCGCGACCGCCCCCGCGAGGTCGCGCGGGGGCCCGGGGAGGAGTCCCGGACAGAGTCTTCGCAGGTTCGCGGCCGGTTCCCCGGACGGTTGGCGGCCGGTTCCCCGGACGGTCCACGGCCGGTCATCCGGACGGTCCGCGGACCTACGGACATACCGAAGGGCTCGCACCCCAGAGGGATACGAGCCCTTCGTCACGTCGAACAGTCAGTCGGCGCGTGCTTCAGCCGGTCGCGAGCCGGACCATGTCCGCCTGCGGCCCCTTCTGGCCCTGCGAGATCTCGAAATCGACTCGCTGACCCTCTTCCAGGGTGCGGTAGCCGTCCATCTGAATCGCGCTGTAGTGGACGAAAACATCCGCACCACCGTCGACCGCGATGAAGCCGTACCCCTTCTCCGCGTTGAACCACTTGACGGTGCCCTGAGCCATGCCTAACTCCCCTATTACTGGCCCTTGCACAGGACCGCACTTCGCGGGCCCGGGTCAGACCTCCACCCCCCAACGGATTGGGGGTGTGCGCCGGAACGCGTCGACCGCGGCTGAATGTATCTGCCCAACTGCCGTCTGCAACAGGTCAATCGGACGAGAATTCTGGGCACGCCCGATCAGGAATACAGGGAGAATTCGCGAAGATTTAGGGCAACTCGGGCCCCATAAAGGCCGCATAAGGCTCAAAAGCGCCGTGCACTTTGGCCATTTCTTATCGCAGGCGGGACGTGCACTCATATGCACCCGGCATGGATAAGGCGGCGGGTTCCCCAACTGTACCCCGCTCAACCATACAGAATTGCCCCCTCCGCTTCTCTCACGGAGGGGGCAATTCGATGAACTCTCGGTGATTGGAATTACCCACGGTAATGATCTCACCGTGGGTAATCGCCCGTCAGCCTCCGGCGACGGCCGGGATGATCGACACGCCCACGCCGTCCGGCGTGGCCGTCTCCAGGCCCTGCTCGAAGCGGACGTCGTCGTCGTTGACGTACACGTTGACGAACCGGCGCAGCTTGCCCTCGTCGTCCAGCACGCGCGCGGCGATGCCCGTGTGGTTCTTCTCCAGGTCGGAGATCACCTCACCGAGGGTCCCTCCCTCGGCGGTCACCTCGGACCGGCCGCCGGTGTAGGTGCGCAGGATGGTGGGGATACGGACGTTGACGCTCATGCGGTGACCTCCCGGTCGGATGGTGGCGTACGGCTGGAAGCGCCCCGGCGGGGGCGCGCGGAACCGCGCGGACGGCCCCCGCGGGCCCGCGGCCGGGGAACGGCCTCCCCGGCCGGGCGGCTACGCGAGGCCGGCCTCGCGGAAGGAGTCCAGGCTGGGACGGATGGTCGCGGTCAGCCCGGTGCCGGCCACCGCGTCCAGCGTCTTGAGGCCGTCACCGGTGTTCAGCACGACCGTCGTGAGCGTCGGGTCGAGCAGCCCGTTCTCGATCAGCTTCCTGGCCACACCCACCGTCACACCGCCGGCCGTCTCGGCGAAGATGCCCTCGGTACGCGCCAGCAGCTTGATCGCGTCGACGACCTGCTCGTCGTTCACGTCCTCCACGGCCCCGCCCGTCCGCCGCGCGATGTCCAGCACGTACGGGCCGTCGGCGGGGTTGCCGATGGCGAGCGACTTGGCGATGGTGTCCGGCTTCTGGGGCCGCACGACGTCATGGCCGGCCTTGTAGGCGACGGACACCGGTGAACAGCCCTCGGCCTGCGCGCCGAAGATCTTGTAGGGCTTGTCCTCGACGAGGCCGAGCTTGATCAGCTCCTGCAGCCCCTTGTCGATCTTGGTCAGCTGGGAACCGGAGGCGATCGGCACGACGAGCTGGTCGGGCAGCTGCCAGCCGAGCTGCTCACAGATCTCGTACGCGAGAGTCTTGGACCCCTCCGCGTAGTACGGCCGCAGGTTGACGTTGACGAAGCCCCAGCCCTCGCCGGCCGGGTCGCCGATCAGCTCGGAGCAGAAGCGGTTCACGTCGTCGTAGTTGCCCTCGATGCCGATGAGCTCGCCGCCGTAGACCGCGGCCATGACGACCTTGCCCTGCTCCAGGTCGTGCGGGATGAACACGCAGGAGCGGAAGCCGGCGCGGGCGGCGGCGGCACCCACCGCGCCGGCGAGGTTGCCGGTCGAGGAACAGGAGAGGGTGGTGAAGCCGAAGGCGCGGGCGGCCTCGATGGCCTGGGCGACGACGCGGTCCTTGAAGGAGTGCGTCGGGTTGCCCGAGTCGTCCTTGACGAAGAGCCTGCCCGGGTCGACGCCCAGCTCGCGGGCGAGGTTGTCGGCCTTGACGAGCCTGGTCCAGCCCGGGTTGATGTTCGGCTTGTCGGCGACGTCGGCCGGGACGGGGAGCAGCGGCGCGTAACGCCAGATGTTCGCGGGGCCCGCCTCGATGCGCGCCCGGAGCTCCTCGGTGTCGTAGGCCGAGAAGTCGTAGGCGATCTCGAGCGGTCCGAAACACTCCTCGCAGGCGAAGACCGGGCCGAGCGGCACGCGGTGGCCGCACTCGCGGCAGGAGAGCGCCGCGGCGGGTCCCAGATCGACGGAGCCGGCGGAAACGGCAGAAGGGGCGGAAGGGGACGGGTTCGCGGAGGTCGCGGCGTCCGGAGTGCTTGCAACAGTCTGCGCAGCCATGGAGGCGAGGCCCTTTCTCCTCATCTTCCTCACGACGCACTTCGCCGTGAGACGGATGTGGCACCTTCCCGAGCCGGGAGCCCCGCGACGCGATCAGCGATGATCGGTACGAGACCGGCTGGAGGGTTGCCGGGGCTTCATCGGGCCGTATCCCTCTGCCCCTCTGGATGAGCGGTATTCGGTTGTTGGTCTGCGATCCGGGATGATCTACGACATGCGATGGTCATCCGCGTTGTTCAAGACTGTAACCGAAGGCCAGGACAGTTGAGATAGTCGTCCGAACCGCGAGATGGATCACGCCGTGAGACATCGGGTGATCAGACAGTGAGGAGCCGCAGACTGTGCTGAAGGAAGTAGAGCGCTGGCTGAGCACCCGCTCCTGGTCCGTGGCCGATCGCCCGCTCCACAGAATCATGTCCGCCAAACGCGCCTCGGGCTCCACGGTGAGCGTCGTGCTGCCCGCGCTGAACGAGGAGGAGACGGTCGGCGAGATCGTCGCCGTCATCCGCGAGGACCTGATGCGCCAGGTGCCCCTCGTCGACGAGATCGTCGTCGTCGACTCGGGTTCGGCCGACCGCACCTCGCAGGTGGCGGCCGCGGCGGGCGCGCGCGTCGTGCACCGGGACGAGATCCTGCCCCGTATCCCGGCCGTGCCCGGCAAGGGCGAGGTCCTGTGGCGGTCGCTCCTCGTGACGAGCGGGGACATCGTCTGTTTCATCGACGCGGACCTGAGGGAGTTCTCGTCGGACTTCGTCTCCGGGATCGTGGGCCCGCTGCTCACCGAGCCGGGCGTGGACCTCGTCAAGGGGATGTACGACCGCCCGCTGGCCGGCGCCGCGGGCCAGGGCGGCCGCGTCACCGAACTCATGGCCCGTCCGCTGCTGAACATGCACTGGCCTCAGCTGGCAGGGTTCGTCCAGCCGCTCGGCGGCGAGTACGCGGCCCGCCGCTCGCTGCTCGAACAGCTCCCCTTCCCCGTCGGCTACGGCGTCGAACTGGGCATGCTCGTCGACGCCCTGCACCTGGTGGGCCTCGACGCGCTCGCCCAGGTCGACGTGGGCGAGCGCAAGCACCGCCACCAGGACGGGCAGGCGCTGGGCCGGATGTCCGCCGCGATCTACCGCACGGCGCAGCTCCGGCTGGCCCGCGGTCACCTCATCCGGCCGTCCCTCACCCAGTTCGAGCGGGGCGAGGACGGTTTCGAGCCGCGTACCTACCCGGTGGACACGGAGGAACGCCCCCCGATGGCCGAAATCTCCGAGTACGTCACACGCAGGGCCGCGTGAACCGCGCCCCTGGTGAGGGGGTGGTGGACGGTGCCACCGGCCCCACCGGCCCGCGGTCCGTGTCCTTCGTCGCATACGGCCGACGGGAACGTTTGAGCGTTTCGGTGCCGGGCTAGGTTTCGAGGCATGGCTTCAACGGCTTCATCGGCTTCACCGCACGGCGCCCACCGGATCCTCGTCGCGTCCAACCGCGGCCCGGTCTCCTACGAGGTGCGCGAGGACGGCTCGCTCCAGGCCCGGCGCGGCGGGGGCGGGCTGGTCTCGGGCCTCTCCGCGATCGGTCCGGACGCGGGGGCCCTCTGGGTGTGTTCGGCGCTCGGCGAGGGTGACCGCGAGGCGGTCCGGCGCGGGGTCGGCGAGGACGGCGTGCGGATGCTGGACATCGACGCCGCGGTGCACGCGGACGCGTACAACGGCATCGCGAACTCGGTGCTGTGGTTCGTCCACCACATGCTGTACCAGACACCGCTGGAGCCGGTCTTCGACCAGGAGTTCCGGCGCCAGTGGTCGTCGTACGAGGACTACAACCGCGCGTTCGCGCGAGCCCTGGCGGACGAGGCGGCCGAGGGCGCCGTGGTGATCGTGCAGGACTACCACCTGACCCTGGTCCCGGGCATGCTCCGCGAACTCCGCCCCGACCTGCGTATCGGCCACTTCTCCCACACCCCGTGGGCGCCGGTCGACTACTTCCGCATGCTGCCCGACGACATCGCCGGGCAGGTCCTGCGCGGCATGCTCGGCGCGGACCGGCTGGGCTTCCTGACGCACCGCTGGGCGAACGCGTTCACCGCCTGCTGCGAGGCGCTCGTCGGCGGGCTCGGCGACACCCGGGTCGGCGTGCACGGGCTCGGCGCGGACGCGGACTTCCTGCGCGGGCGCTCCCACGAGGGGGACGTCGCCGAGCGGATGGCCGCGCTGCGCGAGCAGATCGGAGAGGGCCCCGACGGCCGCGCCCGCAGGGCGATCGTGCGGGTCGACCGCACCGAGCTGTCGAAGAACATCGTGCGGGGCCTGCTGGCGTACCGGCAGCTCCTGGAGGACCGCCCGGAGTGGCGCGAGCGGGTGGTCCACGTGGCCTTCGCCTACCCCTCCCGGCAGGACCTGGCGGTCTACCGGGACTACACGGCCGCCGTGCAGACCCTGGCGGACGAGATCAACTCCCAGTACGGGAAACCGGGTTGGACGCCGGTCGTGCTCCACGTCAAGGACGACTTCGCCCGCTCGCTGGCCGCCTACCGGCTCGCCGACGTCGCTCTCGTCAACCCCATCCGGGACGGTATGAACCTCGTCGCCAAGGAGATGCCCGTCGTCTCCGACGAGGGGTGCGTGCTGGTGCTGTCCCGGGAGGCCGGGGCGTACGAGGAGCTGGGCGAGGACGCGGTCGCGGTGAACCCGTACGACGTGGTCGGCACCGCGCGGGCGCTGCACGAGGCCCTGTCGCTGCCGGCCGGTGAGCGGGCCGAGCGTACGAAGCGGCTCGCCGCGGCGGCGACGGCCCTGCCTCCGGCGCAGTGGTTCCTGGAGCAGTTGCGCGCGCTGGAGGAGTGAGGCCGTCGCGTCACGGCCGCCGCGACGGCCGGGGCTACCGGTCCAGTCGGTCGGCCAGGGACCTCAGCAGGCGCACGACCCCGGCGGGGCCGTCCACCACCAGGTCGGCGCGTTCGGCGAGTTCCGCGACCTCCGAGCTGCCGCTGCACACCAGCAGGCCCGGGACGCCGTCCGAGCGGAGTTTGTCGACGGCGGCGAAGGCGGGGAGGTCACCGAGGTCGTCGCCCGCGTAGAGGACGGCTTCGGCGCCCACCTCGCGGACGTACTCCAGGAGGGCGACGCCCTTGTCCATGCCCGGCGGGCGCAGTTCCAGGACCATCCGGCCGGGTTCGACGATCAGGCCGTGCCGGGTGGCGAGGTCGGCGAGGGGTTCGCGCAGGGACTCGAAGGCGGCCTGCGGGTCCGTGGCGCGGCGGGTGTGGACGGCGACCGCGCGGCCCTTCTCCTCGATCCAGGTGCCCTGCCAGACGCCGATCCGGTCGAGGACTCCCGGCAGCTCGGCGCGGACGGCCGCCACGCCGGGGTGGGGGGCGGGGGCGCTGACGGTGCCCGTGCGGGCGTCCCAGCGTTCGGCCCCGTAGTGGCCGAGGACGACGAGGTGGTCGAGGCCGGGGACACCCGCGAAGCCGCCGTGGCGCACCGCGACGCCGGCGGGGCGGCCGGTGACGACGGCGACCGAGGCCACCTTCGGGGCGAGGGCCGCGAGGGCGGGGACCGCGGCGGGGTGGGCGCGGGCCTGCTCGGGGTCGGGGACGATGGGGGCGAGGGTTCCGTCGAAGTCGAGTGCGATCACGGTGCGGGCGGGGTGCGTGAGGATGGCTTGCAGCCCGTCCCTGCCCGCGGCGGTCGCCGGTGTCGGGACGGTGTCCGTGGTCTCGGGGTGTTCCGGGGATTCCGCATGACTGCCCATGCGCCGACCCTATCGGCGCGACCCCGAACAAACCCCCGGTTCAGCGGTCGTCGCGGCGGCCCGCCCGGATCCGGCGGAGCCGGTTCACCGTGACCGGATCATGCGCCAGCGCCCGCGGATCGTCGAGCAGGGCGTTGAGAAGCTGGTAATACCGCACCGGCGCCAACCCGAGCTGCTCCCTTATCGCCCGCTCCTTCGCACCCGGCCCGGCGAACCCCCGCCGCTCCATGGCGAGAACCGCCCGCTCCCGCGCCCCGAGCTCCTCCATGGACGTCATGGACAGCACCGTAACCCCCACCACCGACACCCGCCCGGGTGCACCGGTCCACCGGTCCGTCCGGTCTGTCAGCGCCTGCTGTCCCTGATGGTCGCCGTGCGCTGCAACGCGCCGAGGACCCCGGACGGGCTGCCGTCGGGAGCGACCGCCTTGCCGATGTCCCGCTTGATGTCGGCGCTGACGGACGCCCAGGACATCTTGCCGACCGGGTAGAGCTGCGAGGTGGGCAGCTCGTCGAGGAACGGGACGAGCTCCTTGTCCTTCACGTCGGCGCTCATCGCCTGGGACGCGGACGTCGTCACCGGCAGCAGGTCGTACTCGTGGGAGAAGGCCAGCACGTTCTTCTCGCTGTAGACGTAGTCCAGGAAGGAGCCGATCTGCTCCCGGTGGCCGTTGTGCTTGAACGCCATCATCCAGTCGGCGACGCCCATCGTCGCCTTGGCCGTGCCGTCGACGCCCGGCATCGGCACCATGCCGAACTTCACACCCTTGTCGGCCGCCGCCTTCATCAGCGTGGGGTGCCCGTTGAGCATCCCGACCTCGCCCCGGGCGAACGCCGCGAAAGCGTCGGCGCGGTTGAGCTTGGCAGGTGCGACGGGTCCGGTGAGCCCCTTACCGACCAGTTCGTTCTTGAGCCAGGTGAGCGTGCCGACGTTCTCCGTCGAGTCGAGGTGGTACGTGCCGACGTCGTCGGTGTAGCTGTCGCCGCCGCTCAGCAGCCACTGCATGGTCTCCGCCTGCGCCTCCTCCGGGCCCAGCGGCAGGGCGTAGGGGAACTTCACGCCCCGCGACTTGAGCACGCGGGCGTCGGCCGCGAGCTCGCTCCAGCTCTGCGGCGGCGTGAGACCGGCGTCGGCGAAGAGCTTCTCGTTGAAGAACAGCAGCCGCGTGGAGGCCGCGAACGGCATGCCGTACTGCACCCGGTTCATCTGGCCCGCCTCGGTGAGCTGGGAGACGAAGTCGGCCTGGACCGGGATGGAAAGCACCTGATCGACGCTGTAGAGCCGGCCCTTGGCGGCGTAGTCCGCGTACGCGCCGATCTGCGCCATGTCGGGCGCCCGGCCCGCCGCCACCCGTTCGCCGACCTTGCGGTCGACATCGGTCCAGGGGTACACGCTGACCTCGACACGCACACCCGGATGCGCGGTCTCGTATCCCTTGACCAGGGTGTCCCAGTACTTCTGGGAGCTGTTGGCCTCGGAGTCGCCGTAGTCGGCCGCCACGAGTTCGAGGGTCACGTCCGCGGACCCGTCCGAGCTGCCGCAGCCCCCGAGGGTCGCCGTCATACCCAGTGCGGACATCACCGCGACCAGTCCAGTCCTACGTCGCTGCACGCTGTCGTCTCCCACCCCTGCGCCGTCTTGCCGTCTTTGCTTCTGCGTCCATTGCATCCGTCTCGGAATGCGGATACAAGGTCTACACCACGTGAGTGGACTAGACCTCTCCTGGGGTAAGGGGCGAGACTGTCCCCGTGAGACATGTCATCGCCCTCGATGTGGGCGGCACCGGGATGAAGGCCGCCCTCGTCGGGCCCGCGGGCGAGCTGCTCCACCAGGCCCGCCGCGCCACCGGCCGGGAACGCGGCCCGGACGCCGTGGTCGGCGCGATCCTCGACTTCGCGGCGGAGCTGCGCGCCCACGGCGAGCGGCGCTTCGGCGCACCCGCGGCGGCCGCCGGGGTCGCCGTCCCCGGCATCGTCGACGCCGACAACGGCACCGCCGTCTACTCGGCCAATCTCGGCTGGCGCGACGTGCCGATGCGCCGGCTGGTCGGCGAGCGGCTGGGCGGGGTACCCGTGGCCCTCGGGCACGACGTGCGCACCGGCGGCCTCGCGGAGGGCCGGATCGGCGCGGGTCAGGGCGCCGACCGCTTCCTGTTCGTCCCTCTCGGCACCGGCATCGCGGGCGCCATCGGCATCAACGGCGCGGTGGAGGCGGGCGCGCACGGCTTCGCCGGCGAGATCGGCCACATCGTCGTACGCCCCGCAGGCGCCGCGTGCCCGTGCGGACAGCACGGCTGTCTGGAGCGGTACGCGTCCGCGGCGGCCGTCAGCCAGGCCTGGGCCGAGGCCTCCGGAGCTCCCGACGCCGACGCGGCCGACTGCGCGAAGGCCGTGGAGTCCGGGGACCCGCGGGCCGTACGGGTCTGGCAGGACGCCGTCGACGCGCTCGCCGACGGACTCGTCACCGCGCTGACCCTGCTGGACCCCCGCACCCTGATCATCGGCGGCGGTCTCGCCGAGGCCGGGGACACCCTGTTCACACCCCTGCGGGCCGCCGTGGAGCGACGCGTCACCTTCCAGAAGCTGCCGTCGCTCGTCCCGGCGGCCCTCGGGGACACGGCGGGCTGCCTGGGCGCGGGCCTGCTGGCCTGGGACCTGCTCGAAACTCCCCTCACCGACCGCTCGGAGGTAACCACCTGATGGCCCCTAGCAAGGTTCTCTCCGGTGCCAGGGTGGTCCTGCCCACCGGAGTCGTGGACGGCGGACGCGTGATCGTCGACGGCACGCGCATCGCCGGGAGCACGGCCGACGGCACCCCGACCATCGATCTGTCCGGCCACTGGCTCGTGCCCGGCTTCGTCGACCTGCACAACCACGGCGGCGGCGGCGCCTCCTTCACCTCCGGCACCGTCGAGGAGGTCCTGCGAGGCGTGCGCACGCACCGGCTGCACGGCACCACCACGGTCGTCGCCTCGACCGTGACCGGTGACATGGACGGCCTGGCGCAGCGCGCCGGGCTGCTCTCCGAGCTGGCCGAGCAGGGCGACATCGCGGGCATCCACTTCGAGGGCCCGTTCATCTCGCCGTGCCGCAAGGGCGCCCACTCCGAGGAACTGCTGCGCGACCCGGACCCGGCCGAGGTCCGCAAGCTGATCGACGCCGCGCGCGGCCGGGCCGCGATGGTCACCCTCGCCACCGAACTGCCGGGCGGCCTCGACTCGGTGCGTCTGCTGGCGGAGCACGGGGTGATCGCGGCGATCGGGCACACGGACGCGACGTACGAGCAGACGGTGGAGGCCATCGACGCGGGCGCGACCGTGGCCACGCACCTGTTCAACGCGATGCCCCCGCTCGGCCACCGCACGCCGGGACCGATCACGGCCCTCCTGGAGGACGAGCGGATCACCGTCGAGCTGATCAACGACGGTACCCATCTCCACCCGGCCGCCCTCCAACTGGCGTTCCATCACGCGGGCGCGGGCCGGGTGGCGTTCATCACGGACGCCATGGACGCGGCGGGCTTCGGCGACGGCCGCTATCTGCTCGGTCCGCTGGAGGTCGAGGTCAGCGAGGGCGTCGCGCGGCTGGTGGAGGGCGGCTCCATCGCGGGCTCCACGCTCACCCTGGACCGCGCCTTCCAGCGGGCGGTCACGGTCGACCGGCTGTCGGTCGAGGACGTCGTCTCGGCCCTGTCCGCCAACCCGGCCAAGCTGCTGGGCGCGTACGACCGGGTGGGCTCGCTGGAGGCGGGCAAGGACGCCGACCTGGTGGTTCTCGACGCGGAGTTCGCGCTCAAGGGCGTCATGCGCAAGGGCGAATGGGTGGTCGATCCCCAACTGGGCTGATTCATCCGTTTGTTGCCGTGCGGCGGTCGGCCCGGGGGACTGGGCCGACCGCCGTCGCGTTTGGCATGATCGTGCCTCCGGAACTGTCGGCAAGCGCATAGGGGGAGGTCGGCCCAGGTGATCCTCACGGTCACACTGAACACCGCCGTCGACATCACCTACCGTGTACGGTCCCTGCGGCCGCACACCTCGCACCGGGTGACCGAGGTGACCGAACGCCCCGGCGGCAAGGGCCTGAACGTGGCCCGGGTGCTCGCCGCCCTCGGTCACCGGGTGACGGTCACGGGCTTCACGGGCGGCGCCACCGGTCGCTCTCTCCAGGAGCAACTCACCGGCAGCCCCGGCCTGGTGGACGCGTTGGTCCCGGTGTCCGGCCCGACGCGCCGCACGATAGCGGTGGTCGACACGGCGACGGGTGACACCACTCAGCTCAACGAGCCCGGTCCGGAGATATCCCCGGCGGAGTGGGCGGCCTTCCAGGAGACGTACGAGCATCTGCTGCGCTCCGCCTCGGCGGTGGCCCTGTGCGGCAGCCTGCCGCCGGGGGTGCCGGTGGGCGCGTACGCGGGGCTGGTCCGTTCGGCCCGCGCGGCAGCCGTCCCGGTCCTCCTCGACACCAGCGGCGAACCGCTGCGCCGAGGTGTCGCCGCCCGCCCCGACATCGTCAAGCCGAACGCCGACGAACTGGCCGAACTCACCGGCTCCCACGAGCCGTTGCAGGCCACCCGCGACGCCCGCAGGCGTGGCGCGCACGCCGTGGTGGCCTCACTGGGCGCCCAGGGGCTGCTCGCGCACACGCCGGAGGGCCTCTGGCGGGCCGCGCCGCCCCACCGCGTGCACGGCAATCCGACGGGCGCGGGCGACTCGGCGGTCGCGGGCCTGCTGTCGGGCCTGGTGGAACATCTGCCCTGGCCGGAACGCCTGGCACGGGCCGTCGCCCTGTCCACGGCGACCGTACTGGCCCCGGTGGCGGGCGAGTTCGACCGCGACGTGTACGAGGAACTGGTGGAACGGGTGTCGCTGACCGGGGAGACCAGCGCGGCCTGAGAAAAGACCGGCCACGCCCGGCCGAAGCCGGACGCTGCCGGAACTCAGCCGCCGGACTTGACCCAGCCGTCGACCAGCCACATCTGGTCGATGAGGGCGTCGCACTGGTTGCCCTGCTCGCACGAGACCTTGATGGCGTTCGTGCCCTTGTCGAGCTGGATCCAGTTGTAGGTCTTCGTCCAGCCCTTCTTGTAGTCGCCCGCGGGGCCGCCCGCCCAGTTCTTCAGGCCGACAGGCGTCTTGGAAGCCGTGCCGTTGACCGTGAGGGTGGCGGTGCCGTCCTTGCCGGGGACGCTGTAACCGACGTACACGCTGTACTTGCCGGACTTGGGGATACCGCTGACGGTCCAGGTGACGGAGGCGCCGGCCTGGTTGAAGCCCGCGACGTAGACACCGCCGTCCGACTTCGCCCCCTCGACGTCGGACGCCGTGGTGGCGCCGCCTTCCAGGCGCAGCGCCTTGGCGTCGATGGCGGGCAGCTTGCCGGCCTCCGCCGGCTGCTCGCCGGCCGACTTGCTCGGCTCCGCGCTCTGCGAGGCCTGCGGGGACGAGCCCGCCGCGTCGCCGCCCTTGCCGCCGTTCGAGTCGCCGCCCATCATCGCGACGCCGATGCCGATGACGACGGCCGCGACCACGGCGATCGCGCCGATCAGCAGGCCCTTGGTGTTCGGGCCGCGACCACGGCCGCCACCGCCGCCGGACGACTGCCGGGAGGCGGGCGCGCCACCGGGGGCCGTCTCGGGCGCCGCATAGTGCGTGTTCGGCCGGCCGTGGCCGGGCTGCTGCTGGCCGGGCTGACCGTAGGACCCCTGCTGCGGGACCTGGCCGTACGGCGCGGTGGGGGCGGCGGCCTGCTGCTGGCCGTAGCCGGCCTGCTGCTGGCCGTACTGGCGCTCGCCGACCGCCCGCACCCGGTTGACCGAGCCCGGGTAGCCGTAACCGCCACCTCCGCTGGGCGGGGTGGCGCCGTTGGCCTGACCGTCGGCGTACAGGTAGCCGAACGGGTCGTCGTCCTCGGGCGTGCTCGCGCCGTTGTTGCCGGGCGTCATCCCTAGGTACTCCTCAACAGGTGCGGTACAGATGCGGTCCACGATATGAAGCACGTGAAGGCCGAGCCTACCCGCTCCCAGGGGGCCAAACGGGTGGCCTTCACCGCATCAACCCCCTGACCTGTGACTTATCCGGCGCGCCGATGCTGTTTGGGACGAGACCGTTTCTCCACGTACATCCGTTCGTCAGCGGATTTCAAGACCTCGTCCGCCGTCATGCCGCAGTGGGCCCATCCGATGCCGAAACTGGCGCCCACCCGGACCGCCCGGCCGTCGACCCGGATCGGCGGGATGATCGCGTTCCGGAGCCGTACGGCGAGGTCGGCCGCGTCCGCCCGGCCGAGACCGTCGGCGAGGACCACGAACTCGTCACCGCCGAGCCGGGCGACCGTGTCGCCGTCGCGGACACCGTGGGTCAGGCGCCGGGCGACCTCGATGAGCACGGCGTCGCCCGCGTTGTGCCCGAACCGGTCGTTGATCGACTTGAAGCCGTCGAGGTCGCAGAAGAGCACCGCGAGCCCCTTGGCACCGTCGTCCGTCTCGCCCTCGGGCGCGATGGTGTGCACATGATGGTCGAAGGCGTCGTAGGCCGCCGCGCCCGGCCCGAAGTCGAAGCCGTGCGCCGCGGCGTGCCCGTCGAAGGCGCCGTGCTCGGCCGCCTGCTCCGCGTACGGCCCGTGCCCGTAGGCGGCGTCCAGCGACTCGACCGCGCCGGGCTGGAGGGCCTGCGGGCGCGGGCACAGCCGGGAGCCGAGGCGGGAGCGCAGCTCCGCCGAGTTCGGCAGGCCGGTGAGCGAGTCGTGCGAGGCGCGGTGGGCGAGCTGCAGCTCGCGGCGCTTGCGCTCCTCTATGTCCTCGACGTGCGTGAGCAGGAAGCGCGGGCCGTCGGCGGCGTCCGCGACGACGGAGTTGCGCAGCGAGACCCAGACGTAGGTGCCGTCGCGGCGCCCGAGCCTGAGTTCCGCGCGGCCGCCCTCGGCGGAGGTGCGCAGCAGGGTGCCGATGTCCTCGGGGTGCACGAGGTCGGAGAAGGAGTAGCGGCGCATCGCGGAGGCGGGGCGGCCGAGCAGGCGGCACAGGGCGTCGTTGGTGCGCAGGATGCGGCCGTGCTGGTCGCCGCCCATCTCGGCGATGGCCATGCCGGAGGGCGCGTACTCGAAGGCCTGGCGGAAGCTCTCCTCGCTGGCGCGCAGGGCCTGCTGTTCGCGCTCGAGGCGGACCAGGGCGCGCTGCATGTTGGCCCGCAGACGCGCGTTGCTGATCGCGATGGCGCCCTGGAAGGCGTACATCTGGAGGGCCTCGCGGCCCCAGGCGCCGGGCTGTCGTCCGTTGCGCGGCCGGTCGACGGACAGGACGCCGATCAGCTCGCCCGTGTTGCCGCCGACGCCGGGGGTGTACATCGGCGCGAAGAGGCGGTCGGAGGGGTGCCACTCGTCCTCGAAGCGGGGCGCGGGGCCGTCGGTGTACCACTGCGGTACGTCGTCGTCGTCGAGGACCCAGCCCTCGGTGTGCGGTATGAAACGCAGGTCGCCCCAGGCCTCGCCCATGGTCAGCCGGCGGTCCCAGGAGTCGCGGGAGCCGACCCGGCCGGTGATCAGGGCTTCGGCGGCGGAGTTGCCCGCGAGCGCGGCGACCACGAGGTCGCCGTCGGGGCGTACGAGGTTGACACACGCCAGCTCGTAGCCGAGGCCCGTGACCACGCCGTCGGCGACGGTCTGCAGCGTGTCCGCCAGGCTCCGCGCGGTGTTCATGTCCGCCATCACCTGATGCAGCTGCCGCAGGGTCGCAAGACGGACGTAGGGCTCCGACTCGGTTTCCATTCGCCCTCCCCTCGAGACCTCGCAGCAACTCCAGGGTTGTCTTCGGCGTACCTGGTTCTCTGTACCGGTTCTCTGTACCTGAGTTCTCTTGCTCGTACTGGTTGGTAGCTTCCTGCCTGGCTTCCCCGCCACTGAATCACAGCGCGCTGCTCACTCGGTACACAGGGTCAACAAAATATGGCTCCTGTGACTCAAGTCACAGCGTAAGATGAACAATTGAGTGGTGTTTCTGCATTTTCCCCGTGTGTTAACTGAACACATATTTAGATGCCGTGCAGACACTGTGAGCGGTTGTGTCCGTCCTGGGACCTAGGACCCGGCTCGGACCGAGGTCCGATGTGGACGCCCCGGGTCGGAGACTAGCGTTTCGGCGTGCTGAACACTCCCCCTGCCGTCCCTGCCACCCCCTCCGTGCATCCTGAGGGGGTGAGCAACGACGAGTTCCGCGCCGCCATGTCCCGGCTGGCCGCCGGCGTGGTCCTGGTGACCGCGCACGAGGCCGCGCTCGACCCGGAAGGACCGGGCGGCGAGGACGTCGGCATGACGGCGACGGCGTTCGTGTCCGTCTCCCTGGACCCCCCGCTGGTCCTCGTCAGCCTGCGCGAGGGCTCCCGTATGGACGACCTCCTCGACGAGCAGCCCCTCTGGGGTGTCTCCGTGCTCTCCGAGAGCCAGCGCCACATCGCCGGCCGCTTCGCCATGAAGGGCCGCATCAGTGACCGTCTGCTCTTCGAGGACATCCCGTACGTCCGCGGCGAGGCGGCCGGGGCGCCCCTGGTGGGCGGCGCCCTGGCGACCCTGGAGTGCCGCACCGAGCAGCGGGTCACCGCCGGTGACCACACACTCGTCGTCGGGCGGGTGCTGACGGCGTCGGTGCCCAGCGCGGACGGGGGGCCGCTGGTGCACTTCAAGGGGCGCTACCGGCAGCTGGGCTGACACCCCGGCAGCCGGCGCCCGCCCCGCCGGCCGGGGCTCGGGTATCCGGCTCGGGGCCCGGGTTCCGGCTCGGTGGTCCGATTCTCACGTCCGACTCGGTGGGCGAGGACACCGACGGGGCGTCCCGTCGGCCGCCACGACCCGCGCGAGGCCGTCACCGAAGGCGGACCGGGCGGAACCGAATTCGTTCGCGTTCTCCAAGGCGTTCGCCGCGCCACCGCCGTATTGCTTCGCTTTCGCGTTCCGGGGCGTGTTCCCGACCGCATATCCGACCGCGTATCCGTCCGTGGTCCCGACCGCATATCCGTCCGCGTTCCCGTGTCGCCCGTGTCCCGCGTTCTCGCCCGCGTTCCCCGACGTGACCGCGGCCGGCATTCCCGCGGTTCTCCTTCAGGAATTCGCCGTCGACCGTCCGTCACGTCCCCGCGCCCGGCCCGTGGCCCTTCGCCCGCCGGCGGACGAACGGATCGGCGGACAGCGGGCCGTACAGGTGACGTCAGGCCTCCGGCACGGCGCTCAGCCGCAGCCGGCCGGGGTCTCCCGCCCGCTCCACTTCGACCTCCGTCACGGAATCGTCGCCGAAGCGAAGGGTGAAGTACGGGCTGGCCTCGATCAGGAACTGCATGTCCTCCCGCGCGCCCCTGTCCAGCGGCGGCGAGACGACGGCGTCCCACGCCCGGGAGCCGGGCCCGGCGGCCAGCCGGACGGGGATCCGTGCCAGGCAGCTCGATCGGTTGGCCCACCACTCCAGATGCGCTCTGTCCTCATTTCCGTCCATTCCCCGAGCGTAGCCACGAGTGGCCGACTCGGCCCGCCGCTCAATCCGCGTACGGCGCCGGGCGTTTCGCGCGGCGCCGTCGGAGCGGCCCCCGGAGCCCGGTGGCCGGAACGGGACAGCCCTCAGCCCCAGTCGCGCCCGGAACGCCCGCGCTTGGTGTCCGAGCGCTGCTTCTTCTCGCGCAGCCGTCGCTCGTTGAGTCCCCTGGGGATACGGGTGGCCCGGCGCGGCTTGGGCGGCACCGTCGCCTCGGCGAGGAGGGCGGCGAGCCGTACGGCCGCGGTCTCCCGGTTGCGCCACTGCGAACGGTGCTCGGAGGAGCGCACGCTGATCACGCCGTCGACGAGCCGCCCGGCGAGCTTGGCGAGCGCCCGCTCCTTCCAGACCGGGGGCAGCGCCTCGGTCTTCGCGAGGTCGAACCGCAGCTCGACCTGCGAGTCGGTGGTGTTGACGTGCTGACCGCCCGGCCCGCTGGACCGCGAGAAACGCCACATGAGCTCGGCCTCGGGGAGGGAGACGGAGCCGCGGATGACATAGGGACCGGACATGGGGTTCATGGTCCCCCGGATGTCCGGTCCACGTCACCCGCTTTTCGCGCGGGGGTCCGTCCGGCGCAAAGGTAAAGAGAGTAAAGACACCCGGAACCTTCGGCACCCCTCTTGGCGTTCTTAGGGGTAGCTGTAGCTTCGTGCCCGTACGAAGCCCAACCGTACGGGCACACCGCACGTACGCAACGAGGGAAAGGACTCCCAACAATGGCTGTAAGCCTGTCCAAGGGTGGCAACGTCTCGCTCACCAAGGAGGCTCCGGGCCTGACCGCCGTCACCGTGGGCCTCGGCTGGGACGTCCGCAGCACCACGGGCACCGACTTCGACCTCGACGCCTCGGCCATCGCGGTCAACCAGCAGGGCAAGGTCTACTCGGACGCCCACTTCGTCTTCTTCAACAACAAGCAGACCCCGGACCAGACCATCGTCCACACCGGTGACAACCGCACCGGCGAGGGCGCGGGCGACGACGAGGCGATCAACGTCAACCTGGCGGGCCTTCCCGCCGACATCGACAAGATCGTCTTCCCGGTCTCCATCTACGACGCGGAGAGCCGCTCGCAGAACTTCGGCCAGGTCCGCAACGCCTACATCCGCATCGTCAACCAGGCCGGCGGCACGGAGATCGCCCGCTACGACCTGTCCGAGGACGCGGCGACGGAGACGGCGATGGTCTTCGGCGAGCTCTACCGCAACGGCGCGGAGTGGAAGTTCCGCGCGGTCGGCCAGGGCTACGCCTCGGGCCTGACGGGCATCGCCCAGGACTTCGGCGTCAGCGTCTGATCCGTACGCGCGAGTCGACAGAGCCCCTGACCCGGGAACCCGGGCCAGGGGCTCTTCGCGTATGACGAACAGGGCCCCCGGCATCCGCACCCGGCCCGGGGACTGCTTGGTGTGGAAGAAGACGAAGTGGGCGGCAGGCCACCGGCGGGGTCCGGGGACGGCGGAGCCGTCCCCGGACGATCCCGACGACTAGCCTGCACCGCGTGATCCTCGAATCCCTGCCCCTCGCCCCGGACCACGACATCCCGGGGCCGCTCCTGACCGAACTCACCGCCCTGCACGTCTCCAACCGCGAATTCAACGCGTTGAGCGGCGACTTCCCCGACCCGGACGACATCAGCCCGGAACAGGTCGCCGAGGCGCTCGCCGAGGAGGCGGCCCACCCCGGCGTGGAGTTGCTGCTCGCCCGTGGCGCCGGGCGGCTCGCCGGGTTCGCCATCACGCTGGCGCACCATCCCGACCCGGCGGATCCGGACCCGTGGATCGGCCTGCTCCTCGTGGACGCCCGAGAGCACGGCAAGGGATACGGCAGGGCACTGGCGGCGGGTGTCGAGGAGCGGTTCCGGGCCACCGGCCGCACCGGCGTGCGCCTTGCCGTCCTCGACAACAACCCCAAGGGCCTGGCCTTCTGGACCGCCCTCGGGTACGAGGTGATCGACCACCGCGAGGACCGCCGGCTGGGCCGTCCGTGCGCGGTACTGCGCAAGGCCCTGGACGCCCCCGGCCGGACGGACACTCCCTAGGAGTTCAGGCGCCCGGGAGAAAGAGGCAGAACGGGTGACCGTGAGGATCGCGGAGGACCCGTACGTCCTTCTGGGGCTGGTGCTCCTCCAGCGTCGCGCCCAGGGCACGGGCCCGCTCGGTCTCCGCCTCCAGGTCGTCGACCTGGAGGTCCAGGTGGGCCTGCATCTGCTGGGTGCCCGCGCGCTGCGGCCACACCGGGGGCGTGTGGCCGGTCTCCAGCTGGAAGCTGAGGCCGGGACGCTCCTGTCCGGGAGCCCGCAGGCGGACCCACCCCGGCTCTCGGTCGACTTCCCGCCAGCCCAGCAGGGCCCGGTAGAAGTCGGCCAACGCCGGCGGATCGGGAGTACCGAGAACGAAGGCACCGAGCGTCGTCGTCATGTCCCCCAGCCTGCCCCCGGCGCCCGCCCGCACGCATCGGCCCGCACACGGCGGACCCCGTGCCGGTCCGGAGCACCGGGTGCCCCCGCCGGCGGGAAGAACCGGCCCGGTCTAGGCCGTGGCCGGTCTGCCCTCGCCGTACAGCCAGTCCTTCCAGATGCGGCCGACGTCCTTGCCCGGTGCCTTCTTCTCGACGTACGCGGTGAAGTCGGCGGTCGTCGCGTTGCCGTGGCGGTGGGTGGCGGCCCAGCCCTGGATGATGTCGTAGAAGGTGTCGTCGCCGACGGTCCTGCGGATCTTGTGGAGGACCATGGCGCCGCGGTCGTAGACGGGACTGTCGGAGATGTGGGCCGCGCCGGAGGGCTTGGCGGGCGCGAAGTCCCAGATCGCCTTGTTCTCGGCGGCGTCGTCGTAGTAGTCGCCCCGGTAGAGGGCGGCGAAGATCTCGTCGGCCGTGTCGCCGTCGTGGTCCTCCTGCCAGAGCCACTCCGCGTACGTGGCGAAGCTCTCGTTGAGCCACATGTCCTGCCAGGACGCGGGGGTGACGGAGTCTCCGTACCATTCGTGGGCCAGCTCGTGGACCAGCGTCTCGATGTCGGGGGCGCCCGGGAAGACGGGGCGGTTCTGGGTTTCGAGCGCGTAACCGGCGACGCCGGGGCGGTCGACGATCGCGCCGGTCGAGGAGAACGGGTACGGGCCGAAGTTGTACGCCTCCCAGTCCATGATCTCCGGAATGCGGGCCAGCACCTTCGCGCTCGCGGCGGTCTGTGTCGGGTCGACGGCGACGTACACGGGCAGACCGCTCTTCGTCTCACTGCGGGTGATGTCGTACGCCCCGACGGCGACGGTCGCGACGTAGCTCGCCATCGGCTCGGCGGTGTGCCAGGCGAAGGTCCTGCGGCCGTCGGCGGCCGTCGTCTCACTCCTCAACTCCCCGTTGGAGACCGCGCTCAGGCCCTTGGGGACGGTGATCGTGATGTCGTACGACGCCTTGTCGGAGGGGTGGTGGTTGCCGGGGAACCAGGTCATCGAGCCGACGGGTTCGCCGAGGGCGAGCGCGCCGTGGGCCGTGGGCAGCCAGCCCTCCTCGGAGCCGTCCGGGTCCGTGAGCGTCTCCGGGGTGCCCGCGTAGCGGACCGTGGTGCGGAACGTCTCGCCCTTGCCGAGGCCGGTGCGCGGACGCACCGTCAGCTCCTGGCCCGCCCGGCTCCAGCGGGCGTCCCGGTCGCCGACGGAGACTCCGGCGACGTCCAGGCCCTTCAGGTCGAGGTTGAAGGCGTCGAGGCTCCGGGTCGCCCGCGCGGTGATCCGGGCGGTGCCCCGCAGCCGCTTGCTCCCGGGGTCGTAGGAGAGCGCCAGGGCGTAGTGCGTGACGTCGTAGCCGCCGTTGCCCATCTTCGGGAAGTAGGGGTCGTGCAGCCCCGGGGTGCCCGCCGCACCGTCCCCGTCCCCGCCGCCGCACGCGGTGAGCGCGCAGGTGAGGGTGAGAGCCAGGGCACAGGGGACGATCACGGAAGATCGGGGCACGTCCGCGATCCTACGAGGCCATGACACCATCACGTACGTGCTCGACATCGGCTACGCCCTCTCCAACCGGTTCCCCGACCCCCCGCAGACCGACTACCGCCGCGCGGACGTCCACGCCCTGCGGCACGACCTGTTCTGCGGCGACGTGTACCTCGCCGACACGAAGGCGGACCGGGAGGTGTCGACAGCCTGGGGGTGGGTGCCGGTGCTCGACTTCGCGTGGGCGCTGTGCGACATCGTGGAGCAGCTGGACCGGGACCCGCGGGGCAGCCGGGCCTCCCGCCCCCAGCACGCCGAGCTCGACTTCACCGAGTCGACGGACCGCATGCTCTTCGAACGCCGCTTCGGCTGGGTCGACATCGAGGCCGACTGGATGCACCGTGACGAGGAGCCGCTGACCTTCTCGCACTCCGCGCTGCGCCGGGAGGCCCGCGACTTCCTGCACGACCTGATCGCGGACCTCACCGACCTGCACGACGACCTCGCCGAGAACCCGGCCCTGTGGACCCTCCAGGCCCGCTTCCCCCGCGTCGGCTGATCACCCCGCGGCCCGCCCGGTCTCGTCTCCTCCCGGACTCACCCCCCGGTCTTCCCCGCCGCTCCCCTCTCCCCTCTCCCCTCTCCCCTTCAGCCCACCTTCCAGCTCGCCCCGGCCCTCACACCTCAGCCGCGTCGCCGTGCACCCGCACGCCCAGCGCCGCCGCCAGCACCGGTGCCAGGTCGAACAGCTGGGCGGGGCTGATCACCGCGCCCGCCAGACGGTCCACGCCCCGCGCGATGTCCAGCTCCGCGGCACGGCGCAGATCCACGTCGACCAGGGTCGCCGCGGTGAGGTCGGCGCCCTTGACGACACAGTCCACGAATTCCACGCGCTCCAGCCGGGCGCCTCCGAAGTCCGGCTCCACCAGCACACAGCCCTCGAAGACGACGTCCTTGAGGCGCGCCCTGCGCAGGTTCAGGTAGTCGATCTTGCCGCCGCGGATCAGTACGCGCTCCAGCACGGAACCGTGCAACTGCACTCCGCCCAGACGGGCGTCGACCAGCTCGACGTCGCGCAACGTCGACTCGGCCAGGTCGGTGCCCACACCCCGTATGCCCGTCAGGACCGAGTCCAGCACGCGCGCGTGGTGCAGCCGTGTCTCGTCCAGCGCGCACCCCGTCAGGGCGCAGTCCATGAAACGCGCGCCGCCGCCGTCCTGCCCGGCGAAGTCCGCCTCCCGGAACTCCAGCCCGTCATAGTCCCCGTCCGGCTCCAGCGCGGAGCCTTCATGGGGCTCCAGCGGCGGCAGCCGCAGCTCCGGCCGCCGCGCCCCCTTCACCACCCCGCCCGCCCTGCCCGTACCGCCCGCCGCTTTCCGCACCATGCCCCCATCCTGCACTCCCCCACTGACAACGCCTCCGACCTGCGGTCCTGTCCCCCGATGTCACATTCCGGCCCCGCGAACAGTCGTACTCGACAAGACGACCCCGACCGCAGGGAGAGGCCAACCATGCACCACCTGACCGTCATCGGCGGCGGCCTCGCCGGGCTCACCGCCGCCATCACCGCCGCCGAGGCAGGCGCCAGGGTCACGCTGTACGAGGCCCACCACACGCTCGGCGGCCGGGCCCGCACCGCGGACGGCCCGTACCGGACGAACAACGGCCCGCACACGCTGCACGGCGGCGGCCCGCACTGGACCTGGCTCACACAGCGCGGCCTCACCGGACCCCTCGCCCCGGTACCGGCCCGGGAGAGCGCGCGGCTGCGCCTGCACCACCGGGGTGTCCTGCGCCGCACCCCGCCCCTCGCCCTGATCGGACTGCTGCGCCGGGATGCCCGGCAGGCGCCCGTGGACGCCGACTTCCTGAGCTGGGCGAGCGCGCGGACGGGCGAGGAGGGCGCCCGCGCCGCCGCGCACTACGCGGCCGTCACCCTGTTCCACCACGATCCGGGCGCGCTCTCCGCGGCCTTCGTGCAGGACCGGCTGCGCAGGGCGGCCCGGCTGCCCGCGGAGGCGCGCCATCCGCGCGGCGGCTGGGCGACCGTCGTCGACCGCATGGCCGCCCGCGCCTGGAACCTCGGCGTCCGCGTGGAGACCCTCGCCCGCGTCGACACGCTCCCCGACCGCCACGGTCCGGTCGTCGTCGCCACCTCCCTCGACTCCGCCCGCCGTCTCCTGGGGGACGACTCCCTCACCTGGACCGGCGGCCGGACCGCCCTCGTGGACCTGGCCCTGCGCACCCGGCGCGGCGACCCCTACGCCCTCTCCGACCTTGACGCGCCCGGCCGGCTCGACCGTCCCACGGCGCGGGACCGCACCCTCGCCCCGGACGGGGAGCAACTCGTCCAGGGACAGTTCCCGATCGCTCCCCACGAGTCCCGCGGCGACGGCGCCGCCCGCGCCGAACACCTTCTCGACCTCGCCTTCGAGGGCTGGCGCGAGCGCGTGACCTGGCGGCGGGACGCGGTGGCGCTCGGGCGTACGGGCGCGGTCGACCCGCCGGGCACCACCTGGCGCGACCGCCCGGCGCTCGACCGCGGCGACGGCGTCTACCTGGCGGGGGACCAGGTGGCCGCCCCCGGCATCCTCTCGGAGGTCTCCTTCAACAGCGCGCTCGAGACCGTCGCCCTGGCCTTCGGCATCCGGGAACGCCTTGACCTCAAGCACGCTTGAGGTCGAAAGCTGGGCTCCTCACCGCCCGCACCCCGAGGAGCCCTTCCGATGCACGCCGTCCGCCTGCACACCTTCGGCCCGGCCGAGAACCTCACCTATGAGAGCACCGAGGACCCCGAACCGGGCCCCGGCCAGGTCCGTGTCGCCGTGGCCGCGGCCGGTGTCCACCTCCTGGACACCGCCCTGCGCGAAGGCGCCCGGGGCCCCGCGCCCGCCCCCGCCACGCTTCCCACCGTCCCCGGCCGCGAGGTCGCCGGCACGGTCGAGTCGCTCGGCGAGGGCACCCCCGGCCGCTGGCTCGGCAGACGGGTCGTGGCGCACCTCGGCCTCGCGCCCGGCGGATACGCCGAACTGGCCGTGACCGACGCCGGCCGCCTGCACGAGATACCGGAGAACCTCGACTTCGCCCAGGCCGTCGCCATGATCGGAACGGGCCGTACGGCGATGGGGATCGTGCAGTTCGCCGAGTGGGGCCCGGACACCGTGGCCGTGATCCCGGCGGCCGCGGGCGGCATCGGCACCCTTCTCGTGCAGTACGCCCGGCGCGCGGGCGCCACCGTCATCGGTATCGCGGGCGGTCCGCGAAAGGTGGCCCTGGTCCGGGAGAACGGCGCCGACCTCGCCGTGGACCACCAGGACGGCACCTGGCCGGCGCGGGTCCGCGGGTACCTCGGCCCCCGCACGGCGACCCTCGTCCTCGACGGCGTCGGGGGCGCCACCGCCCGCGCCGCCGTGGACCTGCTCGGCCCCGGCGGCAGGCATCTCGTCTTCGGCTGGTCCGCCGAGGGCATCCGGGACGGCGGACCCCTGATCGTGCCCGGCGTGACCGAGCAGGTGCTCGGCACCGCGATGACGCGCCGGGCGGGCGGCCCCGACCCCCTGCGCACCCTGGAACTGCGTGCCCTCGCCGAAGCGGCCGCCGGCCGTCTCGCCCCGGCCCTGACCCGCTTCCCGCTCGCCTCGGCGGCCGCCGCCCACCGCGCTCTGGAGACCCGCGCCACCCTCGGCAAGGTGGTCCTGGAACCGTGAGCGGGAGGGCCTCGCCGAAAGGTGCGTCACCCACCGATCCATGGTCTTCTGGGCAGGTGAGTGTCACCCGAACAGGTGAACCCGCAGGCGCCGATCCTCACCGCTGGTGGGGTCTGGTGATCATCGCTCTGGCCCAGTTGATGGTCGTCCTGGACGCGACCATCGTGAACATCGCGCTCCCCTCCGCACAGCGTGACCTGGGCATGTCCGACGGCAACCGTCAGTGGGTCATCACCGCGTACACCCTGGCCTTCGGCGGCCTGCTCCTGCTCGGCGGCCGGATCGCCGACCTGGTCGGCCGCAAACGCACCTTCGTCATCGGGCTCATCGGCTTCGCGGCCGCCTCCGCGCTGGGCGGCGGTGCCACCAGCTCCCCCATGCTCTACGGCGCCCGCGCCCTGCAGGGAGCCTTCGCCGCCCTCCTCGCCCCGTCCGCGCTCAGCCTGCTGACCACCACCTTCAGCGACCCGAGGGAACGCGGAAAGGCCTTCGGCATCTACGGCGCCCTGGCCGGCAGCGGCTCGGCGATCGGACTGCTCGCCGGCGGGCTGCTGACCGAGTACCTGAACTGGCGCTGGTGTCTGTACGTCAACGTCCCCGTCGCCGTCGTCGCGGTCGTCGGCGCGACCACCCTGCTGCGCGACCGCCCCGGCTACCGGGGCGGTCGCCTCGACGTCCCGGGTGCGGTACTCGGCTGCGGCGGCCTCGTCGCCATCGTCTACGGCTTCAGCGAGGCGGAGCCGCGCGGCTGGACGGACCCGCTGGTCCTCGCCCTGCTCGCGGCCGGCGTCGCCCTGATCGCGGCCTTCGTGTGGTGGCAGAAGCGGGCCCCGAGCCCACTGCTGCCCCTGCACGTCGTCCGGGACCGCAACCGCGCCGGCTGCTTCCTGACCATGGCACTCGCCGTCATCGGCCTGTTCGGCATGTTCCTGTTCCTGACCTACTACCTGCAGGTCGTCCTCGGCTACTCACCGGTGCGGACGGGCCTGGCCTTCCTGCCTCTGACGGCCGCCATCGTCGTCGGCTCGACGCAGATCTCCGCGCGGCTGCTGCAACACGTCGCACCGCGCGTGCTGATGGTCCCCGGCACGCTCCTCGCCACGTCCGGAATGCTGGTCTTCACCCGGCTGACCGTGCACCCCGACTACACGGGTCTGCTGCTGCCCGGCATGCTCCTGATGGGGCTCGGCATGGGCCTGATCTTCATGCCGATCTTCGCCACCGCCACCGCCGGCGTCGCCCCGCGGGACTCGGGGGTGACCTCCGCGACCGTCAACACCTCACAGCAGGTCGGCGGTTCGATCGGCACGGCCCTGCTGAACACCGTCGCCACCACCAGCGGCGCCACCTACATCGCCGCCCACCTCACCGGCCCCGCCCGCAGGGCACTGGTCGTCCGCGAGGGCATCGTGCACGGCTACACGATCGCCGTCTGGTGGGCCTGCGGCATCATGCTCCTGGCCGGTCTGATCGCCGGCCTGCTGGTCACCGCGAAGGCCCCCAAACACGCGCTCGGGACGGCCCCCGTCCCCGAGTCAGTCCCGTGAACCCAGCTCCCGCAGCGCCCCGTCGGTCAGCCGGTACACCGTCCACTCGTCCTGCGGACGCGCGCCGAGTGCCTCGTAGAACTCGATGGACGGCCGGTTCCAGTCCAGCACCGACCACTCCAGCCGCTCGTACCCGCGCGCCCCGCAGATCCGTGCCAGTTCGGTGAGCAGCGCCTTGCCGTGGCCGCCGCCACGCGCCTGCGGACGCACATAGAGGTCCTCCAGGTAGATGCCGTGCACCCCGCGCCAGGTCGAGAAGTTGAGGAACCACAGCGCGAACCCGACCACCTCCCCGGCCTCCTCCGCGACGTGCGCGAACGCCGCCGGGTGCTCGCCGAACAACGCCTCCCGCAGCTGCGACGGGGTCGCCCGCGCCTCGTCCGGCACCTTCTCGTACTCGGCCAGTTCACGGACCATCGCGTGGATGACGGGGATGTCGGCGGGGGTGGCGGCGCGAATCATGGGCGCAGTGTCACACACCCGCCGCGCGGGGGACCGCCCCGCCGGCGCCGCCCCTCGGCCCGTCCCTCGGTGCCGCCCCGCCGGTGCCACCCCCGTCAGTGCCGTCCGGCCACCCGGTCGGCCAGCCGTGCCAGCCGGGACGAATCCGCGCCGCGCGTGGTCAGTTCGCGGCGGTCCGCGGTGCGGTAGGTCGCGTACATGCCGTGCACGCCGATCCAGCGGAAGGGCTCCGGCTCCCACTTGCGGACCTTGTGGCCGACCCAGGGCAGGCCGGTCAGCCCGGTCGGGCCCGCCTGACCCGAGTCCAGCCGGACGAGGTCGCGCAGGGTGCGGGCGGCGAGGTTGGTGGTGGCGACACCCGAGCCGACATATCCGCCGGCCCAGCCGAGGCCGGTCGCGCGGTCCAGGGTGACCGTGGCACACCAGTCGCGCGGCACGCCGAGGACGCCCGACCAGGCGTGCTCCACCCGGATGCCGGCCAGCGACGGGAAGAAGCGGACCAGGATCCCGTACAGGGCGTCGACGGTCGCCTGCCGTGTGCCGCCGTCGTGGTCGGTGCGCGAACCGAAGCGGTACGGGACACCCCGGCCGCCGAGCGCGATGCGGTCGTCGGCGGTGCGCTGCGCGTACATGTACGCGTGCGCCATGTCGCCGAGCGTCTCGCGGCCCTCCCAGCCGATCCGCGCCCACTGCTCGGGCGTCAGCCGCTGCGTCGCGATCATCGACGAGTTCATGGGCAGCCAGGTGCGCCGCTGACCCTTCAGCGAGGCGGTGAAGCCCTCCGTGCAGCGCAGGACGTAGGGGGCGCGGACCGTTCCGTGCGACGTCACCGCGTGCCCGGGGCGGATCTCCGTCACCGGCGTCCGCTCGTGGATCGTCACCCCGAGCGCCTCGGCGGCGGCGGCCAGACCCTTCACCAGCTTCACCGGGTGCAGGCGCGCCCCGTGCGGCGTCCAGGCCGAGCCGACCGCGTCCGCGACCCGGACCCGCTCGGCGGTCTCGCGCGCGCCGTACAGCTCGCGGTCCCGCTCCCCGTACGACAGCTCGTGCTCGTGGAAGGCCTTCAGCCGGGCCAGCTGCGCGGGCGTGTACGCCACCTCCAGGACGCCGCCCCGGTGGACGTCCGCGTCGATGCCCTCCTCGGCGGTGACCCGGACGACCTCGTCGACGGTGTCGTTCATCGCCCTCTGCAGACGGACCGCCGCCTCGTGGCCGTGCAGCCTCGCGTACCGGTCGCGGCCCGCGACGCCGTTGTAGAGCCAGCCGCCGTTGCGCCCCGACGCGCCGTATCCGCAGAACCTCTGCTCCAGGACGGTGACGCGCAGCGAGGGCGCCGCCTTCTTCAGGTAGTACGCGGTCCACAGACCCGTATAGCCGCCCCCGACGATCACCACGTCGGCGGTCGCGTCGCCCGGCAGGGGCTCGCGCGGAACGGGGAGCCCGTCGTCCGCGTACCAGAAGGAGATGCCGCCGTTGACCGTGCCGCTTCCCGTGCCGCTGCTGCTCATGGCCGGGACGTTAACCCCTGGGAGCGGCCAGTGTCTCCTTCGGATTCCGTGCTTTTCCGCGGCCTCTGACCAGCGGATAGCAGCCCAGACCGATCACCATGGAGAGGAAATGTCCGCATTGGGTGAGGGTGGGGGTGCCGAGGACCGGCAGCCCGTAGAAGACCAGGACCGCCGCCAGATACGGATACCGCCAGGGCGCCGGGATCCGGTACGTGAGGACGGCGATCACTCCCGCCAGCGAGTAACTCACCCCGATGTCGAGAGTGTTCACGGCGGACTCCGGTGCGATCCCGCGCCGTACCGCCTCCAGCAGCGCCCCCTCGCTGGCCAGCGTCGCCAGCACGTGCGAGGCGACGCACACGAACAGCCAGCGCAGGGTGCCGAGCCAGCGCTCCGCCTGCGCGTGGAACACGGTGAAGAGAAAGGCGTACGGGAACCAGTAGCCGCCGTCGATCCACATCGCGCTGGAGATCAGCACCCGCAGCGGGTCGTTCGACAGCTCGTGGATGTTGGTGGACCGCTGCCGCAGGAAGTCCTCCTCGAAGTCCGGCGACATGTGGTGCAGGGCCACGGTGGTGACGAAGAGGACGCCCAGCCATATGTAGGTGCCGGGGGCGCTGCGCAGGTAGCTCCCCACGGAACGCAGGATCCGGTCAACGCGCATGGGCGGCCACTCCCCCGCGCGCAGGGTCGGGGCCACCCGCACCCTGCTGCTCGAACGGCTCGACCACACCCGTACGTTGACGCACCTTTCCGACCCACGCGAGGCCGCCCTCGTCATCGCGCGGCCGCTCACCCGGCTGACGGCCGTGGCGGCACCGGAGGGCGTGCGCCGGCTCGGGGACGTCGCGGCGGACATGCTGGAGCGGGTACCGGGGGCCCTCCGGCGGATTCCGGACCCGTCCGACCGGCGGCTCGTCGAGGACCGCGCCGCGGCGGTGCGCGGGGTGGTGACCGAGCCGCGCGACCGTCTCCTCCACTGGGACCTCCCCTACGACAATGTCCTGCGCGGCCTCCACCAAGACGACGTCCACGACGACGCCTACGACACCGACACCGATCACGGCGGCGACCGCGTCGCGGGGCGCGCTCCCTGGGTCGCCATCGAACCCAAGCCGCTCGCGGGCGACCCCGGATCCGAACTCTGTCCCGCGCTCCGCAACCGCTTCGAGCCCGGCGAGATCCGCCGGCGCTTCGACGCGATGACCGACGTCATGGGTCTGGAGCGCGCGCGGGCCCGCGCCCGGACCCTCGGCCGTGTTCTACAGAACACTCTGTGGGAGATCGAGGACGGCCGCCCGCTGGAACCCGTTCGGCTGGAGGTCGCCCGCCGGTTGCGGGAGATCACGTGGTCCGCGTGTCCGCCATTCGGGTCACGGGGACCTGGGCGCGGCCGGCGCCGGGAGTGCCCGGCACGGACCGCCCCCGCGGCTCACGGACACGCGGGTGCGAGGGCGCGGCCCAGTTCCAGCGGGCCGGCCCGCCCGTCCAGCGCGGTGTGCAGGGCCATCGCGAGTTCCGGGCGGGCCAGCAGACCCTCACCGGCCCGGTCCGCGCCGGCCCGCGCCGCCAGACCGAGTCCCACCCAGGCGTCGGGGTCGCCGCCGCGGACCGCCCGCTCGTGGAACGCGTGCAGGGCCTCCGTCGTACGGCCCTCGACCAGGGCGACGTCCTCGTCGAGCGCGCCCGCGACGACGGCGCCGGGGTCGTCGCGCAGTGCCGCGAAGCCCGCCGGGTCGGCCAGCAGCCACCGCAGCAGCACGGCCCGTGTGTCGAACCCGCGCAGCGGCGGGCTGCCGTGCGGGCCGCCGGGGACGGGCGGCGCGTCCGGCGGCGCCGTGGGCAGCGGTTCACCGCGGGACCAGGCCGCCGCGTGCGCGCGGACCGTCTCCGCCGACGGCCGCACATGGTGGGCGCGCCAGCTCGCCCGGTGGTCCGCGACCGCGAGGGCCGCCGCGGCCCTGGCCCGCACGTCGACCGGTTCGTCCAGCCAGGGTTCGACGCGCCGCGTCAGTTCGGCCACCAGCCGCCGCCCCAGCTCGTTGAGCCCGTCCGCGGAGCCGATCGCGCGCAGCGCGTGCGCCGTCTGACAGCGCCACAGCGCGAACTCGAACTGCCCGAGCACATGGACGCGCCGCCGCCAGAACGCGGTGACCCCGAAGAAGGCGTACACGCCCTGGAGCAGGCCGCCCAGCGGTCGCGGATCGTCGCGCCAGGGGGCGTAGTGCAGTCGGTCGTCCCGGTCGTCGTACAGGGTGAACAGGTGCATGAACGCGCTGAGTTTGTTGTGCTGGAACTCGTGCACCAGCGTCGCGGCGAACTGTTCGGCGTCGTCCGGCGCCGAGGCCAGGGCGCCGCCGAAGGCCTCGCCCGACGACGCGCTGTGCGGCCGGAACCGCTCGGCGCGCGGGCGGGGCACCACCGACACCAGGCCGCCGGCCAGCGCCCGGGCGCCCTCGGTGTCGGTGCGCCGGAGGATGTCCCAGGCCGGGGCGAACAGTGCCTGCCACTCGTCGGCCGTGGCGACCGGTTCGACCCGGCTCGGTCTCCGCAGGTCGCGGTAGGGGTCGGTGTCGTCCAGGAGCAGGGTGCAGCCGGCCGCGCGCAGCTCCGTCAGGGCGCGCCAGTCCGGTCCCTCCAGCGGGCGCCCGGCGATCCGCACGCGTCCGGCGGAGGCGGAGACCTCGGCCACGTCCCAGTCCGCCGATCCGGGTACCCGCATCGCCCCGAGCGCGGGCAGCACCGCCCATCCGTGCCGGACCGGGATCTCGGCGCGGAACTCCAGACCGGCGCGGACGGCCCCGGCCGCCGCGATGGCGTGGAGGTGACCGGTGTCCGCCCACAGGGGCGCGTCGTCCGTGGCGGTCCCGCGCAGCCGGCGCAGGGTGTGCGACGCCCAGACGCCGACCGCCGGATACCCCAGCAGCCCTTCCACCGCCTCCCGCGCCTCCTCGGACGCGGCCCAGGCGCGGGACAGCAGCCGCCAGCCCTCCTCGAGGGGAGGCAGCGGGCCGGGCGGGGCCGTCGTCGCCGAGTCCAGCAGGGCCCGTACGACGAGGAGCCGCCAGCTCCTCTCGGTCCTGCGCAGCGTGTCCACCGTCGCGGGGCCGCCCCCGCCGCCCAGCAGTTCGTCGAACGCCCGCGGTGAGAGGACGTGGGGTCGGGCCGTCTGGTGCATGGGAGAGCCTGTTCGTCGCTGCTGGGGAGGGTACGGCGACGCTTTCGGGCGGTCGCTCCGGCGGCTGGGGGGTGTCGTCGGGACCGGAGGGCGCCGGACCGGGGGCGCCGGACAAGGGGCGCCGATCCGCACGTGCCTCTCCGGCGTCCCGCCGCGCGTGATCCGAACGACAGTGGGCGCTAGGCCTCGCGCTGCGGGCTGTAGCCGCCGAGGCTGCCGGCGGGGTCGTCGACGCGGCTGAGCAGGCGGCGCATGGAGGCCGACGCGGCCGGCAGGTCGAGACGGGGCCACGCGTCCCATGGAACGTCGCTGAGGTCGATCAGCTCGGACTCGACTCCGGACTTCTCCATGGCGGTGCCCCTGTGACGGTGAAGGTGTGCGGTCAAGGTGTGGTGCAAGGTGTGGTGCAAGATCTGCGATCAATGCCCTATGTATCACTGAAATATGGCTTTTCCAGTGATTTGAGGCTGCTCGAGTGACCCTAGTGCATCGGAGGGGTCACACAGAGCCACATCGCGCAATCGCCCCGGATCGGGTGACGGCCCCGGACCGAGTGGCGCGTGGGCGGTACGGGTAGGGACCGGGTGTGATTGAACTCGCTGAACTGATCGAGGAGTTGCGCAGGGAACTGACCGCGGCCCGGACGGCGGCGGAGGGGGAGGATCTGTATTTCGAGGTGGGTCCGGTGGAACTGGAGGCGGCCGTGGTCGTGGAGCGGTCGGCGACGGCGGGCGGGAAGATCCGCTTCTGGGTGGTGGAGGCGGGCGCGGACGGACGCGTGGCCGAGGGCGTCACGCACCGGGTGAAACTGACGCTCGATCCGCGCACCCACAGCGGCGGCGGACGGGCGCCGTGGGTGGGCGGCGCCGAGGCCGGCCGGGAGCGCTGAGCCGTGCCGGGGCCGGAACCGCGCCGCGGACTTGACCCGGTCCGGGTGGCGGAGGTGATGGTGCGTCCGGCGGCGGGCCGGGGTCCCGGGCGGCGCGGTTCCGGGTACCGGGTCGGGCTCCGCTGCGTGCTCACCGCCGCGCACGTGGTCCGCGACGCCGAGGGGGCAACCGCGGGCGTACGGTTCGAGGCCGACCGCGCCGCGGAGTGGACGGCGCCCGCGCGGGTGCTCCTGGCCTCCGACAAGGCGGACGTGGCGCTCCTGGAGATCACCGGGTCCGTGCCGCGGGGCGTGGACGCGGCCGTGACCGAACCGCCCGCCTACGGCGCGGTGCCCGACGCGGACGTCGTCCTGCCGTGCAGCGCGATGGGCTTTCCGCGCTTCAAGCTGCGCGAGGACCGGATGCGACTGCTCGACGACGGCTCGGCGTCCCAGTACCGCGACTCCTGCCACGCCACGGGAATGACCTCGGTACTGTCCAACCGCCGTGAGGGCACCCTCGAACTGGCCGTCACCCCGCCGGAGTCGGACACCGAACCGGACCGCTCCCCCTGGGAGGGCATGTCGGGCGCGGCCGTCTGGCACGACGGCACACTCGTCGGCCTGGTCAGCGCCCACCACCGCACCGACGGCCTGGGCCGGCTGGCCGCCGTACGCGTGGACCGCTGGTACGAGCTGCTGACCGGCGCCGAACTGGCCGTGCTGCACGAGCGCGCCGGGCTGCCCCGTTCGGCGCCCGACCTGGTCCGGCTCTCCTCCCCGGAGACCGCCTCGCCGGGCCCGTTCGCCCTGACCCATCTCCCCGACCGGCTCCCCCTCGGCGAACTCAGCGGTCTGGTCGGCGCGTTGACCGGTCTGCCCACGGTGCGCGGCCCCATCACCCTGACCCTGCTCCTGGACAGCATCGACCCGGTGGTCTCGGCGATGAGCCCCCGGTCACCGGCTCTGCGGCCGGACCTGTTCGGGATCCTCGGCACCTGCCTGCGCTATCCGGGGACCCTCGACCAACTGCTCGAAGCGATACGGTTGTTGGAGGGTGACTCCGTCGGTGTGGCCCGAATGGACCAGGAGGCGGTGGAGTTGGCCCGGCGCCACCGCCGGGCCGATGGGAGCCGCTGACCTGATATGGCGGGGCCGCGCGGACGCGGGGTTTCATCCCCGGTGCGGCGGGCCATTATCAGGAGGATGTGAGCAGCCCGCATCCACATCTGTAGCCGGGGGGAAGGGGTTTGGCCGTCATGGAGCCGTCTGTGGCCGCCGTCGAGTCCAATCTTGTCGATCTCGCGGGGGTGTCCCTTGAAACGTTGCGCTCCATGGACGGTCGGGTTTTCGCCACATCCCTGGAGGAGCTGCTGCGGGGCATCGACCAACCACTCTCCAGCGTCAGCGGCTTCGGCCCCGGGCGTCTTGACTGACGCCGCCGGGGCCGCCCATGAGTCCTGAGCCGTCCCTGCCTCATCATGTCCTGCCGCCCGACAGCCTCGCCGAGCTGTCCCGCGGCGAGGGGGGACCAGTCACCCTGGATCTTCTCCTCCGCGCCGAACGAAGCCGCCGTCTGCTGCTGTTGCGGACTCTCGACGACGCCACCGACCTCGGTCCCGCCTGGGACCTCCTCAGCCGGGCGCAGGTTCGCGCCCCCTCCGTCGTCGACGACGTGCTGATGTACCCGCAGACGGGCATGTGGCTGGCCGGGGCGCTGCGCCGGCTGCGCGGGGCGGCGGCGGCCGAGGAGCCGCCGCTGTGGGTGGAGCTCGGACACGCCTCCGCCCTCGCCGCCGCGGCGGCGCTGCGCGCGGGTCTGGACTTCACCATCGAGGTGCCGGTGCGGCGGGGCAAGGTGCCGCTGCCGACGCTCGGCTGCGCGGTGGTGCCCGCGACCGGCCCGTGGACGACGGCCACGGTGCGGAGCGAGACCGGACGCGCCGTGGTGGAAGCTCCCGGGGCGACGGTCGCCGTGCCCCCGCCCGGCTCGCCGGGACCGGGCTGGCACGCGGTGCGCCGGCTCGCGGTGGGACCGGCCGGGTCACGGCTCGAAGTGGCCCTGGACGACGTGGACCCGTACCGGACGTATCCACGGCCGACCGAGCCGCGTCCGCTCTCCGAGGAGGCCGCGACACAGTGGCGGGAGATGCTGACGCGCGCCTGGGCGGTACTGCTGCGGGAGCAGCCCGGGACCGCCGAAGCCATGCGGCGGGGCGTGTTCTCGCTCAGTCCCACCCCCGCGAGGGAAAGGTTTCGGCCGCGCAGTGTGACATCAGGGGATGCCTTCGGCGGCATCCAGGTCTCGGAACCGGACGACGCCGTCCAGCTGGCCGTGACGCTGGTGCACGAGTTCCAGCACACCAAACTGGGCGGGCTGCTGCACCTGACGCCGCTCCTGAGCCGCGACGCCGACGGCGGTACGGAGCTGTGGTACGCGCCCTGGCGCGACGATCCGAGGCCACTGCCCGGACTGCTCCAGGGCATCTACGCGTTCATGGGGATCACCCACTTCTGGGCCACCCGCCGACAGGCCGCGGGCGGCCGGGACGCCATGGCGCACTTCGAGTTCGCCCTGTGGCGGACGCATGTGGCGGCGGCACTGGAACAGGTGCACCGCCATCGGCACCTCACACGGCTGGGAGCCGAGCTGTCGGCCACACTGCGCGACCGCTGCGCGCACTGGCTGGACGAGCCGGTCCCCGAGGAGCCGCTCGCCCTGGCCCTGATGTGCGCGGCCGACCACGCGGCCCGCTGGCGGGCTCACCATCTGCGGCCCCCCGCGGCGGCGGTGGACGAGGCCGTACGGGCCTGGCTGGACGGGGCGGACGGACCGCCCGCCGCTCTGGCGGCCGAGCCCGACGTCGTACCGGACCCTTCCGCCCGCTGGCTGGACAGCCTGGCGATGCTGGTCCGCCACCGCCTCGGCGACATGGACGACGACCGGCAGTCCCCCGAGGAGTCCGAGAAGACCGCGGCCCGGGTCACCGGGGCCCTCTCCGGCGACGCCCTGCTCGCCGCGGGTGACGCGACGGCCGCCCGGCACGCGTACGTGGCGCACCTGGGCGTCGAGCCCGGCCGGGTCGGAGCCTGGGCCGGCCTGGGACGGGCCCTGGCAGGGGCGGGCACGGACCCGGCGGCGGCCCGGCTGCTGTGCCGCCGTCCCGAACGGGTGCGGGCGGTCCAGCTGGCCCTGTCGCGCGCCACGGACTCGCCCCCGGACCCGGTACGGCTCGCCGCCTGGCTCGGCTCGGCCCTGCCCGGACCGGCCTGACCGCGGGGGCTCAGGCCCCCGAACCGGTGCCGTACCGCGTCACAAAGGCATCGGGTCGATGTCGCAGTTGGCGCGTTCGCCCGCCCGGGTCTGCTCACTGGCGGGGTGGGGGGTGAGCTGGGAGGCACGCAGGCGGGGTTCGTCCAGGACGCGCTTCATGCGCTCCAAGGTGTCCGCGCGCAGTTCCTCGCCCTCGGACACCGAGCCGACAGCGATGAGGTCGAGAGCGACGTTCGCCGCGCACACCAGCGTGGTGGGGTGGTCCTGGCCCAGCCGGGTCCGGCACAGCTCCAGCGTCTTCTCGTCCAGTTCCCGCGCCTCGTCGGTCCGCCCCAGCGCGATCAGGTCGCTCGCCAGGTTGATGGCGCAGGCCAGCGCCGTGGGATGCCCCTCACCCAGGCGTTCGGTCAGTGACCGCAGCGCCGCCTCGTCCCGTTCCCTGGCCTCCTCCACGCGGCCCAGCAGCCGCAGCGTCACCGCGAGGTCGATGTCGGCGGCCAGGACGTGCGGATGGTCGGGCCGGAAGATCTTGCGGAACCGGTCGCACGCCTTCTCGCCGCGGTCCCGGGCCGCTTCCAGCTCGCCGTTGTGCCGCAGCGCCACCGACAGGGCGAGCGCGGCCATCAGGGCGTCCGGGTGGGTGTCGCCGTAGCGCCGGGTGAACTGGTTGAACGTCTCGCGCGCCAGCTCCAGCGCGGTGGCGTGGTCGCCCTCCTTGCGGCAGGCCTCGCTCAGCTGCCGGACAGTCTGCAGGGTCGCCGGATTGCCGGGCCCGAGGACGGCCTGGTAGCCGTCGACGACCGCCTGTTGCAGGGACCGGGCGCCGACGTAGTCGCCGGTCTCCCGTACGTCGATGGAGATGCTCGCCTCGGTCATCAGCGACTGCGTGTGGTCCCGGCCGTAGAGCCGCATCTTCATCGCGTGCGTGTGGTGGTCGAGTTCCAGCGCGCGATGGAAGTCACCGACCAGCCGCAGGCTCACCCCGAGGTTGTGGGCCCTGGCCAGCGTGGTGGGGTCGTCCTCGCCGAAGGCCCGCCGGGCCCGGTCGTAGGCCATCTCGTCCAGTTCCGCCCCGGCGGCGAAGTCGCCCTCCACCCGGCGTACCGCGGCTTCCAGGTTGATCGTCTCCAGCGCGTCCTCGCGGGTGTCCTCCCGGTCCGGCGGCGCGGTGCGGCCGTAGACGTCCTTGAGCTGGGCCACCAGCCGGGCGGCTTCGTCGTGGCTGCCCACCTTCAGGTAGACGAACCCCAGCCACCAGCCCATCAGCCGGGTCTGCTGGTCCTCCGCGCCGAACAGCCGCTGCCAGACCTGCCAGGCCTGCTCGGAGAACTCGCGGGCGACCTTGTGGTCGCCCCAGTACCAGAGATACTTGGCGACGTTCATGACGAGCTCGCGCACCCACGGCTGATCGGACTCGATGGCGCCCGACGCGATGACATGGCCGTACAACTCGGCGTAGCGCGGCCAGTTGGCCGCCTGGTTGGGCCCCTTGGGGTCGGCGGCGGCCAACAACGTGTGGGCGCCGTTGCGCATGCGGTTCTGCTCCTCGGGCGTCATACGGTTGATCAGCACCGCCTGGACCAGGCGGTGCATCTCGATCGAGTTCGTGCGGTGGTCGATACGGGCGAGCGAATAGCGGTTGATCTCCCGTATGGCACGCGCGAGCCGCATGGGGTCGTTGAGGGCGCGGTCGAGTTCGGTGTCGATGCTGCTGCCGCCGAGGCCGGAGAAGATGGAGCGGGAGATGGGGTCCGGCGCGAAGAAGGAACAGAGCTGGAGCAGCCGCAGGGCGGTGAGGCTGCGGGTCTCCAGGTGGTCGAGGGAGACGTTCCACGCAGCCGCGACCGGAAGCTGGTAGTCCGGCGGCGGGGAGACCTCCAGCAGCTCGTTGCGCTTGTGCTCGAACAACCGCAGGTACTCCGACACCGGCATCCCGGTCTCCGCACGCCAGGCCGCGGCCTGCTCCAGGGCGAGCGGCAGGTCGCCGAGCGCGTCGGCGAGGAGGTTCGCGTCGGCGTCCGTGAGTTCCTCGCCGTAGGCGCTGGTACGGCGCAGCAGCTGCTTGCTCTCCTCTCGGGTGAACACGTCCACCTCGAGCGAGGGGCCCACCACGCTCCAGCGGCGGTTGCGGGAGGTGACGAGGATGGTGCCGCTGCCGCCCGTGGGGAAGTAGTCCCGGACGCGTTCCGGGCTGTCGGCGTTGTCGAAGATCAGCAGCCAGCGGGAGTACGGCCGGCCCTCGCGCAGCGCCTCGCGCACCGCGGGCCCGGCGATGTTGGCCTCGGCGCTGGTGCCCAGACCGAGCCGCTGGGCGAGTTCCACCAGGGCCTGGCCGATCTGGCCGGGGCGCTCGGCGGGGATCCACCAGACGATGTCGTACTCCGACTGGTGGCGGTAGGCGTACTCGATCGCCAGCTGGGTCTTGCCGACCCCGCCCATGCCGTGGATCGCCTCGGGCAGCACGGTGGTCGTGCCCTCCCGCCGCAGGCGCTCGCTCAACTGTTCAAGAAGGTCCACACGGCCGGTGAAGTTGGGATTGCGCGGAGGGATGTTCCCCCAGATGCGCGGCTGCGCCGAACGCGCGTTCTCCACCGTGGGCTGCTGCGTGGTGGCCATGGTCGTGGCTCCTTCTGAAGTTGTCTCGGGCCCCCTCGGGGCGTCCGCGGCGTCCCGGCCGGCGGGGGGCCGGGGCCGGGGCCGTTCGCGGGTGCCCGCGTCCTTGCCCAGGTCGACGGTGTTCTGCCGGTCGTACGCGCGCAGAGCCCGCGCGAGACGCTCGGCCCGGGGCAGGAATCGTCCGGACAGGGCGCGCAGCGCGGTCAGTTCGACGCGCAGGAACGCCACGTTGCGTGCGGTCACGGGCGGCACACCGGTCGCCTCGACGGGTTCGTCCGGGCCGGGCAGGACCGGCTCGGATTCCTCCGGGGCGGCCGCCATCAGCACCCGTACGTCGTGCAGCACCCGGACGGTGTCCCGGCGGCGGGCCAACGCCAGTAACTCCTGGCGGATGTTCGGACCGAACGCGAAGACCATCTCGGCCGCACGCTCGGTCTCCGCGCCCGCCGGCCGCACCAGGCCGCTCATCAGCAGCTCGGTGAGGTGGGCCGGTCCCGCGCCGGGCACCGAGGCGGTCAGGGCGCTCATCACGGACAGCGTCAGAGGAGCCGCCGCCAGACGGGTGGCCAGGGCGAACGCGGTGGGCGACGCGGCGGCCCGGAACTCCGAGACGCGCTCCCACGGCGGCACCGCGCTGGCGGGATCGGGAACGTCGTCGACCCACGGGACGGCGCGGGCGGCGTCCGGCCGCCGCTTCCAGTCCCGGGCCCGGACGCCCGACATCTCCACCCAGTCCCCGGCCCGGTCCGCCACCAGGTCGGCCCAGTCGGAGAGCGAGTGGTCGGTCCGCTCCAGGACGGGCACCGGCACCACGCCGGAGCGCGCCGCCGGATCGTCGTCCACGGGTTCGAGCGGGGAGGTGCGCAGTTCCCATCGCAGGGAGTCGTTCGGCGCCCAGGGACGAACGGACTTCAGTCGCATGCGGTGCACGTCGAGGCCGGTGCGGAACCAGAGCCGTTGCGGCAGCAGGTGGAGCACCGCGAGGGGTTCGGAACGGCCGAGTTCCCTCAGCAGCGGCAGCACCGCGTCGGACCGCCAGCCCGCCGCCAGACCGTCGGTCAGGACCAGCACCACCCGGTGTTCACCCACGGGCGGGGGAAGGTGCTCAAGCCGGATCCGGCCCGGCTCGGTGTCGTCGGAGCCCAGCAGCCGTAAGCGCGTGACCGGGCCGGACGGCTCCTGGGCGGCGAGCTCCTCCGCCAGGCGGTCGACCGTCTCGTCCCAGATCCGCATGCTCACATAGTCGTCGACGACGAGCAGGACGGACGGACGGTCCGCGGACCCGGCCCGCTCCAGGCCCCGCAGAGCATGCGCCACCGCGCACGGTGACACGTCGCCAGAAGCCCTCGCCGATGGTGGTCGTGGGCCGTCGTCACGCTGCATAAGCGCCCTCAGAGCGTCCGGTCATGCCCGACGACGGAGGGAGCACCGAGGAGGAGTCCCGCAGTCCGCGGGCATGCGTGACATCCACGTGCCAAGCCTGGCAGTGGTCTGCGTGCGGTGCAAGACGGCAGGCCACAGGGGGCGGCAGGACTGATGAAAACTCAAAGACCGGGCGGCACCCACCCGTTCGGCGGAACCCGCCCCCTGTGGACAGCCGGTGAGTCTGTCTCGGCACCAGCGTGGCACCCGGCGATGGTCCGTGCAAGACCACGGGGTACCCGCCTCCGCGTGCCGGCCGGAGGCCCCTTGCGGGCGGTGGGGGCATGACGTCCTACACCGGTCCGGGCGGGCTCGGCTTGCGCTCGGGATCGTCGAGCAGAATGGCCAGATGGCGACCGACGTGCCCGTCCCAGGCCGCGGGGCCGAGGGCCAGCGCCTCCCTGCGCCACTCCCCGACCCGTTCCGCCAGACTGCCCAGCCCCCGGTCCTGCAGGATCTCGCCGATGGCGTCCTTGAACTTGGGGTCCGCGCAGTCGCTGCGGTGCCAGATCATCGCGGGCACCCCGGCCCGCAGCCCCGCCAGGACCTCACGGCGGCCGGTGCCCGACTCGTCGCCCGGCGGCCGGCTGAGCACCAGGCACACCGCGTGCTGGTCCTCCTTCAGCTCGCGCTCCAGGTGGAAGAAGTACGCCCCGTCCCGTTCCGGACTGCTCCAGTACGGATGGCTGTCCGCCGGGCGCTCGCGCAGCTGCCGCCACTTGTGGTGCCAGGGCCGGTGCCAGGCGGCGCGCTGCAACCGCTCGATGCTGCGCACCACCACCGGATAGTCCAGGACCAGCGGGGTCGGGGACCCGGAGCCGGACTCCTTCGACCACCACTCCACCGGCTCGTTGAGCAGCTCCCACGGCAGTATGAACTCGAGGATCACCGGCTGCCGCAGATCGGCCCACTTCTCCTCGGCCTCCTCGATCAGCCGCTCCACCGCGCCCGGGAGCTCCTCCCGGCCCAGATGGGCGGTCTCGCCGCGCACGGGGTGCCAGCCCTCGGAGTCGGACTGCCGCCAGTACGACAGGTAGTAGTGGTCCGCCTCGATCCGGTCGGGCTCGAACTGGATCATGAGATAGGCGGGGACGAGGGACGGCGGGGGATGCGGGAAGTCCGCCTGCTGCCGCTCCGCCAGCACACTCTCCACGCCCAGAGCCGCGGCCTGGCCGCGGTTGAAGCGGCGCAGCACCTCGGCGCCCTCCGTCTGGCCGTCCTCCACCAGCCGGTCGGCCGACAGCGCGAGGAAGGCCATGCTGGGCGGGAGTTCACCGGCCGGGGAGTTCTCACCCGCCAGCCGCAGGAAGACCTGCCATCCCGTCCGGCACCACGCGGGCAGCTCCTGCACCCGGGACCGGCTGGAACGGCGTGCCATGACGGCCAGGTCCGAGGACCCCATCGACAGCAGGACGGGCCGCAGATGGCCGAGATCCGCGTTGTTGAAGAAGTCGACGGCCTCCCACTCGTCCACGAGCGGCCACAGCTCCACGACCGTCGCCGACTGCTGCTCCACGTACTCCAGCGACCGCACCAGACAGGCCAGGCCGTCACCGACATCGGTGCACGCCTTCACCACCTGCAGCAGCCAGGGCCGCAGCCGGTCCCCGCCGAAGGGTTCCACGGCCGAGGCCAGCTCTCCGGCCAGCATCTCCCGCCAGACCTCACGGCTGCCGGCCTGGCTCACCGTGGCCGAGTTCTGCAGTGCGTCCACGATGGAGACGATGAGCTCGTTGCGGACCCGATCCGGACTGCGCCCTTTCACCCCGTATACCTCCACACAGCTGGCGCGGCTCCCTGATGGTGCCCAACAGGGTAAGGCCGCACCACAGGGCATGGCAGCGAAAAGCACGGGCATCGGCGCCGGATGTCCCTTCCCGGGGCCGGGATCGTCAACTCGCTGTCACACCCGGGCAATAGCTTCCGCGCCACGACTTCTCCGGACGTTTCCGAAGCCTTGCGCGAGCTGCCCGCGGGACTGTCCGCCGGACGGCTCCTCTCGCCACGCCAGGACGGAAGCCGGACCCGACGGCACCGCCGCCGCGGCGGTGGTGGCACACCTCGTACGGGAGGAGTCGCCGCACCGTCTCGCCCTGGTCCCGGCAGTTCGCGGCGCCGGCCAAGCGGCCGCGATCGGATGGACCGGCATGGCCGACCGCCTGTCCGCCGGCGGCCTGAGAGCGGCAGGTGTGCTGTCCGCCAGGCCGGGGCTCGTGGCCACGGGCGGCTTGCCCTCCGACCGGGGAGCAGTGCCTACTCGGTGAGGACCGTGCCGGCGGGTGGGGCCACGGACGGCGGGTCGCCGCCCTGGACCGCCGACGGCGATCCGGAGCCGAGACCCGCGTGCCCGTGCACTGCCCGGGACGTCGTCAGAGTGCGCCGGACTCCCGCAGGTCCGCTCGCACCCCCCATGGGCCGGCTGCCCACACGGCGCCGGTAAGCGGGACTTCCGTCAAAGACTGCCGTCAACGCCCCCACGGTCCAAGATCGCGGGGGCGTGGGCGCTGGTGAGCGGCGGAGCCCCCTGTCGGATTCGAACCGACGACCTTCGCTTTACAAGAGCGGCGCTCTGACCAGCTGAGCTAAGGAGGCCTGCACGCGCGCGTGCGACGTGCCTGCCGCGTGCGTGCCCGTGCAGTGTACCCACGTCACAGCGGGCCCCTGTCGAAAATTATCGCGAAGTTCACAGGGCTGCGGGTACTGACAGACCACGTGAACCGCGGGTACCGTCCAGAAACCAGTTCACTCCTGTGGACTACACCCACCGCGGAGTTTCGCGGTGGACACCACCTTTACAACGGATCGTCCGGCACGTTCCTGCCGGTGAAGGGGGCCCCTCACCATGGCCACTGTCTCGTTCAACAAGGCGACCCGCATCTACCCGGGTGGCGACAAGCCCGCCGTCGACCAGCTCGAGCTCGACGTCGCGGACGGCGAGTTCCTCGTCCTCGTCGGTCCCTCCGGCTGCGGAAAGTCCACCTCCCTGCGCATGCTCGCGGGCCTCGAGGACGTCAACGCCGGCTCCATCCACATCGGTGACCGCGACGTCACGCACCTGCCGCCCAAGGACCGGGACATCGCCATGGTGTTCCAGAACTACGCGCTGTACCCGCACATGACCGTCGCCGACAACATGGGTTTCGCGCTCAAGATCGCCGGCGTCAACAAGGCCGAGATCCGCCAGAAGGTCGAGGACGCGGCGAAGATCCTCGACCTCACCGAGTACCTCGGCCGCAAGCCGAAGGCCCTCTCCGGCGGTCAGCGCCAGCGTGTCGCGATGGGCCGTGCCATCGTGCGCGAGCCCCAGGTCTTCCTCATGGACGAGCCGCTGTCGAACCTCGACGCCAAGCTCCGCGTCTCCACCCGTACGCAGATCGCCTCGCTCCAGCGCCGCCTCGGCATCACCACGGTGTACGTCACCCACGACCAGGTCGAGGCCATGACCATGGGCGACCGGGTCGCCGTGCTCAAGGACGGTCTGCTCCAGCAGGTCGACTCGCCGCGCAACATGTACGACCGCCCCGCGAACCTCTTCGTCGCCGGGTTCATCGGCTCCCCGGCCATGAACCTCGTCGAGGTCCCGATCACCGACGGCGGCGTGAAGTTCGGCAACTCCGTCGTGCCGGTCAACCGTGAGGCCCTGAAGGCCGCCGCGGACAAGGGCGACCGCACGGTCACGGTCGGTGTCCGCCCCGAGCACTTCGACATCGTCGAGCACAACGGCGAAGCCGCCAAGTCGCTGTCGAAGGACACCGAGGACGCCCCGGCCGGCCTCGCCGTCTCGGTGAACGTCGTCGAGGAGCTCGGCGCCGACGGTTACGTCTACGGCAGCGCCAAGGTCGACGACGTCGTCACCGACCTGGTCGTCCGCGTCAACGGCCGCGCCGTTCCGGACAAGGGCGCCACGCTGCACGTCGTGCCGCGTCCGGGCGAGACCCACGTGTTCTCGACCTCCACGGGCGAGCGCCTCTCCGACTGAGGCAACCCGCACGGCTCCGACACCCCCGGAGCGGGTGAATTCACCCAAGTTGACGACGAGGGCCCCGCAGCAGGCTGCGGGGCCCTCGTCGTTGTCGACAAATACCCCGGCAAGACGGTCATTTCGATACGTGTACGTCAACGCGCCACCTGGAAACCATCACTTCCCCGTCCCCCGAACCGGTGACTAAATGTCGCCAAATCATCACCCCGCGCTACCCTCACTCGCGTGAAGCACTCCACCACTAACCAACGGACCCGGCGTGGCCGTGGCCCCGCCCGCCGGATCGGCCGCACCCTCGCCCTCGTTCTGCCTGTCGTCCTGGTGCTCTCCGGGACCCTCGCGGTCACCCGAGTCAACTGGTCGGGGAACTCCTCGGAGTCGGTGCTCACCGCCTCCTCCTCGGACGTCTCCTCGCGTGCCGTCTCCCGCGCCCCGCAGGACGTCCTGCGCGACCGGCTCCTGCTCGAACTCCAGGAGAAGGACCCGGGCACCGCCCTCACCCACCTCCAGGAGGCGGTGAACGGCCGCCCGTCGCTCGCGAAGCACTGCGTCTCCATCGCCCGCGCCCTCGGCCGCGCCGCGGTCCGCGCGTACGGCCCGACACGCGCCCAGGCGTTCGCGCGCCCCGTCTGCGACACATCCTTCGCATCGGGGGTCGCGGCCACGCACCTCTGAACCCGCGGGGCCTCGTCCGAGGCCGGAACGGCCCCTTCCCGCCCGCCAGGTAACAGCTGCTTAAGGGAACGGTTGCCGACAGAAACCACCAGCGGGGCGCCACGTACAGTTCGGGCATGACCGATCCGAACGCCGCGTCGCGCCCCGTTCAAGCCGTTGTCCTGGCCGGTGGTCAGGGCTCCCGACTGCGTCCCTACACCGACGACCGGCCCAAGCCGATGGTCGAGATCCCCGGCACCGGGACCCCGATCATCGGCCATCAGCTGACCTGGCTCGCCGAAGAGGGCGTGACCGACGTCGTCGTCTCCTGCGGCCACCTCGCCGAGGTCCTCCAGGACTGGCTGGACTCGGCGCGCCTTCCGGTCAACGTCATAACCGTCGTGGAGAAGGAACCCCTGGGCCGGGGCGGCGGTCTCAAGTACGCCGCCGCGCACCTCCCCCACCCGGAACAGCCCTGGTACGCGACCAACGGCGACATCTGGACCCGTTTCTCGCTGCGCGACATGGCGGACTTCCACACCGAGCGTGACGCCGTCGCCACCCTCGCCCTCGCCCGCCCCCGCATCCCGTGGGGCGCCGTCGAGACGGACGACTTCGGCCGTGTGACGGACTTCATCGAGTCACCGCCGACCACCTACGAGATCAACGCGGGCGTCTACGTCTTCTCCGCCGAGTTCGCCGGTCTGCTCCCCGAGCGCGGCGACCACGAGCGCACCACGTTCCCGCACCTGGCCCGTGAACGCCGTCTCGCCGGCTTCTCCCTCCCGCAGGGCGCCTACTGGCGCGCGATCGACACGGCGAAGGACCTCACGGAGGCCGCCAAGGAACTCGCCGCACTCGGGCGCTGAGCGGCCTCACGGCACACATGACGACGGGGCCCCGCACCTCGGAAGTGCGGGGCCCCGTCGTCGTACCGCCGCGGCACTAGCCGAGCAGGCCGCCGACCAGTTTGTCCGAGCCGCCGGTCGTCCCGCCGCCGGAGCTCGAACCACCGGACGTACCGCCCGTACCGGCGCCCGTGGAGCCACCGCTCGCGGTGCCACCGCCGCTGCCACCGGTGGACGTCGGACCCGCGCTCGTACTGGGGGCCTGGTGCACCGGCGCGGAGTGCTGCGGGGGCGCCTGACCGCCGCCCTGCGTCTGGCTGGGTCCGCTGCTGACCGTGCCGCCCGTCTCGTGGGTCGCGCCCGGCGTCACGGCCGCGCCCGACGGCGACGAGGAACCGTCGTGGGTGGGCACCTTCGCGGAGGCCGACGGGGTGCTGGTCTTCCGTTGGGGCGTGCCGGGCTCCTGGGGAAGCGGAGAGCCCGGCAGTTCGTTGCGCGGAGCCTCGCCCGGTCCCGGCACGACCACCCGGTCGGCGTCACGGACCGCGCCGCCCAGCAGCGAGCCGACCAGCAGCGTGAGCCCGATGACGACGGCCGAGACCACCGCGCCGCGGCGCAGCACCCGCGCGCGCAGGTCCCAGATCTCGGCGCGCGGCCCGAGAGTGCGCCAGGCCTCGCCCGCCAGCCGTCCGTCCACCGAGTAGACGGGGGCACCCGCGATGATCAACGGGGACCAGGCGGCGAGGTAGATGATGTCCGGCGCGTCGTACGCGGGGACGGTCTTCCAGCTGACGGTCAAGATGAGCGCGGCCGACAGCATCGCGCCGACCACCGCGGCGACCCGCTGCCACAGGCCGAGCACCGTGAGCACGCCCACGATGACCTGGAGGAAGGCGATGACGAGTCCGGAGCCGACCGGGTGCTGGAGCGCGAACTGCCGCAGCGGCTCGGCGACTTCCCAGGGGTGCAGCGTGTTCAGCCACTTCACCATGGAGCCGCGCTTGCCGCCGTCGAAGTAGACGGGATCGCACAGCTTGCCCATGCCGGCGTACATGGAGATGAACCCGAGGAAGACGCGGAGCGGAAGCAGCACCACGCCGAGGTTCATCCTGCGGCCCGGGTAGTACCCCTGCCGCAGCGAGTCCGTGGACTGCCGTCGGACCGGCAGTTCGGCCGCCTCGTCCTCGTAGCCGTAGGAGTAGGCGTAGGCGTCGTCACCCTCGCCGTCCGCGAACTCCCCGCCGCCGTAGCGCGGTTCGTCGTACGCGCTGTCGACGCTGCGCATGTTCGGCAGCAGTCGGCCCTCGCCGGCGAGGGAGGGGCCTCCGGTCCGGCCGGAGTCGAGGCCGGACGAGCCGGTGCGCTGGCTGCCGACGAGCGGCGTCTCGACCGTCTCGACGGTCACGTCGCCCTCGTAGCCGTGGCGTTCGTCGTAGCGCGGGATGACCTGCGTCGCGCCGGCGTCGCCCACCGGGGCCGCCCCGCCATGACCGACACTCGTGCTCCGCACGGCCTGCAGCAGTCGGTGCGCGCCGGTGTCGTCGGGCGCGGACTTCCCGCTCCAGACGAGGGGCGCCCGGCGACGGGTACCGGCGGCGCCCTGGCCGGCCGCGCCCGCTCTGCCCGCCGTACCGCCGGCGGGCATCCGCGCGGGGGCGCCACCGGCGCTCAAGTGCCGTGCGAGGCGCGAGGATTGGGGCCGCGACGCAGCGCCCAGCTGCACGCGGAAGCTCGCATGATTGACGATGACCTGCGCCGGATCGCTCGGCACCTTCACCATGCTCAGCGCGGGAGTGTCGTCGAATCCCGACGAGCGGTCCCCCGTGGGTGTGCGGGGTGTTCTGGTGTCCACACTCATCTAACCGAGTGACGTGTGTTTAGGACACTGCTTTGACCCCGCTGATCTGTCCGGACCGCGTCAAGGCCGTCCGGACCGACCCGGTCACCCCACGGAGGTGGCCGCGCGCACGTCTGGTCAGGCGCGTCGCCGTGCCGCCTCGTACAGCACGACGCCCGCCGCGACACCGGCGTTCAGCGACTCCGCGCCGCCCGGCATCGGAATCCGCACCCGGAAGTCGCAGGTCTCCCCGACGAGCCGGGACAGCCCCTTGCCCTCGCTGCCGACGACGATGACGACGGGGCCGCCGAGGGCTTCCAGGTCACCGACCTCGACCTCGCCGTCCGCGGCGAGCCCGACGACGACGAGCCCGGCCTTCTTGTACGACTCCAGGGCCCGCGTCAGGTTGGCAGCGCGCGCGACGGGCGTACGGGCGGCGGCACCGGCCGAGGACTTCCAGGCACCAGCGGTCATCCCGGCCGCGCGCCGCTCGGGCACGACGACACCGTGACCGCCGAAGGCGGAGGTGGAGCGGACCACGGCGCCCAGGTTCCTCGGGTCGGTCACCCCGTCGAGCGCGACGATCAGCGGGTCCTGGCCCTCGTCGTACGCGGCGGCGGCGAGGTCCTCCGGGTGCGCGTACTCGTAGGGCGGGACCTGCAGGACGAGACCCTGGTGGTTGAGCCCGTTGGTCATGCGGTCCAGCTCCGGACGCGGAGCCTCCATGAGGTGGATGCCACCGCGCTCGCCCGCGAGCTGGAGGGCCTCCCGCACCCGCTCGTCGTTGTCGATGAACTGCTGCACGTACAGCATCGTCGCCGGCACGCCCTCGCGCAGCGCCTCGACCACGGGGTTGCGCCCGACGACCATCTCGGACGTGCCCTTGCCGCCACGCCCGCGCGGCGCGGGACGGCGGGCGGTCTGCTTCGCCTTGACGTTGGCGATGCGGTTCTTCTTGTGTCCCTTGCGCGCCTCGGCGGGCGGGGTCGGGCCCTTGCCCTCCAGGCCCCGGCGTCGCTGGCCGCCACTGCCGACCTGCGCGCCCTTCTTGCCGGACATGCGGCGGTTGTTAGCGGCCATGACCTACCTGTTCTGTGTGAGGTGTGCAGACGCTTCGCGTGCACGTTCGTCTATGCAGTGTGCCGCCCGGAGAGCCGGGCGGCACACTCGATCAAGGAACACTCAGCGCGGGCCGAGTGTCCACCGGGGTCCCTGCGGCCCGTCCTCGATGACGAGACCCGACTGGTTGAGCTGGTCGCGGATGGCGTCCGCGGTGGCCCAGTCCTTCCGGCCGCGCGCCGCCTCGCGCTGCTGGAGCACCAGGCGTACGAGGGTGTCGACGACTCCGTGCAGGTCCTCGCCGCGGTCGCCCTCGCCGGCCCACGCCGGATCGAGCGGGTCGAGGCCGAGGACGCCGAGCATGGCCCGGACCTCGGCGAGCCGTGCCACGGCGGCTTCCTTGTCGTCGGCGGCCAGGGCGGAGTTGCCCTGCCGCACGGTGGTGTGCACGACGGCGAGCGCCTGCGGCACGCCCAGATCGTCGTCCATGGCCTCCGCGAACGCGGGCGGCACCTCGGCGACGGGCTCGACGACTCCGCCCGCCAGCTCCGTCACCCGCTGGACGAAGCCCTCGATCCGCGCGAACGCCGACTCGGCCTCGCGCAGGGCCTCTTCGCTGTACTCGATCATCGAGCGGTAGTGCGGGGTGCCGAGGTAGTAGCGCAGCACGACGGGGCGCCACTGCTTGACCATCTCGCTCACCAGCACGGAGTTGCCCAGGGACTTGGACATCTTCTCGCCGCTCATGGTGACCCAGGCGTTGTGCACCCAGTACTTGGCGAACTCGTCCCCGAAGGCCTTGGCCTGCGCGATCTCGTTCTCGTGGTGCGGGAAGATCAGGTCCAGCCCGCCGCCGTGGATGTCGAACGCGCTGCCCAGGTACTTGTGCGCCATGGCGCTGCACTCCAGGTGCCAGCCGGGCCGGCCGCGCCCCCACGGGGTCTCCCAGGTGGGCTCACCGGGCTTGGCGGCCTTCCACATGGCGAAGTCGCGCGGGTCCCGCTTGCCGGTCTCGCCGACGCCGGACGGCTGCTGGAGGTTGTCCAGCTCCTGGTTGGACAGCTGCAGATAGCCCGGGAAGGACCGCACGTCGAAGTAGACGTTGCCGTCGGACTCGTACGCGTGACCGCGCTCGATGAGCCCGCGCATCATCTCGACCATCTCGGTCACGTGGCCGGTCGCCCGCGGCTCGTAGCTCGGCGGGAGGCATCCCAGCACGTCGTAGCCGTCGTTGAAGGCGCGCTCGTTCTCGTACCCGATCTCCCACCAAGGGCGGTCCTGCTCGGCCGACTTGGTGATGATCTTGTCGTCGATGTCGGTCACGTTCCGGATGAACGTGACGTCGTAACCGCGATACTCGAACCAGCGGCGCATGATGTCGAAGTTGAGGCCCGAGCGGATGTGCCCGATGTGCGGGGCGGCCTGCACGGTGGCGCCGCAGAGGTAGATCGAGACACAACCCGGCTTGAGCGGGGAGAAGTCACGAATCTGCCGGGCGCTGGTGTCGTGCAGGCGAATGGTCACGCCTCCAGGGTAGTGGCCACGGGGTAGTGCCCCGCGCCCCTTCCCGCGCAAGGGGCACGTATTCGTGACATACGACCCTCACCGGCGGCTCCCGCGTCCCGGGCCCCTCATCGGTCCCGGCCCGCTCCCCGTCCGGCGTTTGCGGACAGGGCCCTCGAGGCCGAAGCGGGGGCCCGTGGGGCGGCGGCCCCCTGACCGGGGTACGCGCCCTCAGACCGCGCGTGCCACCAACGCGGTCGCCACCGCCAGCAAACCCTCGTCCCGGCCCGGGAACCCCAGCCCGTCCGTGGTGGCCCCGGACACCGACACCGGCGCCCCCACCGCCTCGGACAGGACCTTCTGCGCCTCGTCCCGCCGCTTCCCGATCTTCGGCCGGGGTCCGACGACCTGGACGGCGACATTGCCGATGACGAAACCGGCCGCCCGCACGATCCGCGCGGCCTCGGTCAGCAGGGTCACCCCGGACGCGCCGGACCACTCGGGCCGCCCGGTCCCGAAGTGCGCGCCGAGGTCACCGAGCCCGGCCGCGGAGAAGAGGGCGTTGCAGGCGGCGTGCGCGACGACGTCCGCGTCGGAGTGCCCGGCCAGCCCGGTCCCCTCCCCCTCCCACAACAGCCCGGCACACCACAGCTCCCGGCCGTCCTCGAAGGCGTGGATGTCGGTACCGACACCGACCTGCGGCAGCAGGGGCGCACCCGTGGCGGACGGCGTCCCGGCGTCCGCCGTCCCGGAGACCTCAGAACCCATCGTTCGCCCTCCTGCGCGCGAGGACCGCCTCCGCGAGGACGAGGTCCAGGGGACGCGTCACCTTGAACGCCTCCTCGTGCCCCGGCACCACCACGACCCGCTCCCCGAGCCGCTCGACCATGCTCGCGTCGTCGGTCACGTCGTCGGTGACGGTGTCGTGGGCCCGTACGAGGGTGGCGCGGTCGAAGCCCTGCGGGGTCTGCACGGCCCGCAGCCGAGCCCGCTCGGGTGTGCCGACGACGGGCTCCGGTGTCCCCGGCACGCTCGCCGGCTCGACCTGCTTGACGGTGTCCGCGAGCGGCAGCGCCGGCACGACGGCCGGCGCGCCGTCCCGTACCGCCTCGATGACCGCGTCCACCGTGTCCACCGGCACCAGCGGCCGGGCCGCGTCGTGCACGAGGACGATGTCGATCCCGGGCGGCAGCGCGTCGAGCCCGTACTTCACGGACTCCTGTCGGCTGTCCCCGCCGGCGACCACCAGGAAGTCGGTGCGCTCGGGCAGCGCGTGCGCGTCGAGCAGGGTCTTGACCTCGGCCGTCCCGTCGGGCGGCGCCACGACGACGACCAGCGAGACGGCACGGGAGGCGGCCATGGCCCGCACCGCGTGGATGAGCATGGGCGTGCCGTTCAGCGCCCGAAGCGCCTTGGGGGCGCCCGGACCGAGGCGCACGCCCCGGCCGGCGGCCGGAATCACGGCCGCGACGGGGTTCCCGGACGGCGAAGGGCGCGAATCGTCAGACATCGGTTCCTGTCAGGTTTGTGTACTCGGCCTGCGTGGGTATGGCCCTGGCGTGCCTCCCGCTCGCGGAGCGTGGGGGAGCGCCCGGCGCGTCGTCCTGACCGGACCCTTCCGTGACATCCGGTCGAGTCGGCCGCCCCGGGCCCGGCACATCAGGTATCCCGGCGCATTGTCACGTGCCGGGGCATGAGGATTCGGGGCGGAGACTTCGGGGAGACCCGGGTTTCCGAGGAGATGCGGGTACGAACATGCCGCAGCGCCCGGCGACAGCAATTCCCATTGCGTCATCGGGCACCGCGGCATTTCATTGCACAGTTGCGCGGCCTTGTGCTTTACGTCAGAACGACTACCGTCCGAACGACAGATGAACCAATCCACCGTCCGAACGACCACCGTCTAGGCGCTGATGCGTCAGGACGCGAGAACCTCGTCGAGCAGAGCCTCGGCCTTGTCCTCGTTCGTGTTCTCCGCGAGGGCGAGTTCGCTCACCAGAATCTGCCGGGCCTTGGCAAGCATCCGCTTCTCACCGGCGGAGAGTCCGCGCTCGCGCTCACGACGCCACAGGTCACGCACGACTTCCGCGACCTTGATGACATCGCCGGAGGCGAGCTTCTCCAGATTTGCCTTGTAACGACGCGACCAGTTCGTGGGCTCCTCGGCGTACGGCGCGCGCAGCACCTCGAAGACCCGGTCCAGCCCGTCCTGACCGACCACATCACGCACGCCGACGAACTCCGCATTGTCCGCTGGCACACGTACCGTCAGGTCGCCCTGGGCGACCTTCAGCACCAAGTAGGTCTTGTCCACGCCTTTGATCTGGCGAGTTTCGATGGCCTCGATCAGCGCGGCCCCGTGATGGGGATAGACCACGGTGTCGCCAACCTTGAACGTCATGTGACAGGTACCCCTTCCGTGGCTATCCAGGGTAACACGGAAACTGCGTCTTCTGAATGGCGTTTTCGCAGGTCAGGGCATATCTCGGGGCTTGACAACCGCGACAGGAACGTGCTGCGAGGGGCGAGCGGAAGAGGGTATTCGCAGGTGGGAGCGGCTGTCCAGGGCAGGCGAAACGCGTACGGTACACACACCTGTAGACCCTGACCAGGGTCCGAACATCCCGTTTTGTCCTGCTCCAGGAGCTCGACTTCCGCTACTCCGTTCGGTTGCCGGAGTCCGGTACGAGACGAATCCGGAATTGATCACGCCCTTCACCGAACTGTCGATGATCAATTTCCTGGTCCGCCACGGATTCCCTGCCGGAAAACCCCAAGCGGATCTCATGGCTACTTATGTGAATGGCAGACGAGCTGTGTCCAAAGGAGCCGTCGCGGCGGCCCGTCACGCCGTACGGACCGGCGCGCGGGGACGGCGCGACGGGGCTCGAGGGGGCGAAGGGGCGGGTCGGGTGCGATGGCACGGGAACGGCTCGGTAACCTAAGGCCGCTGACAGACCCTTAGGGCGGCTTTGCACAGGAGTCGCCCTGCTTCGCCCACGTTCAAGGAGTTGCCGCCGCCGTGAGCAGCAGCCTTCGACGCGGCGCCCTCGCCGCCGCCGCCATTGCGTTCTCGATCGCCTCGCTCGCCGCGTGCGCTGCCGGCAACGACGCACAGACGCTGGAGGTCAAGCCGGACAACGCGGCGACCAGCGTCGGCGACATCAAGATCCAGAACGCCCTCGTCATCACCCAGCCCGACACCACGTCCTCGGGTCCTGCGGTGATCTCCGCGACCCTGTTCAACAACGGCCGCACCGCGCAGACCCTGGACTCGGTCAGCGTCGCCGGTGACGGCACCGCCCAGCTCACGCCCGCCACGGGCAAGGGCAAGCTGACCATCCCGGCCGGCGGTTCCGTCATCCTCGGCGGCAAGGGCAATGCCTCCGCGGCCCTGTCCTCCCCCGGGACGGGCGTCAAGGACGGCAACGCGCAGAAGATCACCTTCACCTTCAGCAGGACCGGAGACGTGAACCTGCGCGCCTTCGTCGTCCCGGCCTCGAGCTACTTCACCAAGTGGGGGCCGAGCGACATCCCGGCGGCGCCCGGCGCGACGGCCACCGGCTCCACGTCCGCCTCGCCGGACGCGTCCACGTCGCCGTCCGACTCCGTCTCGGGCGCGCCGTCCGACTCGGCGTCGTCCGGCGCGACGGCCACGGAGTCCGCTTCCGGCCAGTGACCGGCGCGCCTCCCGGCCGCACCGGGAGGGTCGCCGTACAAGGCTCGTACGACGCCGAAGGGCGGTACCCCCGCCGGGGTACCGCCCTTCGGCGTCGTCGTGCCGCCACACGCGCGGTGGCCGGTGGGATGCCGCCCACGGAGGGCACGCGCATCCCGTCTCCGGGCGCCGGAGTTCCGGGCGCCCGTGCTTCGGAGGGCCGGTTTACGGCTCGAACTTGTAGCCGAGTCCTCGCACCGTCACCAGGTAGCGCGGCGCACCCGGATCCGGCTCGATCTTCGCGCGCAGGCGCTTGACGTGGACGTCGAGGGTCTTGGTGTCGCCCACGTAGTCGGCGCCCCACACCCGGTCGATGAGCTGCATACGGGTCAGCACGCGGCCCGCGTTGCGCAGCAGCATCTCCAGCAGGTCGAACTCCTTCAGCGGGAGGTCGACCTTGGAGCCGGAGACGGTGACCACGTGGCGGTCGACGTCCATCCGGACCGGACCGGCCTCCAGCGCGGCCGGAGTGACCTCCTCGGGCTCGCCCCGGCGGCGCAGGACGGCCCGGATACGGGCGACCAGCTCGCGGGACGAGAAGGGCTTGGTGACGTAGTCATCGGCTCCTATTTCCAGCCCGACAACCTTGTCGATCTCGCTGTCCTTGGCGGTGACCATGATCACCGGGACGTTGGAGCGGCCGCGCAGCTGACGGCACACCTCCGTGCCGGGCAGCCCCGGCAGCATCAGGTCGAGGAGGACGAGGTCGGCGCCGTTGCGCTCGAACTCGTCGAGTCCGTCGGGCCCGGTGGTCGCGATGGCGACCTCGAAGCCCTCCTTGCGGAGCATGTACGACAGGGCGTCGGAGAAGGACTCCTCGTCCTCGACGACGAGCACTCGGGTCACGGAAGGACCTCCGGGGCAGGAAGCGGTTCATACGGGGATGAGACGGTGGTCGTCCCGTCGGGCTGCTCGGTCTCGTCGTCTTCGTCGAGTCCGGGCATGTGGTGATCGGTCACGCGGTCGCGGGCCGCACCCGCCTCCGGCAGCCGCAGGGTGAACGTGGAGCCCTGACCCTCGGAGCTCCACACCGTGACCTCCCCGCCGTGCGAGGCGGCCACGTGCTTGACGATCGCGAGACCCAGGCCCGTACCGCCGGTCTGGCGGGAACGGGCCGGGTCGACGCGGTAGAAGCGCTCGAAAACGCGCTCCCGGTCCTTCTCGGAGATGCCGATGCCCTGATCGGTCACGGCGATCTCGATGAGGTCTCCGCCGGGCGCGGTCACCCGGCGCGCGGCTATGCCCACCCGGGTACGGGCGGGCGAGTAGTTGACGGCGTTCTCGACGAGGTTGCCGAGGGCCGCGGCCAGCTGGCCGCGGTTTCCCCAGATGCTCAGCTCCGCGGTGCCGCCGGCGGCCATGGTGATCTGCTTGGTGCCGGCCTGGTGGCGGCACCGGTCGACGGCCTCGGCGACGAGTTCGCCGACCCGCACGGGCTCGGCGTCCTCCAGCGGGTCGTCGTTCTGCACCCTCGACAGGTCGATGAGCTCCTGCACGAGGTTGGTGAGCCGGGTGGCCTCGATCTGCATGCGACCGGCGAAGCGCTCCACGGCCTCCGGATCGTCCGAGGCGTCCATCACGGCCTCGGAGAGCAGGGAGAGCGCGCCGACGGGTGTCTTCAGCTCATGGCTCACGTTGGCGACGAAGTCACGCCGTACGGCCTCGATGCGCCGCGCCTCGGTGAGGTCCTCGACCAGCAGCAGGACGAGCCGGGAGCCGAGCGGCGCGACGCGCGCGGAGACGGCCAAGGCCTCACCGCGTCCCGTTCCCCTTCTCGGCAGATCGAGTTCGACCTGGCGTATCTCGCCGTCCCGGCGGGTGTCACGCGCCATCTGCAGCATGGGTTCGACGGCGAGCTTGCCGCCGCGGACCAGCCCGAGGGCGTACGCGGCGGAGCTCGCCTTGACGACGGCATCGGCCTCGTCGAGTACGACAGCGGAGGAGCGGAGCACGGAGAGGACCGTGTCGACACCTGGCGGAAGCACCGGGTCCGTGTGAAGCGAGGTGCGGGTGGGGCGTTTCTGGTCGCGCTCGCTCCAGCGGAACGCCAGCATGGCGATCACACCGGTAAGCACTCCGGCGATCGCTGCCGCTGCGGCGACCGCCGCGTTCACGTCCATGCCTCCAGGTTAGGCATGTCGACACGCCAGCCCACAGCCATCCGAGTGCGACCTCGAACACTCGTCGCCCAGAGTTCACCCAGGAGCCAGTGGTGGTTCATTTGGGATGCCGGAAACGGACGCGTCCGAGCCGGAACGTGGGAGCGTGGGGTTCACGGGGCCCGTCCGGCGGTCAGTAGATGCCTACGGGGGCCCGGCCCCCAGGCCCCCAAAGGTGACATTCAGAGAGGGACAACCAAATGCGTGACGCGTACCACGAGGAACTTGACTCGATCGGCGAAGGCCTGGTCGAGATGGCCCGCCTCGTCGGGTCGGCGATCGGACGCGCCACGACGGCCATCCTCGACGCCGACCTGAAGCTCGCGGAGAGCGTGATCGCGGCCGACCAGAAGGTCGACGATCTCCAGCACGAGCTGGAGGCCCGCGCGATAGCCCTGCTGGCCCGCCAGCAGCCGGTGGCGACGGACCTGCGCATCGTGGTCACGTCCCTGCGGATGTCGGCGGACCTGGAGCGCGCCGGCGACCTGGCCCAGCACGTCGCGAAGCTGGCCCGGCTGCGCTTCCCCGAGCGCGGGGTCCCGCACGACCTGCACGCCACGATCCTGGAGATGGGCCAGCTCGCCCAGCGCCTGATGGCCAAGGCGGCCGAGGTCGTCATCACCAAGGACGTCGACCTCGCGCTCCAGCTGGAGCAGGACGACGACGACATGGACCTCCTCCACCGCACCCTCTTCCAGCACCTTCTCGACGACCGCTGGAAGCACGGCATCGAGACGGCCGTCGACGTGACCCTGCTCGGCCGCTACTACGAGCGCTTCGCCGACCACGCGGTGTCGGTGGCCAAGCGCGTGGTGTACCTGGTGACGGGCGAGCACGCGGACGAGCTCCAGGCCGACATCCACCCCGTCACGGGGGCGGAAGGCGTCTGAGACCGGGGGCGGGGAGGCTGAAACCGGGCCGGTGGGGACCGCGTCCGGGCGGAAGAGGCCTGTTCCCGGGCTCCGGGGGCGCTCGCGAGCCTCAGTGCGCCGTTGATGCGCCCAGCGGAGCGGGCATGGAATAGGCGTAGGCACCCATGCCTCGATGCCTCACTGAGGCCTCATTGAGGGAGAACCCCATGGCCGAATCCCCCGCCACGCCCGACCCGACCCTGGACCGGGACACCGAACAGCCCGCCGACGTCAAGAGCCTCCCCCTGTTCGGCGCCTGCGGCTGCGGCTCCGGCTGCGGGTGCGGCTGCCAGTCCGGCAACCCCTGCCAGTGCGGCTGACCGGACACCCCGGCCCGCGAGGGCACGCGGATCCAGAGGGGCCCCGTCACCACGGCGGGGCCCTTCCTCCATGTACAGACCTCGCACACATGTACGGACCGCGCGAGCGCGTAGGGAGGGCGTGAGCGCGTACGGAGGGCGTGAGCAGTGAGAACGCGCCGAGCACCGGACCGTACCCAACGGTAAAATAAGCCGCGAAAGGCACATCTCCGCAGCAAGTGGGAGACGTTCCATGCGCAAGATTCGTCCACGCGGTCCGAGCGCGGCCGCGGCTCTGGCCGCCGTCCTCCTCATCACCGCCCCCACGGCGCCGGCCGCCTGGTCGGCCACCCCGTCCACCTCCGACATCGGCCGAAGCGTTCACCAGCACACGGAGATCATCCAGCTGGTCGCCAGGCAGACCCGTTCCGAGACCCTCGACGCGGGCCGGAAGGGGCTCGGTCCGGGAGACGAGATCATCATCGCCGAGGATCTCTACCGCGACGGCAGGAAGATCGGCGACCACAGTGTCGTCTGCACGTACATCCAGACCGAGCCGGGCGAACTCCAGTGTCTCGGCACCTTCGTCCTGCCTCAGGGACAGATCACCTCGCAGGCCTTGCTGCACCTGCCCGCCGCCGCCACGGTCGACATCGCCATCACCGGCGGTACGGGGGACTACCGCTCGGCCCGGGGCTTCGTGCGCACCGTCCCGGCGGGCACGCACTCCGTCCCGGCGGCCGTGACGGAGCGACGGCTCACCTTCCACATCACCGTGGACGACCAGTAGGAGGACCAGCGGCCATGACGGGCGCGCCCGTCATGCCCGGACCCCCACCGCCCGTACGACCTGTCCCAGCGCGCCCGGAACAACCTCGGCCGCCCGCGTGTGCTCGGACCAACCCCGGCCGCCCGCACGGTTTTCCGTGTGCTCAGATCAGCCCCGGCCGCCCGGACAGCTGGGGGTACAACGCCCCCGGCCCCTCGGCCAGCGCGGCCTGGGCCTGTCTGCTGGCGTCGTCGGCGAGCACCTCGTGGAGTCCGGCCTCGACACCGTCGAGCGCCGCACGGGCCACCGCGACGGGATCGGCCTTCGGACCCGCCACGCCCGCGGCCATGTCCGTCGCCATGTAACTGACGTGCAGGGCGGTGACCTGCGTGCCCTGTTCCGCGAGAGCCAGCCGCAAGGAGTTCGTCACCGACCACTCGGCGGACTTGGCCGCGGCGTAGCCGGCGCTGGCCGTGACCGACAGCCAGGACAGCACGGACAGCACGTTGACGATCGCGCCGCCCCCGTTGCGTCCGAGGGCGGGGGCGAAGGCCCTGCACATGGCGAGGGTGCCGAGAACGTGTGTCTCGAACTCGGTGCGGAACGAGTCCAGACCGGCAGTGAGCACGTCGGCCCGGGTCGTCGAACCGGCGTTGTTGACGAGCAGCGTCACGTCCTGCGCCAGGTCGGCCACCGCACGCACGGATTCCGGGTCGGTGATGTCCACGGCGACCGGCACCACCCCGGGCACCGTGACCTTCCCGGGGTCGCGGGCTCCGGCGTAGACCTTGGCCGCTCCGGCGGCGACCAGTTCCCGTGCGAACTGTTCGCCGAGTCCGCGGTTCGCTCCGGTGACGAGGGCGATCGAGTCCTGGATCTTCATGGGGGCACCTCACGGCGTGGGTTGCGGGGCCGAGACCGGCGCCGCGACCAGGCACGACAGCGTGACGCCGCCCCTTCTTCGAACGTATACCGCCCCCCGCGCGGTCACCACCCGACACCTGAGGGGCTCGGGTGAGTAGGCGTACTCATGACGCACGCCGCGGCACGGGGGAGGATCGGGGGCATGACGGTGATCAGGACGCCGGGGGTCCGGCTCGGGATGGTGCCGATGGTGGTACCGGCCCTGCTGGCCGTGCTGGCCGTGGGGTGCGGAACGCATCGGCCCGGGGACGAGGCCGGTGCGGAGGGGCCCTCAGGGGCGGCGGCGACGCCGAGCGCGCCGGTGGACTTCCCGTGCCCCGGTGAGAGCCCCACGCCGACGCCGACACGGACGCCGGGCACCTCGGGGCCGGCCACGCCGCCCACCGACCACTACGCCGAGAACCACGGCTTCATGGTGCCCTTCCCGCTGCACGGCCGGGAGCGGTGCGAGGGGCTCGCGGCCGTCGCACGGGTCGAGGGCGCACTCGAACCTCTGCGTGAGCGGGGCGACTTCGCGCCGGACAGCGCCCGCGACGCGCTCACCGGCCTCGGCTACCCGGCCTCGAAGGTGCGGTCGTACCAGAACGGCCCCACGGGGGTCGGCTTCCTCATCGACACCTTCCCGCTGTGCGTGGAGGGCACGATGAACCGCGACTCCACCCAGGCGGACGCCTTCGGCGGTTACCCCGACCACTCCGCCTGCGACCGGCCCACCGGCGGCCACTGACCCCGACCGCCGCCCAACGTGCCCCGGCAGGACGCCGAGGCGGCGGTCACGCTGCCCCGCCCGGAGGGCCGCGCCGCTCCCCCCGAAGCGCCGCGCTGCCGGACCTCTCGCGGCAACTCCCTCAGCGGTAGAGCCTGTCGCGCGCCCAGAGGAACCCCGCCACACCGCCCGGTACGGCCAAGTACGCCGTCAGGGGACCGTCGTTCAGCAGGAGTCCCGGCGCGGCGATGACGGCCACGATCAGCAGCCATCCGCATCCGGCCACGCCGAGATCCGCCGCGTCAGGGCGGTCTCGCTCGTCTTCCACCCGTTCCCCCTCACCGGCCCGCGTGCGGTCGGTGCTCAGCCCACGGCCCGGTTCCCGCGCGCACGTCCGCCTTCCGAGACGTCCGCCTCCGCGGGACGGTTGCCTCCGCGGGACGGTTGCCTCGCCTGCCCTGTCCGCGGTGGCCCGACGATCGGCCCACCCCGGTACGGGTACGTCGCACCGGCCCGGCCGCGTCGTCCCGTGGGCCTACCTACCCAACGGCGGTGGTGAGCAGCGCGGGGGAAGCGTGACCGTACCGGGCCTGTGCGCGAAGGTGTCCATCACGAGCCACTCGTCCAGCTCGGGGTCGTAGAGATTCTGGATGCCGAACTGCAGCACCTGCCAGAACGTGCCCCGGTCCTTCTGATCGACGTAGATGTCGCCCAGCGCGAGGGGGAACCGAAGGAAATTCCCCGGCGGCAGCTTCGGCAGGACGACACCGACCCGCCAGTGGTTCACGTACCGGTTCGGGTTCCGCTGGAGGATCTCCCGCCCGACGAAGCGTGCGCCTCGGAACGCCTCGTTCAACCGGTCGAGGTCGAAGCCCGGGATCTGCGAGCACGGATGTTCGGTCAGGCCGGGCCACTTGTAGGTCAGGGTGTAGAGGCTGCCGTGGTGGATCAGGTTGGTGAACCAGATCGGATACTGCGGACCGCCCGCGATCATCTGGCTGTCGCCGTTTCTCCCCTCCCAGGTGAACGGGACGGTGATGCCCAGGTCCCGGACAATGTACTTGCCCTTGCCACGGAAGTCCCGCGGGAGGCGAGGGGGGCGCGGCACGGGCGTGCCGGACCGTTTCTCCGCCACGGTCGCGAACGACCGCGCGGGCCCGGTCCGCGTTCCGGCATGGGCCGGCTGCAGCACCGTTGAGACGAGGGCGATCGCTCCGGCGAGAGCCGCCGACGCTGCCGCCCGACGTGTGCGTGTCCAGCTCATGGTCTCCCTCTACTGTCGCGTCAGGTGCCGTCGTGGCGCGGGGTTCGAACACAGAGATGCCACCCGGCCGGCCGCTCTGTCCGGGGACAGAGCGGACCAAGTGGAACATTCCCTATCAGACGACAGCAGGGTTGACGCTCAGGCGAGCCGCACGCCTCGGCCCGGCCCCCGCACTTTCCTCTCTACGGCGGACGACCGGGCCACGAGTGCGGCACCTACTCATCGATCTCGGCAGCCAGGAAGGGCTCGTTCTCGGGAGCCTCCTTGCGGGCCCGCAGGACGCGCTCGGCGGGTGCGCCGGACGGCACGCGCAACGGAGGCTCGGGCACAACACACCACGCCGACTTCTCAGTGCGACGAGTCCGCTCAGGGCGTTTTGAACTCAGGGCGTTCGAGACCACGGCTTCCGCGAGACGGCCGGCCGCCGCCACCCCCTCCGGCCACGCTGCCGCTCGCAGGTACTCCTCGTCGGAGCCGTTCGGGGGCTGTAAGCGTGCGGCATGGAGCGCGGAGCCCAGCCGACGCACGAGCTCGACCTCTGCGCCGGTCCGCGGACTGATACCCAGGTACCGTTCCGGCCGGTCAGCATCTGCGATGCCACCACGCCGACTCCGGGTCCGCCATCGGGTCGTGGTGCGTTCGCCTGAGCAGCACCGCGTCCAAGCGCTCGATTTGCCCTTGGAGTTCGGTGGCCGCTCTCGGCGGCAGCATGGACAGAGCCTCCTGCAGCTTGTCCCGGGCCCAGCCCTCGCCGCAGCACGGGCAGGTGAACTCGCCCTCCCACGGCCTCCACCGGCGCTTGGTGCCGTGAACACGCACGGACCACACGCTCAGCGCCACTGACACGATGCCCGAAGACAACCGCTCCCGCTCAACCACGCGGACGGCGGCATTCGCCGCTCCCGACAGACCTGGGACATCGCGATACCGGATCCACGGTCCTCCCCGGCCGCGTTCCCGCGGTCGAAGTGATGCTGCTGCTCTACGAGGCACGGCCCCTTCGGATGCACGTCATGAGAAGTACCTTCCCACAGCCCAAGATCGGCCGGGCAGAAAGCAGGCGCACCTGTCCTCTGCCCCAACCCGCCACCTACCCCGGCCGCCTTCCTCGGCTACGCGCTCATGTCCGCCGTCTACGCCGTGAAGGGCGTCCAACGACTCCGCGCCCGCCGCCGTCCCACCGCCTGATCCGGAAGACAGGCCATGGCGGGGCGTCGTCGCCTCGGGTCGCTCGGTACGCCTCGTACTGGACCCGCGCACGTCCGAACGTCTCGATTGCCGCCGGGATGGCGCCACACTCTTCGAGGTACGCAAGCTGTCCCCGCCTTGAAAAGCGGGACGGCACGCTGCGGCTGATCGTCTTCATGGGAGCGGCCGCCCGCGCCGCCCTCACCCTCGGTGGTGGCGCCTGACTCGCGAGTCCGCTGCGGCGGTGCTGGGGCGCGATCCAGATTTTTCGGAGTTCGGCGGTCTGGGGATGTCGAGAACGCGCCACCGGCTCCGTCCCAGGGACATCAGGGGCCACCACCGGCCGCACGAGGAAAGAGGGAGAATCCAGCATGGCGATTCAGCGGATGGACAACGTCGGCATCGTCGTCGAGGACATGGACGCCGCCATCGCGTTCTTCGTGGAACTGGGTATGGAGCTGGAGGGCAGGGCTGAGGTCGAGGGCCTCTTCGCCGACCAGTGCACCGGACTCGACGGCGTCCGCTGTGACATCGCGATGGTACGGACCCCGGACGGTCACAGCCGGCTCGAGCTGGCGAAGTACCGCAGCCCCGCGGTGATCAGCGCCGGACCGCGCAACCGGCCGCACAACATCCTGGGCACGCACCGCGTCATGTTCGCCGTCGACGACATCGAGGACACCGTTGCCCGCCTGCGCCCTCACGGCGCCGAACTCGTCGGCGAGATCGCCCGGTTCGAGGACAGCCACCTGCTCTGCTACCTCCGCGGCCCGGAGGGCATCATCGTCGGACTGGCCGAGCAACTGCGCTGAGAAGAAGGAACCGAACCATGCGGCCGGAGCGACCGTTTGGGTTCCGGCCGCAGCGGCCAACTGACGGCGGCGATGGTGCTCACTGGTGTTCGCCGTCATTCGATCGAGGCGTTTGACAGCGAATCCGGTCGTTCAGGCTTCCTTGTCAGCGAACCTGGTCGCCCTTCGACCCGATGCCGTCGATCCGGGTGGGAGTTCCGTCCGGGGCGAACGAGTCGTGGAAGGTGAAGGCGTGCGGCGCGGAGCCGTGGTCGTGGAGGTGCTCCAGCCTGGAAACCCCGTCCTGCCAGGTGGGTATCACACCGTCGGAGACCCACCAGAACACGTAATTTGGGTGCCCTGTCCTCTCGAACCAGTCGTAACGCCTGTTCAGCGCCTCACGGTGCCGACCGGTGTAGACGGCGTCGAAGGCGGGGCGCAGGTCGGTCCAGAGCGAGAGGGTCGCGGCCAGGGCGGTGGTTTCCGGCGTATGGCCCTTGCCGTACCAAGTCGGTGCGGCGAACTCTCCCCATGCACCCCAGTCCGCCTCGAAGAGCGCGCCCCGGTCTCCGTCTGCCGCTTCAGCACGCGCGAGGTATCCGGGGTGCTGACTGATCTTCCGGTGGACGGCCTCACCAATGTCGTAGAACTCGCGCGTGAGAGGGGCGGGATCGGCGAGAGGTGACTTCAGGACGCCGAATGTGTACAGAGCAAGATGGGGCATGCGTCTCTCCCTGGTCGGGACTGCCTGGCGTGGACCCAGTTCGGTGGCTTACGCATGGGGGCGAGGGTTCGTGGGGCGTAACCGACTCACCCGTCGCGGCCGGCCCAGCCTGAAGGAACCCCTGTGCGACCACGGACGACCGCGGGCGACCACCGAAGACCAGCTGAAGCTAGCTGCCTCTGCGAGCCCTGTCGAAGTTGCGGATTCCCTGTCCAAGTGGCCTTCTGCACAGGTCCTTGCGGGAACTGGGGCGGTGGCGCTGCCTGCCTCCGCGGAAGTCCGCATCGGCCCAGCGAATGCCGAGAAGCAGCGTCGATAACCCCCGCAACCCCGCTCGATCCGGTGTGCCGGGGCGATGCCGGCGGCGTTGTCGGCGTCGACTGCGTTGGATGACGGAGCGACTGGGTTCACTGCCGGCAGCCGCATTTGCTGTCCTCAGGAGTGTTCCCCCTGGTATCGGCCCCTCGCCCCGGATGAACCTGCATGCTGTGCACTCTGCGTCTGCCATCTGCTCGCCCTTCCCCATTGCTGGGGGAATCGCGAGCGCGACTATGGCCTTGACGCTGTTGGCTTCACCTGTGAGTAGGGCAACGGGATGAGTCCTGACCATTCAGGCGGTGCGGCTGACGGCCGGCCGCTGCCGCTGGTTGCCAGGAAGCCACCGCTTTGAGGAGCGAGGTTGAGGGATCACAGGTCTGACCTGGGAATCCCTGTCTTGGGCAGCGTGGGGAGGTAGGCCTGGCGCACCTCGATTCCCCGTGAGTCCCCGTCCGTTCCGGCACGGAAGGGGCACGCCCCGCGGTTTCCTCGAAACCGCATCGATCAAGGCTCTCGCGGCTCGCCCGCGGCAGTGTCATCCGCGGAACCTCTGCGATCTCGCCTGGTTGCCCGAATTCGGTCGATGATGAGTCCCGCAATTGCGGCCAGGAAGCAGATCGCCGCTACGCCGAAGCCCACCCGCAGTAGTGGCGGCCGTCCGTTACCCAACGCGCGGACGCCGGCCCAGACCGCTCCGGCCGTGAGCCCGAGACCTTGCATCCACCATCGATCATCCTTGCTGTTTGTCATGTACTTCATCAGCGCCATACAGGATGGTCCCACCCACGCCTACTCACCACTCACCCCCGTCTCCCATCCCTACGGGCTGGCACTCCCGTACGGTGCGTACGCGCCCCGTTGAGCGCGGCCGTGGATGACGGACATCTCCCCCCGCAACCCGCGTGCGGGTCGCTCGTCCGACCTCCGACCGTCGACGGATGCACGCCCTGCGGCACTTCTACGTGGCGCTGCTCCTGGACGCGGGGGGGAACATCAAGGCCCCGGCCGAGTACCTCGGCCACTCGGACCCCGGTCCGACGCTTCGCGTGATGCCGTCCGGCCAGGAGCGGACCCGCAAAGCCGTGGCCGCTGTCTTCGGCTCGCCCAAAACGATGCGACATGACGGCTGAGGGCTCCTACGCTCCGAATGGGAGAGGGGCGAGGGGCGGGGAGAGCCTTGGCGAACGAGTACTTCTTGCTGGTGTGCGACGACGTGCCTCATGACGTGGTGCTCAGCGACGCCGGTCTCCGCGTGATGGACGTCGTCCAGGTCGTGCGTCGGCTGACGGGGCTGAGCCTCTGGCACAGCAAGGTTCTGGTGACACGGGTTCCCGCCATGGTTCTCACCGGCGTGCCCGAGGAGGACGCGGAGGCAGCCGTCTCGGCGCTCCGCGATGCGGGAGCCCAGGCAGAGACGAGAGAACATCCGGAGCCGGACTTTCTCGAGCACTGAGTACGGACCGGTCAACCGGCCGACGGCCCACAGACGGCCCGGCTCCGGGCTTCGAAGGGGCTCTGGCGCTAGCGGCAGGGACCGCTAACATTAGCGACCCCGCTAGCGACCAAAACCGCTGGTGGCCAGCACGTTAGCGGTTAGCGTGCCATCTGGACGGACCCCGGAGTCGTGCCGTTCAGCGCTTCCGAAAGGTGCGCCGGCCGGACCGCATCGCGTCGGGAGGCTTGTCGCTTGTCGGCTCGCTGTTCAGAGCCTCTTTCGACCCCCAGCGGTGTGGCCCTGCCTCCTCACGACAAGCGACAAGCGGGGGTGCCAGTTCGGTGGGGTAGGAAGCAGTTGGGCGTAGCTCCTCTGGAGGGAAGCCTTGACCTGCCCTGACCTTTGACTGCCTACCCTTGCGCCAGCCAGGTCGCGATCTCGTCCACCACTGCCAGCTCGACGTGCCCTGGCCGCGTGTACTCGGCCGGACTGCACCAGCTAGCCGCGGCGCGTCGTGCTGTCGAGGATCTGCTCCCGGAGGATGTCCGCGTGCCCGCAGTGCTCGGCCAGTTCGCGCAGCATATGGAGGTAAACCCAACGCAGCGGCAGCGGACCCCGGCGGTTCCCCCGTACGAGCTCGTCCAGCGACAGCTCTGCGACGGCCTGACGGGACGCCGTGCAAGCCTGCTGGTAGGCGCGCTGGACGGAGGCGATGGTGTCGCCGTCGTCGAGGTCGAACGACTCGTCCGGCGAGTCGGGAATGCCGATCTCGGTGCGAGATCGGCATGTGATCGCCTCGTCGAACCAGACCTTCTCGGCAAACGTGGCGTGCTTGACAAGGCCCAGCAACGTGGTCTTGGACGTGACCAATGACCGACGCGCCTGTTCTTCGGTCAACCCATTCAAGCTGTCGTTGAGAGCGGATCGATGCTCATGGAGGAAGGCCTCGAACTGTTCGCGGAGTGCTGCGTAGAAGACGGAGGGATCTGTCGACTGTGGGGTGACCATGAACGGAAACCATAAACCAATGGGCTCGACCCGGGAGCCCCCAGATGCGTTGAGGCCGCCGGCCGACCGCCACCAGCTAGAGCAAGGGCACGGCAGCGACCTCCACGACGGCGACAAGCCAAGAACGGACACGCGGTAACCACTCCGGCCAAAGGTCAGGGCTTCCCTCCAGAGGAGCTACAGCCAAAGCAGTGAGGAACGGAACCCGGCCGCACGTCCCTTGGCAGCTCGCTCCGCTCGCGCGGCGGGCCTGGGTTCGAGGTGAAGGCCGTAGACACTCCTCAGGACAGCGGACCCCCTCCCGTGGGACTCGCGTACGGTGACGCTCCCGGAAATGGGCGCGCGCCGTGTCGTCCCGTGGCTGCCGGATCGGGTCTTCGCCATGCGCGGCGCCCTGGTCGAACGGTTCCGGCCCATGGTCGACGTGGGCGCCGGTTGCGGCCTGCGTCAGGGGGAAATCCTCGGACTGTCCGTCGAAGAGCTGGACTTCGACAACGGCACGCTTCACGTCGTCCAACAGCTCAAGCTGAGCCTGAGTCAGCCGGTGTTCGCCCCGCCCAAGGGCGGCAAGTTGCGTGACGTGCCGCTCCCCGATCCCGTGGCGGACGCACTCAAGGCGCACATGAAGCTTTTCCCGCCGGTTGAGATCACGTTGCCGTGGATGCGCGCCAACGGTTCGCCCGTGACCAAACGACTGCTCTTCACCGGTCCCCTAGGTGGGCACGTCTGGCGCACATCGCTGAATGAGGACCACTGGAAGCCCGCCCTCGCCAAAATCGGTGTCATCCCCAAGGCGAAGAGCCGTGAGCATGCCGCCGCTCGGGAGCACGGCATGCACGCGCTGAGGCACTTCTACGCATCGGTCCTGTTGGACGCCGGAGAGAGCATCAAGGCCGTCAGTGAGTACCTGGGACACTCCGATCCAGGGCTCACGCTGAAGGTGTACGCCCACCTCATGCCAAGCAGTCGGGACCGCGCGCGGAAGGCTCTCGGGAAGGCTCTCCGGCCGGACGCTCCCCCGCGCTGAGGGCCCACGATGAGCCCAGGGCAAACGGCAGCCCCTGATCTGCACCGTGTGCGCAGGTCAGGGGCTTGATCGCGTTCTCTACTTCTTCTTGCCCTGGTTCTTGACCGCCTCGATCGCCGCCGCGGCCGCATCCGCGTCGAGGTAGGTGCCGCCGGGGTTGAGAGGCTTGAAGTCGGCGTCCAGCTCGTAGGTGAGGGGGATGCCGGTGGGGATGTTCAGGCCCGCGATGTCGGCGTCGGAGATGCCGTCGAGGTGCTTGACGAGGGCGCGCAGCGAGTTGCCGTGGGCCGCGACCAGGACCGTGCGGCCGGTCAGCAGGTCGGGGACGATGCCGTCGAACCAGTACGGCAGCATGCGCACGACGACGTCCTTGAGGCACTCCGTCTGCGGGCGCACCTCCGGCGGGAGCGTCGCGTAGCGCGGGTCGTCGAACTGGGAGTATTCGGCGTCGCGGGCGAGCGGCGGCGGCGGGGTGTCGTAGGAACGGCGCCACAGCATGAACTGCTCCTCGCCGAACTCGGCAAGGGTCTGGGCCTTGTCCTTGCCCTGGAGCGCGCCGTAGTGCCGCTCGTTCAGGCGCCAGGAGCGGTGGACCGGGATCCAGTGGCGGTCCGCGGCCTCCAGCGCGAGCTGGGCGGTGCGGATGGCCCGCTTCTGGAGCGAGGTGTGGACCACGTCGGGCAGCAGGCCGGCGTCCTTGAGCAGCTCACCGCCGCGGACTGCCTCCTTCTCGCCCTTCTCGTTGAGGTTGACGTCCACCCAACCGGTGAACAGGTTCTTCGCGTTCCATTCGCTCTCGCCGTGGCGGAGGAGGATCAGCTTGTACGGTGCGTCGGCCATGCGGTCGAGCGTAATGGAACGCGCGGACGCGCCGCTCCCCCGGTCGACAGACGGACAGGGACGCTCAGGCAAACGCCCGCCGGTTGACGGCATCTGTTAATCGAGTGGCCCACCCGGACCGCACTCTCGTAAGTTGTGCCTACCGCCCGAGCCGCTTACGCGCCTTCCTGACCTGGGGTCCGCCATGCCACTAGTCGTGATGAGACGTGCCGTCCGAGAGACCGTCTCAGGGCTCCCCCGTGAGTTCTGGTGGCTGTGGATCAGCACCCTGGTCAACCGGCTGGGGGCCTTCGTGGCCACCTTCATGGCGCTGTACCTGACGCTCGACCGCGGCTACTCCGCCTCGTACGCGGGCCTGGTGGCGTCCCTGCACGGCCTCGGCGGGGTCGTCTCCTCGCTCGGCGCGGGGGTGATGACCGACCGGCTCGGACGGCGGCCCACCCTGCTCATCGCGCAGTCGTCGACGGCTGCCTCCGTCGCGCTGCTCGGCTTCATGCACGACCCGGTGAGCATCGCCGCCGTCGCCTTCCTCGTCGGCATGGCCAGCAACGCCTCCCGGCCCGCGGTGCAGGCGATGATGGCCGACATCGTGCGTCCCGAGGACCGGGTACGGGCGTTCTCCCTGAACTACTGGGCGATCAACCTCGGCTTCGCGGTCTCGTCGATGGCCGCCGGGTTCATCGCCGAGGTCAGCTACCTCGCGGGCTTCCTCATCGAGGCCGGTATGACGCTGGCCTGCGCGCTGGTCGTGTTCGCGAAGCTGCCGGAGTCACGGCCGGTCCGGACGGCCAAGGAGGCCGCCGACGAGGCCGGTCTCGGGACCGTGCTGCGCGACCGGCGCTTCATGAGCGTGGTCGGGCTGTCCTTCCTGGTCGCCGTCGTCTTCCAGCAAGGGTCCGTGGGGCTGCCGGTCGCGATGGGCGAGGCCGGGTTCACCCCGGCCGACTACGGCCTGGCGATCGCCGTGAACGGTTTCCTCATCGTCGCCCTGCAGATCCCGGTCACCCGTTTCATCCAGCACCGGGATCCACGGCGGCTGCTGGTGATCTCGTCGCTCATCGCCGGGTACGGCTTCGGGCTCACCGCCTTTGCCGGCTCGGTCGGCGTCTTCGCGCTCACGGTGTGCGTGTGGACCCTGGCCGAGATCGTCAACGCGCCGACGCAGACGGGGCTGGTCGTCCTGCTCTCCCCCACCCACGGCCGCGGCAGGTACCAGGGCATGTACACCCTCTCCTGGTCGCTCGCCGCGCTCATCGCGCCCCTGATGTCCGGCGTCGTCATCGACCGGCTCGGCGCGGAGTGGCTGTGGGGGCTGTGCGCGGCGGTGGGCACGGCCGCGGCGCTCGGGTACGGGATGCTGATGAGCCGTCTCCCGGCGGAGGAACCCGCGGTGCAGATCCCCGGGGTGAGGAAGGCTCCCGCGGTGAAGGCGGGAGGAGCGGCCGAACGGACCACGGCGGAGTCGTGACCCCGGCGCGACCGCCAACGCGGGCGGGATCGGCGGCCGCGACAGGTCCCTCGGCGACGACAGGTCCCTCGGCGGCGGCGAGGTCCCGGGCCGGCACGGGTGACCCGGCGCGCACCGGCCGGGCGGAGACACCACACCCCGCACGCCCCGCGCCCCCCGCACCCCGGGGGCGCCCCCGCCCGGTCGGCCGCCCGGCCTCAGGGATGCATCCGTGCCCCCTTGAACACCTTGTCCACCCCGTTCCGCGGCCCGTACACCGCCAGCCCGACCAGATCCAGTGCCGCGGTCGGCACGGCCCGTACGGCGGCCCGGTTGTCCCGGTCGTTGCCCGTGGTGAACAGGTCGGACGTGAAGACCGCCCTCGGGAGCGCCCGGACCAGCGCGCGGCCGTGCGCCGCGGTCAGTGTCTCCTTGCCGCCCTCGAAGATCATGACCGGCTGGCGGAACATGGGCAGGTACGGGACGCCGTCCGCGTCGGCATAGGGCTCGCCGACCACCTCGGGGACGGTCGCCCCGAGGCCGCTGACCAGGAAGGCGGTCACGTTGAGCCGCTGCCAGGGCTCGAGGTCGTCCCTCAGCAGTACGGCGATCTTGGTGTCGAAACGGGTGGGCTCGTTGTCCGGTGTGCTCATGCCTCGAGACTGTCGACCGCCGTACGACGCCGTCTTGTACGTTGTTTGCATGGCGGCCCAGCGGGAGATCTCCGCGTGGCGCCCGCGGATCCCGGGCGTCGTGGAGGTCTTCCACGCCCACTACACCGAGTACGCGTACCCGATGCACGTCCACGAGGCGTGGACGCTGCTGATCGTCGACGACGGTGCCGTGCGCTACGACCTCGACCGGCACGAGCACGGCACCCCGCACGACACGGTCTCGCTGCTGCCGCCGCACGTCCCCCACAACGGTTCGCCGGTCACCGAGGACGGATTCCGCAAACGCGTCCTCTATCTCGACCTGAGCCGGCTCGACGCGAGTCTCATCGGCCCCGCGGTGGACGGTCCCGATCTGCGCGACCCTCTGCTGCGCCGGCGCGTCGGGCAGCTGCACACCGCTCTCGCGCACCCCGGTGACGAACTGGAGGCCGAGAGCAGACTGACGCTGGTGGCCGAGCGGTTGCGCGGCCATCTGCGGCCGCGTCCCGTCGAGGAGGCGCGTCCTGACCCGACGCTCGCGGACCGGCTGCGCGAGCTGCTGGACGCACGGCTCGTAGACGGGGTCTCCCTCGACGAGGCCGCCCGGCTCCTGCACGCCCATCCCGCCCATCTCGTACGGGCGTTCAGCGGTGCCTTCGGGATCGCGCCGCACCAGTACCTGATGTCGCGGCGCGTCGACCGCGCCCGCGGGCTGCTCCTGGACGGCGGCAGACCGGCCGAGGTGGCCACCACGACCGGTTTCTACGACCAGTCCCACCTCACCCGCCAGTTCAAGCGGCTGGTCGGAGTCGCCCCGGGGCGCTACCGCGGCGGGGCGACGCCGGCCCCACAGACCCGATGAACCCCACCCGAGCGGCACGACGGGTCCGACGGACAGGGGGGCATGACGGGCAGCACCGGTACGACGAGTAGGACCGGTACGACGGGCACGGGTCCGGCGGGGACCGCGCGGCTCAGAGGTCGCGCTGTGCCTCGTACAGGTTCCGTGGCCGTACGACGTCCGTCGTCCCGTACAGCTCCAGGCGGGAGCGCAGGTCGCCGGTGAAGTCGGGTACGTCGATCTGGTCGAACTCCGTGCAGGTGTTGACGCCGACCGTGGCGCTGTAGGGCGCGAGGCCGTCGATCTTGACGAGGCCGGCGCGGTTGTTGGTGTCGCGGATGTTCCAGTGGGTGAATCGGGCGCCGAAGAGGGGCCCGGCGGAGGCGTCGCCGCCGTGGCGGCCGTTGTTGTCGACGGTGATGTCGGTGCGGACGTTGGCGAAGGGCATCCCTCGGTGGGAGTCGAAGGTGCCCATCCGCATGTCGCCGCGCGACCAGACGTTGTGGGAGGAGAGTCCCTCCACGTTGATGCCGTGGAGCTGGGTGTTCGCCGGGGCCGGGACCGTGCGCTGCTCGATGGTGAAGTCCTCGACGAGGTTGTCGTGCGAGCCCTCGCGGCAGAAGTACGGGTGGTGCGAGCCGCGGCCGGCCACGCGGGTGCGGCGCAGGGTGCAGGCGGAGGCGGCCACGAGTCCGAAGCCGTTGTCCACATGGCGTACGACGACGTCGTCCGCCCAGCAGTCGTACGCGCACTGGAACACGACCCCGTTGTAGCCCTTGTCCAGGAGGTGCGGGGGCTGCGGGGTCTCGACGGCCTCCAGGGTGAGGCCTTCGACGCCCGAGCCCGTCAGTGGCTCCACGAGGGTGGTCAGGCGCGGGTCCCACTCGGGGCGTATGTCGAGCGGGAGCGGACGTTCCAGGGTGACCTTCGTGCCCCGCACACGGCTGACGCGCACGGGCCACTCGTAGGGGACGTAGCTGGTCAGCTTGGTCTTGTCGTCCCAGTAGTACGCCTCCGGGCCGGGGCCGCCGCCCGCCATGTGCTCCAGCAGGGTGTGGCCGGCGTCGTCGGCGAGGCGGAGCAGGACGAGCCGGCCCGCCTTCAGCCGGCGCGGGTCGGTGACCGTCACCGTCCATGACCCCCGGGTGGCGGGTGCCACCGTCGTCAGCGTCTCCCACTCGTCGCGACGGTTGCCGGTCCAGCCCTCGAACGGCCAGGCCTTCGCCCGGACGGCGGCGACGAGGGAGTCCAGGCGGGCCGTGGGAGCGAGCCAGATGAGGCCGCCCGCCCAGGACCAGGAGGACTTGTCGCCGCCGTAGCGGGAGCCGTAGACGCCGATCAGCTCGGTGAGGCTCCTGGTCGCGTACAGCTTCGTACGGTCGCTGCCGGCGCCGCGCAGGACGACGTTCGAGTGGCCCACGCGGATCAGGTCGTCGACACGGAAGGTGCCGGGCGGGATGAGAACCGTGCCACCGCCGGCCCTGCCGGCAGCAGCGATGGCACGGTTGATCGCGGGGGCGCAGTCCGTCACGCCGTCGTCCGCCACGGCGCCGAAGTCGCGTACGTCGGCCACGACGGGGCGGCGGGGGAAGCGCGTGGCCCCGGCCCGGAAACCGGCCCGGCCGACGTACGGGATCTGCGGGTGGGTGAAGGGGGAGCGGGTGAACTCCCGCCAGAGTGCGGGCACCTGGCCGTGCACCCCGTGCCGCGCGGCTTCCGTGCCCGTCGGCGCGGCTGTCGCGCCGATCGCCCCGGCGTCCGTGCCCGGTGGCCCGGCGGACGCAGGGGCCCGGCCGGACGCGGCCGCCGCCGGTCCGCCGGTCACCGCGGCGCCCGCCACGGCCACGGCGCTGCCGAGCAGGCCCCGCCTGCTGATGCCCACGTGCTTCTCGCTCATGCCCGCCCGCCTTCCCACACATCCATGGATGTGAATGACGTTCAGATCTGCGTCGGCGGTGAGCATGTCATTGCGAACGCCCGGCCGGAAGAGGGCGTGCAAGGGTTAGTTGGACTGGACCACGAGTCAGTCGGTCGGGCGCTGAGTCAGATGTGTGAACGCGTCCAGATTGCGGGTCGATTCCCCGCGGGAGACCCTCCAGGCGTACTCCTTGCGGATCGCGGAGGCGAAACCGAGCTCAAGGAGGGTGTTGAAAGACCCGTCGGCGGCTTCCAGGACCGACCCGAGCAGGCGGTCGATCTCGTCCGGCGTGACCGCGGCCAGCGGCAGCTTGCCGACCAGGTACACGTCCCCCAGGGGGTCGACCGCGTAACTCACGCCGTAGAGCTTGAGATTGCGCTCCAGGAGCCAGCGGTGGACGCCTTCCTCGTTCTCGTCGGGATGGCGGACCACGAAGGCGTTCAGCGACAGGGAGTGCTTGCCGACGATCAGTGACACGGTCGTCGAGAGCTTGCGGGTGCCGGGCAGTTTCACGACGTACGAGCCCGTCGCGGGACTCTCCCACTCCAGCTCGGCCTCGGTGAGGACCTGCTCGACGATCGACGCTGCGTCAGCCATGGGGCGAGCGTACGTCAGCCGTCCGACAGCGGGGGGTGTCAGCCCTGGTGGCCGCGCACCCTGCGGCGGTGGGTCTGCGTCGCCGCCGTGTACACGTCCGCCGTGGCCGCCGCCGCGGTGTCCCAGCCGAAGCGCTGCGCGTGCCGGGCGGCGGCGTCGCCCATCCGGGCCGAGAGCGTCCGGTCGTCGGCGAAATCGCGCAGCACGCGCGCGTAGGCGGCGGGATCGTGCCCGGGGACGAGGAAACCGGTCTCCCGGTCGCACACGGCGACGGGCAGCCCGCCGACCGCGGCCGCCAGCACCGGCGTGCCGGCCGCCTGGGCCTCGATGGCCACCAGTCCGAAGGACTCGCTGTACGAGGGCATGACCAGCACCGACGCGGCCCGGAACCAGTCCGCGAGCTGCTCCTGGCCGACGGGCGGCCTGAAGCACACGACGTCGGCGATCCCGAGCCGGGCGGCGAGCTTCTGCAGGCCCTCGGGCTTGGCGAGACCGCTGCCGCTGGGACCGCCCACCACGGGGACGACGATGTCGCCGCGCAGCTCGGGACGCTCGTCGAGCAGGACGGCGACCGCGCGCAGCAGCACGTCGGGGGCCTTCAGAGGCTGTATGCGGCCCGCGAAGAGCGGGATCAGGGCGTCCTGCGGGAGCCCGAGGCGGGCACGGGCCGCGGCGCGGCCGTCGGCCGGGCGGAAGCGGTCGAGGTTCACGCCGGGATGGACGACGGCGACCTTGCCGGACTCGGCCTCGTAGTGGCGTACGAGGTCGCCGGCTTCCTCCGCGGTGTTGGCGATGAGGCGGTCGGCGGCGCGCACGATCTGGGTCTCGCCGATGACACGGGCGGCGGGCTCGGGAGTGTCGCCCTCGGCGAGCGCGGCGTTCTTGACCTTGGCCATGGTGTGCATCGCGTGCACCAGGGGCGCGCCCCAGCGCTCGGCGGCGAGCCACCCGACGTGGCCGGAGAGCCAGTAGTGGGAGTGCACCAGGTCGTAGTAGCCGGGGCGGTGCCCGGCCCAGGCCTGCATCACGCCGTGCGTGAAGGCGCACAGCTGGGCGGGCAGGTCCTCCTTGGCGAGGCCTTCGTAGGGGCCCGCGTCGACGTGCCGGACGAGGACTCCCGGGGCCAGCTCGACGGTGGGCGGGAGGGCGGCCGTCGTGGACCGCGTGAAGATCTCGACCTCGATGTTGATCGCGGCGAGGCGCTGGGCCAGCTCCACGATGTAGACGTTCATGCCGCCCGCGTCGCCCGTACCGGGCTGGTGCAGCGGTGACGTGTGCACGGACAGCATCGCCACACGACGTGGCCTCCGGTTAAGCCTGAGCCGTGACGGCGTCGCCTGGGAGCGCCGCCCGAGCCTGCTGACGTACTGGCTCACGTGGCGTTCCTCCTCGCTGCGGGCATGCCGGTCGGAGGGCGCGCCGCACCCTCCAATCCTGGGGAACGCCGGAGCAGGCCGCTCCATTTCCCCTTTGCCGAATCATTGCCAGATGTCGCTCAACCGTTCGATAGCAACCTGCGTACGCGTTCTTTGTCCACAGGGCTGGGGACCGGGGCGGAGGTTGTCCACAGGCGGGCACGGCGTCGCGTACGGCCGCCTACTCTCATACGCATGACAGCCCGCGCCGCGTCCCGCCCCGTGGGAACGGTGACGCGCGGGACCACGAACCCCAACCGCCTGCGCCGGATGGACCGCTGGATCGCGGCCACCCACGGCGCCGAACTGCGCGGAAGCGCCGATCCGGTGGCGGTCGACCTCGGCTACGGGGCATCCCCCTGGACCGCGGTCGAGCTGCTGACGCGCCTGCGCACGGTCGCCCCGCGCACCCGTGTGACGGGTGTGGAGATCGACCCGGCCAGGGTCGCGGCGGCGCGGCCGTACGAGCGGGAGGGGCTCACCTTCCGGCACGGCGGCTTCGAGGTTCCGGTCGAGGGCAGACCGAACCTCATCCGGGCGGCGAACGTGCTGCGCCAGTACGACGAGGAGCAGGTCGCCGCCGTCTGGCAGCGCCTGTGCGCGCGTCTGGCGCCTGCGGGACCGGGCTCCTCGGGCGGCTTGCTCGTCGAGGGCACCTGCGACGAGATCGGCCGCCGGCACGTCTGGGTCGCACTCGGCCCCGAGGGCCCCCGCACGGTCACTTTCGCCACCCGGCTGGGCTCTCTTGACCGCCCCTCCGACCTCGCCGAGCGCCTGCCGAAGGCCTTGATCCACCGCAATGTCCCGGGCGAACCCGTCCACGCGTTCCTGCGCGACTTCGACCACGCCTGGGCGGCCGCCGCGCCCTACGCCTCGTACGGCGCGCGGCAGCGCTGGATCCGCACGGTCCGCGACCTGGCGGCCGACTGGCCCGTGACCGACGCGATATCGCGCTGGCGCCAGGGCGAAGTCACGGTGAGCTGGCAGGCCTTGGCGCCAGGGGTGTGACGGCCAGGGGCGTGGCCCCGGCCCGGCGCGCGGGCGCGCTTCGGCGAACGGTCGCGGACTTCACACGCCCGGACCACTCGCGGAACGAACTCCGCGAGTGGTTCGTCACACAGGCCGGGAGATCGTCTTGCGGAAGCGGGGCGGAGGGAAGGGAGTTCTTGCCCGCCTCTGTCGCGTTGCGCGCCGACATGGCACGATCCCCCGGGCGTCCATAAGTTACTGACGGTGAATCAGTTTGGGGGCGGAGCAATGGGATCCGGCAAGCGGAGCCTGACCACGGCGGCCATGGTTTTGGCGTGCGCCTGCGCGGTGCTGTCGGCACCGGCTGTGGCGTACGCGAGCCCGACACCGGGATCCACGCCGACACCCACCCCGTCGGGCGGTGCGGCGGGCGCGAGGGGTGCGGGCGTCCAGGATCCACAGGCGATCCGCAAGAAGAAGGATCTCCAGGCGATCCGTCTGAAGCTGGACGATCTCTACCACGACGCGGCGGTCGCCACGGACGCGTACAACGCCGCCGAGGAGAAGACCCGCCAGCAGTCCGCCCAGATCGTCGACCTGGCCCAGGAGATCGTCAAGGGTCAGGAGAAGCTCGACCGGCTGAAGGACCTGGCGGGCGCCGCGGCCCGGGCCCAGTACCGGGGCGGCGGCCTGCCTCCCGAGGCGCAGCTTTGGCTGAGCAGGAACCCCCAGGAGTACCTGGACGGCGCGGGCAGGGTTCGTCAGGGCGAGCACGCGGCCGAGGGCCTGCTCGCCGAGATGGCGCGCACGCAGCAGGACTTGGAGCAGTACGCGAAGGACGCCTCCGCCCAGTGGCAGAAGCTGGAGGCCAACCGCGAGGCCAAGGCCGAGGCCCAGAAGAAGATCAAGAAGCAGATCGCCGCCGCCGAGAAGCTGGAGTCCCAGCTGCAGAAAGAGGAGAAGGAGCGGCTGGCGAAGCTGGAGGAGGAGGCCGCCTACAAGGCGCAGACGGCCTGGCTCAGCTCCGGCGTCCTCGCGGAGATCAACGGCAAGGCGTCCGACCAGGGCAAGAAGGCCGTGAAGTACGCCACCGACCAGATCGGCAAGCCGTACGTGTGGGGCGCCGAGGGCCCGAAGTCGTACGACTGCTCGGGGCTGACCTCCCAGGCCTGGATCTCCGCGGGCCACGGCATTCCGCGCACCTCGCAGGAGCAGTGGAAGCAGCTCACCCACGTGGACATCAAGGACATGCGCCCCGGCGACCTGATCATCTACTTCGACGACGCCAGTCATGTCGCGATGTACATCGGGGACGGCGCCATCGTGCACGCGCCCCGGCCGGGCCGGACGGTGACCATCGCGGGCGCGGGATCGATGCCGATACTGGGGGTCGTACGGCCCGACGCGTGAGGCGTCAGGCGCGGACCCGGGGCAGTGGACGTGGGGCCCGGGACAGGGGGGCGTGACCGCTCGGTGACCGGAGCCGGCACGGCGCGCGTCCCGTCGTGACCCACCGCACGTGACCTGCCCCACGGGGGCGCCCGCCTCCCCCGCCCGGAGACGTGACGTTCGTCATCTTCGGCTACCTGGCATCCTGTCCAAGTGCGGTACAGGATGCGGCATATGACGGTGGCCGAATGCCGGAAGCCCAGCCGCACACCATTCCCCCGCGGCGTCCGCTACCGCTATGGTCCCCGTCGGTGGGTCGAGGACCTTCGCCCCACCACGCCCTCGGGGGGAGGGAAGGAACAGACGATGCCCGTACCCATACCGCGGCAGAGAGCGATCCCGGCCGCGGAAAGTGGTCAGGCTTCAGCCGCGTTCTCACCCGGCGGCCCATCCGGAGAGTCAACCGGCGGCCCCGCCGGACACGCGACTGGCGGCCCGGCCGAAGCCTTGCCGGCGCCCCGCGCCGCGACCCCGGTCGACAGCACCACCAACCTGACCCTGCTGGTCATCGAGGACGACCCGGCCGGTTCGCTGAGCGTGCCCGAAATGCTCGACGCGGCCGGCAAGCCGATCCGTATCCGTACCGCCCGCAACCTCACCGAGGCCGAGCGGCTGCTCACCGACGACGTCCACTGCATCCTGCTCGACCTCGCGCTGCCGGCGCCGGGCCGGGCGGCCGAGTCGGACGACGAGCTGGCCACGCTCAAGCATGTACTGCGGCTCGCGCCCCGGCACGCCGTCCTCGCGCTCACCGCGTCGGGGGACGCCGAGCGCGGCGCCGAAGCGGTACGCGTCGGCGCCCAGGACTACCTGTTCCGCGACGAGCTGGACGGCAGACTGCTGAGCCGCGCGATCCGGTACGCGGTGGAGCGGAAACGTTCCGACAAGGCCGAGCGACGGCTCACCGAGTCCAGGCTGCGCGCCCAGGAGAACGCGCGCCTGGAACGCGGACTGCTGCCTACCCCGCTCCTGGAGGGCTCCTCGCTGCGGTTCGCCGCGCGCTACCGCCCCGGTCGTTCCCGGGCCCTGCTCGGCGGCGACTTCTACGACACCGTCCGCACGGCCGACGGCACGGTGCACGCCATGATCGGCGACGTCTGCGGGCACGGACCCGACGAGGCGGCGCTCGGCGTGGAGCTGCGCATCGCCTGGCGGGCGCTGACGTTCGCGGGGATGTGCGGCGACGAGCTGCTCTCGACGCTCCAGCAGGTCCTGGAGCACGAACGCGAGAGCGACGAGATCTTCGCGACGCTGTGCACGGTGGACATCGCGCCGGACGGCCGCCGTGCCGGGCTCTGCCTGGCCGGTCACCCGTCCCCGCTGATAGCCCGCCCCGGCCGCCCGGCCGAACTGCTGCCGTACGAGAACGGCGGCCCGGCGCTCGGCCTGCTGCCCGGCGCCCGCTGGCCGCGCCAGCAGGTGGAGCTGGGCGGCGAGTGGAGTCTGATGCTCTACACGGACGGTCTGATCGAGGGCCGTATCGGCGAGGGCAACCAGCGGCTCGGCCAGGACGGCATGGTGAACATGGTCCGCCGCCAGCTCGCCGAGGGGCTGGAGGGCGAGCAGCTGCTGCGGGCCGCCGTGAGCGAGGTGCGCGAACTCAACGGCGGAGAGCTGACGGACGACGTGGCGGTGCTGCTGCTGGACCGCAAGCCGTAGCGCCGTACGCCCGCGCCCGCCGGAACGCCGCTGCGTGCGTGGTGGTCAACGACCGCCGTTGTACGGACCGTAGGGGCCGTCGCTGCTGCTTCCGCCGCGGCGGCCTCCGCCTCCGGAGACCTGACGGAGCGCGGGGCGTACGTCCACGAAGAAGACGATCGTGGCGACCAGCCCGGCGATCTGCAGGAAGATTATCGGGACCAGCAGATTCACGGCCACCGTGATGCCCAGGATGATCAGCCAGAACATCTTGCTCTGCTTGTCCGCCGCGCGGTACGCGTCCTCGCGGGCGATCGCGGCCATCCCCAGTGCCACCACGGCGAGCACCAGCATGGCCAGGAAGATCAGCGACATGAAGCCGCCGAATGCCGTCAACAGCACTATGCCCACCGCCCGAGTCGAATCATCTCTACGGTCACCGTACCCGGAGAACGGGCCGGGAACTCTGAGAGTGCCCGGCCCGTCCCCGCATCGCTGCGCCGTTCACCCGCCAGGTCCGTCGGCGGGCTCGCGGCGGCCGCTCACTTCGCGGGCGGAGTCGTCTTCTTGGCGACGGGCTTGCGCAGCGGGGCCTTCTTCGGCGCGGTCTTCTTCGCCTCGGCCGGTTCGGCGGCGGCCGTGGCCGGCTTCGGCTCTTCCCTGACCTGGACGGGCTGCGCGTCCGGCTCGACGGCCACGGCCAGTTCCTCGATGCCGTCGGCCGCCCCGCCGCGCCAGGTCCGCACGGTCTGCTCGCCGTGCTCGGCGACCTTCTCGTACGTCTCCCGGGCCTTCACGGCGTACTCGGCGGCGACGCCGACACCGCGCAGGGCGAGGTCCTGGGCCGACTCACCGAGCTTCTTGAGGTCGGTGTCGAGGGTGCCGATGAAGTCCGTCACCCGGGTCTGGATCGTCTCCTGCGCCTCCTTGGCACGGGAGGCGGCCTTCTCCTGGACGGTGTTCGCGTCCATGTTCTTCACGGTCTCGATGCGCGCCGGCGCCTCGGCACGGATCTGCTCCACGATGCCGGGGACCTTCCTGGCCTGCTGGACGGCCAGGTCGGCGGTGCCGGCCAGGAAGTACAGCGGGGTCGGGTCCGTGGCGGCCTTGCGGATGTCGTCGGTGATGGCCATGGCGATGATCCTCCCGGAGTCGCTTTCAGCTGAGGGTTGGGGTGGTCCGCGGCGAACCTGCCGGTCTGCACCGGTAGCGGCGGCACTGCCGCCGCCGGTGCGGGTCAACCGGCGGTCTGCTGCGGATCGGCATCGCTTCCGTCGGCCGTGCGGGGGCCTCGGACAGCGGTGTCCGGCGATTGCTGGGTGTCCGATATGTTCTGCGCCGGGTCCTGCACCATCTCCTGGACCACGCCTGGGGCCATGCCCTGTGTCCCGCCCTGGACCATGTCCGGCGTGATCTCGAATCCGTTCTCCTTGCGGAAGGACTCGTAGATCTGGAGCAGTACCTGCTTCTGCCGCTCGTTCAGCGTGGGATCGGCGAGGATGACGGCACGTGTCTCCACCTCGTCCCGGTCCCGCTCGGCGTCGAGGATGCCGGCCCGCACGTACAGCGTCTCGGCGGAGATCCGCAGCGCCTTGGCGACCTGCTGCAGCACCTCCGCGCTCGGCTTGCGCAGCCCGCGCTCGATCTGGCTCAGATACGGATTGGACACCCCGGCGGCGTCGGCGAGCTGCCGCAGTGACAGCTGCGCGTTGCGCCGCTGTTCACGCAGATACTCACCGAGATTGCCGACGTTGAGCGATGCCATGGCTCCACCATGCCGCACCTCCGCTAACAATTGCAAGCACCCGCTTGCAAAAGTGCGCTGCGCCACGCCGAAAGCCCCCGGTCGGACGCAGGCGCGCTGTCCGTTCCCAGCAGATGTGGCGCGTCCCAGTGGTTCTGGCACACGGCCTGGCGGAGTCCCGGCGAAGCCGGCTTGTACGGTCCACCGCATGGTGGACGAGTTCGATGTGGCTCAAGCTCTGCGCGGTGGGACACCCGACAGGGCGCGAGCCTGGGCCTTCGTTCGGGACTTTGCCGCGGCGTTGGCGGAGCCGCTCGCCGACGGCGCCGGTACGCGGGCGGAGGAACGCGGGTAGGCGGGCGGAGGAACCGGAGCGAGCCGAGGAGACGCCGGGGCTCGCGCTGCCGACCGCGTTGCGCGAGTGGAGTCTCCCGAGTACCCGATGTGGACGGGGAAGGAAAAGTCACCCGCGTGCTGGTTCTCCGCGCCGCAAGAGATTCCCCGGACGACGGCGGGAATCCGCGGCGACCTCGGCGACCTCGGCGACCAGAAGTAATCGACAGTTTCCGAAAGCGACCGAGTGGCTGGAAACCAGGGGGCACATTTCGCCTCGGACATCGCCCGGCGATCTCGGAGTTCTCGCCGAAGTCGCTCCGTAAAGCCGCGGAGCCCACCACCTGGAAACGGTCTGGGTGGATGGCTTTTCCATCCACCCAGACCGTGACATCAGTTATTGTTGTTGTTGGTGCCACCGCCATTGTTGTTGTTATTGTTGTTGTTATTGACGATGACGGTAATCTTCAACCCGTCGTCGTCGAAATCCCAGTCCCGCAGGTCGTAACCAGCGTCGCCGTCCGCTTCGTCATTCCACTCCGCCCGGTCTTCGGCAGCGCCGCCGTCCGCATCGTCCTTGAACTCCGCGCGGTCGTGACCACCGTCGCCGTCCGCATCGTCCTTGAACTCCGCGCGGTCGTGACCACCGTCGCCGTCCGCGTCGGCCTTGGAGTCCGCCCGGTCGTAACCACCGTCGACGTCCGCATTGTGCTTGAAGTCCGCCCAGTCGTGGCCGCCGTCGACATCGTCCTCGGGGGCGGAGAAGGCAACGCTTGAGCGGAAGGTCTTGAGCGAGTCATGACCTGCGGCTTGCGCCATGGGCGCCGACCAGAGACCTACCATCCCGCCGCCGAGCACGACCAGCGCCGCCGCCCTGACACCCAGGCGGGGGTGACGCGAGGAAGTGCCCTCGCCTTGGCGCCAGTTGCGCGTCACCTTGAGCTTCGAAAACATCTTGCGTCCTCTCTCCTCGCATAGGCGAGGGAACTGTCCGATTGGTTCGAGGATGCAAACGTTGAGCCGCATCCAGCCTCATCACGCTTTCCGTGCGAACTGCATGCGATAACGGTTCGACCTGCGAGGTTAGGCCAGATGCTGGCATGTCTGCGACAGGCAGCTCAGCCCCGATGGCGCTTCTGGAGACCAGGCGATAAAGTGGTCGGCCTCACATTGCCCTGACGCCCGTCAGTTCGCCTGGCGGCCTGTTTCGACCTGCCGACCGGGCCGCGCAGGGTGAGCGGAGCGAGCCACCTCGATCCTGATGACGCAGGGACATTTCGGAACGGCGCTTGAGGGCTGTTCCGTAGAGCCCTTTGTGCCAGTACCGTTGCGGCCATGACTGCCGGGTCGGCCTCGTGCCGTGAGCGAGTGGGTTGCCCGGCCTCCGAGTGAGGCCGGGGCGGTGCAGGGCACCGCCCACTCCTTTTCTTCGCGCACTCCGGGACACGGAGTATCGCGCTTTCTCCCCACCCCTTGATTTTCGCAACGCGGGCTTCGCGCGCTCTCCCACGCGCACGGCGCCGCGGCGATTCCCCCTGCCCGAAAACTGACCGAAGACAACAGAAAGCAGAAAGCAGAGTATGCCCAACGCCTTCAACCAGCAGATCATCGATGAATTCCGCACCCGTAACGGGAAGGTCGGCGGCCCTTTCGAGGGAGCCCGACTGCTCCTGCTGACCACCACCGGCGTGCGCACCGGAACCCCGCACACCACTCCCCTCGGCCACTATCCCGACGGCGGCGGCCGGGTCCTCGTCATCGCCTCGGCCGGGGGAGCGCCCAGGCACCCGGACTGGTTCCTCAACCTCGTCGCCGAGCCGCGCGTGCGCGTCGAGAGCGGCGTCTTCACGTACGAGGCGCGGGCCGTCGTCCTGGAGGGCGCCGAGCGCGACCGTCTCTTCGCCCGGGCGGTGGAGGCCGACCCGGGCTGGGCGCGGTACCAGGCGAAGACGGACCGCGTGATCCCCGTCGTCGCCCTCCAGGAGATCGCCCAGGACGGTCCGCCGCGCGTGAACGCCGGCTCCGTGAGCGAGGCCCTGAAAGGGCCCAGGACGGTCCGCCGCGCGTGAACGCCGGCTCCGTGAGCGAGGCCCTGAAAGCCGTCCACGATGTCTTCCGACGCGAACTCACCCTGATCCGGAAGGAGTTCGAAACCTCCGGTTCTCACCTGGGTGCCCAGCTCCGCGTCAACTGCCTCGTCCTCTGCGAGGGCCTGCACCAGCACCACACCGGCGAGGACATCGGTCTCTTCCGTGCCCTCGCCGACCGCCACCCCGAACACACGCCGCTGCTCGACCGGTTGCGCGACGAGCACGGGCGGATCGCCGTGCTGGCCGGGGAACTGCGCAGGGTCGTCGGCGAAAAACACGCCGACCCGGCTCTCGTACTCCCCGAGGTGGTACGCCTCACGGAAGCGCTCGAAGCCCATCTCACCTATGAGGAGGACCGGCTGATCCCGATTCTGGACGCGGCGACCGCCTCCTGAACCGCGGGTCCGGCGACCTCGTCGAGCGGGACGAGGTCGTCGGCCCGCCACCGGGCCGGCCTGTACGAGCGGGGTGGGCGCCGCCCGGGTGCCGGATGTCCCGCTCGTTCGCGCAACGGTCAGGATTCCGCGGAGACCCCGGCGGGCCGCCGGCTCCCGCTCTCTCCGTGCGGCAGCGCGCGGGCGAGGTAGGGGTTCGTCGTTCTGCCCGGAAGTCCCAGCGCGGCGATGGCGTCGGCGAGGGTCATCGCGTAGGAGCCGACGGCCCGGCGGACGTTCGGGGCGTCCAGGCTGTCGCCGGTCACCAGACGGTCGAGGTCCACGTAGGCCGAGCGGACCACTTCCATCCAGCGGTAGACACGCCAGTCCTCGCGCCAGCCCTTCGTGCAGTCCTCGGGCAGGACACGCTCCCAGCGGGCGAACAGGCGCTCGCGGATCTCGGACCGCGTGGGCGTGAGATGCATGTGCCGGACCAGGTCGTACAGCGGGTCGCCGACGACCGCCATCTCCCAGTCGATGAGCACCAGTCCACCCGTCTCGCGGCGCACCAGGTTCCACGGGTTGAGATCACCGTGCAGGAGTACGGGCCGACGCGGGACCAGTGTGTGGCGGTCGAGGATCTCGCCGAGCCGGTACCCGTCGGGGAGCCCGAGTTCTCGCATCAGATCCCGGGTCGGCTTGGTCAGTCCGTTCACCATGTGCACCAGTTCGGCGCGGAGTCCGGGGTAGAGATTCGACCCCTCCAGGTCCGGATCCAGCTCTTCGCAGTCGACGGAGGCCAGGGCCCCGAGCTGGTCCACGAGATCGTCCGCCTCGTAGGGGCGCAACCCTTCCACGGGGTGATCCGGTGGCCTGAACCCGTCCGCAGGCCCCTCGTACGAGTGGATGGTGAACGGTTCCTGCAGGCCGCTCATGCCCAGGGCCAGCACCCGCGGGGCACGCACGGAGACGTTCGACCGCTCGATGGCTCCGAGGACGGCGTGCTCGTTGAGGAACCTGCGCTCGCGGGCGTTCGCCGCGCCGACCCTCCGACGGACCATCACGGGAAAGGGCAGGCTCGGCACCCGTACCGCCGTGTTGAGATGGGCCGTTCCCTTGAACACCCGGTCCGCGGACGCGGCCCCCTCCTCGAACAGGGCCTCGCTCACGGCCGCCTTGGAGAGAGAGGGGTCCAGGGGGAGTCTTTCGTCGGCCGTCCACACGATCCGCTCACGGGACCAGTGATGTCCGTGCCGGTCTTCGTGGGACTCGTTCCAGCGGAAGAGAATGCGCTCGATCGCGGTCTCGTCCGGCACGCTCGCGAGCCGCAGTGGTTCCTCGGCCGCCAGCAGAGCCCGGTGCACCGCGCTCGTCGCGCCATCCAGTTCCTGCTGTTTGACGGAGCCACCCAGCGACATGGCGGCCCGGATCACATCCGGGTAGACGGACTGGGCACGCTCGAAGGCGACGTAGTTCCTGAGGTCGCGGTCGAGCCCGTGCACGGCCGCGGGGCGCCGGCGGCCCATCGCCTCACGCCATGCCTCGATCACCTCGGGCCACTGGTAGTCGGGGTAGCGCATCCGCACCAGGTGCGTGGCGAGGTCGTGCAACGGGTCGCCGTAACTCGCCAGTTCCCAGTCGACGCAGATCAGGGGTGGGGCGCCGTCGTAGGAGACGATCACGTTGTCCCGGTGCAGGTCGGTGTGGAGCAGGCTGAAGGGGCGGCTGACCTGCGCCGGCACCTTCTCGGCGAAGCGCACCATCGCGTCCTCGGGAATGCCCAGCATCGCGAAAAGGCCGCCGAATTCGTCCCAGTTGCGCTGTCTGATCTGCTTCTCCGCCGCGAACGCCAACGCCCGTAGAAAGGCTCTGCTGTCACGGCTGGAGCGGGGCCAGGACGGTGGCAGCGGAGGAAGATGCCGTCTGCGCACCTGCGTCATGTCCGCGAGGAGATCCGCGAGTGCGCGGACCAGACCGGAGTGCAGCGGATTGTCGTTCGGGCAGATGCGCGACAGCGGCATGCCCTCCACATAGCTGAGAATGGTCAGATCACGGTGCTTGACCAGGCACCGCGGAACGTGCCGCAGCACACCGCAGATCGAGTTGAGGATCTCGGCCTCGTCCTGCCAGGTCCTGATGACCACGGGCAGCGCCGAGGGGATACGTTCCCGCACCGTCACCGGCGCACCGTCTTCGCACGCCACCAGCCGGGAGTCGTCTTCCGTGAGCGGCCTCACCATGTAATTCAGATTGTGGTGTCCCCGGCCGAACGATCCGAACGCCTTGGCGTAGCGGACGAACTGGTGGTACTCCGTGTCCCACGCCTCTTCCAGGGCCAGGAGACCGGGCGGGCCGGACATCAGCGGAACGCCCACGGTCACTCCTGAATGGCTGTGCGTTGTCGCCGATGTTCATGCACCGCGACGAGGGTGAGGACACCCTAGTGGCCGCCCGGGAGCGTGACCGCGCAATCGCCGCGCACTTGAGAAAGAGTTCTACATTCAAGGAGTGCCGCGCTGCTGGAGGCCTCGTGGACCCGGCTTCGGCTCAGGACGGCTGCGCGAGAAGATTCCAGCAGGAGTCGAACCAGGCGTGCATGCTCTCCACGAACACCGACCCGGAGGAGTCGGGATCACCCTCGTCGTTGACGTGGCGGGTGAGTGTCGATCCCAGGCCCAGCACGTCGATGGCGTCGACCTCCGTCTCGCTCTCGGTCTCGTCGTCCATGAGGATCGAGCGTTCCACCACCTCGTACGGCCCGAACAGCGCCTCGGCGCCCGGGCGCAGATACAGCTTGAACGTGGGGGTGAGCGGCACATGCCGGACCTCCACCCGCACGGACGGCACAAGGCCCTCCGTCTGCAGGTCCCGCAGCGCCGAGCGCAACGAGATCGCGTGCCGCCGGGTGATGGCGTGCAGGCGCTGCTGGAGCCGGCCGTTCAACCGGTCCAGTTGCCCGGCGTCCGCGTGCCGCGCCTCCCCTTCGCCGCTCGCGGGGCGCTGCGCACGGGGGTAGGGGAGTTCGAGTGACTGGGAGGGCAACAGCATGCGCAGTTCGAGGCGCTCGGGCTTGATCTCTTCCAGGCGGACGCGCTCGGCCTGCAGCCGGATGTGGGCGTCCAGGGATTCGGACGTGAGGGTGAACACGTCCAATTGGACGACTGGCTGAGCGAAGGCGCGGGCGATGAAGGTACCGAGGGTCGCGCGCACCCGCGGCGCTTCCTGCTGCGGTGTGCCGAGGTGTATGGGGCTCTTCACGACGCGTGAGCCGCTGCCCTGCCGGGACTCGATCCAGCCCTCGCCCGAGAGTGCTCTCAAGGCCCGCTGAACCGTGTCCCGGGAGACCGTCAACTCGTCGGCCAGGGCCCGCTGGGGCGGCAGCGTGCTGCCCAGGGGGTAGACCCCGTTGGCCAGCCGGCCGCGCAGCTCCTCCAGGACACGCCAGAACTCCCTGCCGCCCCCTTCGGTGGTCTGTTCCTCGTCCACACGGCGACCGTACCTCTTCCGGCTGACAAGCAAACCAGTTTCAGTCAAGCAGGGGTCGCCGCCCACTGCCGGTTAAGGGATCAGCCGGGCCGGGAAAACCAATCTCAGGCCAACCAGTCCAATTGGACGGGTAGTTGATCGATTCGCGGAAGTGGACGGGGTGGGACGCATGGTCTTCTTTCAACTGGTCGTCGCCGTGCTGGAATTCGGCACGGCGCAGCTGGTCCGTTCCAGGCTCGGACTGGCCGGTCTGCTCGTGCTGACCTCTCTGGTGGTGGGCATACGCGCGGGGAGCGCGCGGCTGGTCTGGTGGTCGGCGGCCCTCTTCTTCCTGCTGACCCTTCAGATGCAGGCGTGAGGCTCCCGGACGAACGCGGCTCGGCACCCTCGCTCTCGTCCGAACCGCGTCCGCACCCGCACCCGTCAGTCCTGCCCCCGAAGCACCCTCAGCACCGGCTCCAGCGATGCCACCACGTTCTCGGCGCCCGCGTCGCGGAGCAGTTTCTCCTTGTACGCGTTGCGTGCGTAGCCGAGGAAGGGGACACCGGCCTGGCGCGCGGCCTCGTGGTCGGAGGGGGCGTCGCCGATCATCAGGGCGGCGGCGGGGGCGGCGCCCATCGCGTTCAGCGCGCGGTTGAGGCAGTGCGGGTGGGGTTTGAGCTGGTTCAGGTCCTGTGTGCGGCCGTAGAGGTTGCGGGCGAAGCAGTCGGTGAGGCCGCGGTTTTCGAGATAGCCGGAGACCGTGCGGGCCGAGTTGTTGCTCGCGATGGCCAGCCGCGCCCCCACCGCGCTCCAGGTCCGGATCACCGGATCGGCGTACGGGGTCGGCCAGGCGGAGGGCACCGCGCGAAGCTCCTGCTGGGTGAGGCGTTCCTCCAGCTCGACCACCAGGTCGCTGCGCGGGTGGCGCCGGTGGACGGCGTACAGGACGACCATCGGATCCGGGTGGGCCCGCTCCTCCTCCGTCAGCAGTCCGCGCATGCCCTGGTGTTCGAGCCACTCCACCAGGTCCTTCGCCACGTCCTCCGCCCGGTGTCCCGCGAAGAGGCGGCAGACCGGCCCGTCGAAGTCGAAGAGTACGAAGCGAGCGCGTTCGATCACTTCTCGCAGGTTCTCGGTCTCTGCTGCCACCAGTTCGGTCTGCCTCGTATCAGAAGTCACTAGGAGAGTGTCAGGTCCGTGGTGATGGTTTCCCAGAGGGCATCGAACCACTTCTGGGATTGCTCCACGAACGCGGCGTCCCGCATACCGGACCGTTTCTCGAAGGAGAAGAGGAGGGAGTCCGAACCCAGGGCGTCGTACATGTCCAGCGTCACGTCGGCCATCTCCTCCTCGCGCCGGGTGACCAGGTAGTACGCGAGCAAGGCCTCGACCTCGTTGAGGAGGTACAGCTTCACGGGCGGGGTGAAGGGCAGAGCCCGGAACGTCACCCGTACGTCGACACCGTGCGAGGAGCGCAGGGCGCGGAGGTTGTGCTGGAGGACGTGGCCCTGGGCGTTGCGCTGAGTCAGCCAGCGCCCGTGGACCGGGTCGTCGTCGACCCGGCCGTCGACGGAGACCGGGAAGGCGAGGTTGATGTCCCGGGACGGCAGCAGGATGCGGACGTCGATCGACTCGGGGCGCAGCCGGCCCTCGTGGATCAGGCGGACCGGTTCGCCGAGCGCCACCATGAGGGTCTCCGCGGTCAGGCAGGCCGCGTCGATCCGCACGTGCGGCGCCGAGAACGCCTGCGTCAGGCGGGGCGCCAGGCCGACCATCGTCGTCCGGGGCTCGTCCTGTGCCGGGGCCGGCTCCGCGATCCGGGGCGGGCTCCCCTTGCTGACGTTGCTGAGCAGGCCGTCGTCCTGAAGGGCGCGCAGGGCCTGCCGGACGGTCCCCCGTTCGACACCGAACTCCTCGGCCAGCTCGGCCTGCGTGGGCAGGCGGTCTCCCGCCTTGAGGTCTCCGGCCCGGATCCGTTCCCTCAGGACGTCGGCGATCTCCTGCGGCGAAAGCCTTCTGCTGCCGTTCACTGCAACGTTCTCCTGGGTCACGACCAAACGTTACAACTCCCACCCATCTACGGGGAGTTGTTTAAAAGTTGTTTATGACTGGTGGCCAAGTGGGGACAACCTAAGCAGAGTTGGCAGCCAACTTGGTCAAGTTGGTGGAAGTTTTGCCTCCCCCGCCGAGCCGGCTGCCGCAGCTCCCCGGACCCACCCCCCGCACACCCCAGAGGAACCACCACGCCACAGTAGAAGCAGGAGAACCGCTCATGCCCGCCATCGCCCTTCTCTCCGCCCTCTTCGTCGTCGGCTTCGACCAGTTCGTCCAGTGGCAGTACGGCACGACCGGCGTCGTCGGCCTGCTGCTGCTCACCGTCGGGGTCAAGGCGAAGAGCCCCACCTGCAGCTCCATCGGGGCGGTCGTCCTCGCCCTGCTGGTGGCCGGCCCCGCCCTGTGAACCCCGGCCGGGAGACGGTCAGCCCGAAAGCAGCAGCTCGGAGCTGATGGTCTCCCACAGCGCGTCGAACCACCGATGGGACTGTTCCACGAACGCGGTGTCCCTCAGCCCGGCTCCGTGCGCGAACGGGAAGAGCATCGACTGCGTGCCCTGGACGTCGTACATCTCCAGGTACTCGTGGTCGACCTCCTCCTCGCGCCTGGCCAGGGTGTAGTACGCGAAGAGCGCCTCGGTCCCGTTGAGCAGGTACAGCTTCACGGGCGGCGTGAAGGGCAGCGCGCGGAAGGCGACGTTGACGTCGATGCCGTGCGTGGCGCGCAGGGCGAGCAGGTTGTGGCGCAGCACCTGGCCCTGGGCGTTGCGGTTGGTGAGCCAGTTGCGCTGGAGCCGCCCCGAGGCCGAGGCGTCCACCGGGGCCGGGAAGGCCAGGTCGATGTCGCTGCTGGGAAGCAGGACGCGCACGTCCACCCTGGCTGGATTCATACGGCCCGCGTGGATGTGCCGGAGGGGCTCGCCCATGGCAAGGGTGAGCGAAATCGAGGTCAGGCAGAGCGCGTCGATCTTCACGTGCCGGGCCCCGAAGGCGGCCGTGATCCGGCCGCCCAGTGCCACCGTGGTGGGCTGCGGTGGGGCTTCCGGGCCGGTCGGAGCCCGTTCCAGGGTGTCGGCGACGGTGGCCGGGCTCCCCTTGGACATGTTGACGAGCAGGTGCTCCGACTGCAGGATGCGCAGCGCCCGGCGGACGGCCCCGCGCTCGACGCCGAACTCGTCGGCCAGCTTGGCCTGTGTGGGCATGCGCTGGCCCGGCCGCAGCTTGCCGGACCTGATCCGGCTCCGCAGTTCGTCGGCCACCTCACGGTGTGACCTCTGTGGCCGTGGGGACCTGTTCCGCCCATGGGCGGCGGTGTGTTCCGGCTCCACGACCGAACACTACAACTTCACGCCATCTTTGGGCAGTTGAAGGATAGGTGGTTATGAGTCGACCCAACGCGGAGATAACTATCAATGAGTTGGTTGCCAACTTAATCAACATGGTCACACCTCACCAGGGGTTGGCCACCAGAGTCGCCCAAGCACATGTTCGATCGACCAGGTGGACGGTCCCGGCGGGGTCCGCCTCGCCGTCCCGAAGGAGGGACCGTCATGCCGCTCATCGCCCTCGCCGTCGCCGCCCTCGCCATCGGATTCGAACAGATCATCCAGTGGAGGTACGGGCCGATGGGCCTCATCGCCTTCGCCGTCCTGACCGTCGGCCTCAAGGCCAAGAACACCACCATCAGCGGCATCGGGGCTGTGATCCTCGTCCTGCTGCTCTCCCAGTCCGGCTGATCGGGCGCCACCGTCCGGCAGTCCGGCTGACCGGGTTCCCCTCCGGAGGGGAGCCGGGACCTCGGTCAGTCCGCACGACGCACCACCGCACGACGGAAAACAACCACAACCGCAGTGCTACGGATCACGATCACGCACGAAGAACGATCACGCACGACGAACCGGAACCCGGAGCCCAGAACCCGGAACACGAGCACGAGCACCGAGCACCGAGCACCGAGCACCGAGCACCGAGCACGGAGCACAAGCACGGAACCGGGTCCGGGTCCGGGATGCCGCGGCCACAGGAAGGAGCAGGAGTCGGGCCGGTAGAACGCGGGACTCAGAAGATGTCCGGGCACCACGGTCGCCTGGACGTGCGGAGCAGGGCGTCGGCCACGGAGGCGGCGCCCTCTCGTTCTTCCCGCACCCGCCCGAGCGCGGCCAGTCGCACCGCCGACGCCTCACCGAGCCACAGGGCCGACAGCTCACGCACGTCCAGCGTGAGATCGGCGCTCTGTCCGGTCGGAGCGCACGCCGCCCCGTCCGGGCCGACGTCCAGCCGGTAGCGCCCGGCGGACAGTCCGTCCCCGTCGGTGACGTCCAGGACAAGAGTCCCCGAGCCCGCGTACGTGCGCGCCTCCATCGCCCGTACGACATCCAGGATCCGCACCCACAGCCAGTCCGCCTGGCTGGTGATCCGGGCGGCGCGCGGATCGGGCAGGAAGTCCGGCAACAGATCGTCGGGGGCGCGCCAGCCGGTCTTGACCTGGGTGATCCAGTCGATGGAGCAGAGGTAGTGCCACAGGGCGCGCTCGGCGGCGGGGGTCACTCCGATCAGCCATTTCACGGTCGCCGTGTTCAGCGGCTGCTTCGCGTCGCCCCAGTTGTCGTCCGCCTGGTAGGCGACCAGGCCCTCCGCCTCGCCGTCCGCCGAGCGGTACACGGCGTGGAACGGCTCCGTCCATGTGGTGCCGTCCGGCTTCAGCGCGCCGGTGTTCACCTGCCACCAGCGCTCCACACGGCTGACCACGCCGGGCTGGGTGCGGCTGAGGCGGGCGTGCAGTTCCGGGCCGGTCTTCCGCACCTCCTCGCCGTCCACCAGGTCGATGCGGCCGCCGTCGGCCGGGCCCGACCAGCGGCGGTCGAGGCCGGTCCTGGGGACGTCGACGGTCCACTGGGTGGCGGTGGTGGCGGGTCCGAAGCCGTACCGCCCGTAGATCGGGTACTCCGCGGCGATCAGCGTGGCGACCACGTCGCCCCGCTCCTTCGCGGCCGTGAGGGCGGTGTCCATCATCCGGGTGAGGAGGCCGCGGCGGCGGTGGGTGGCGGTGACGGAGACGTTCGTGATCGCCTCGGCGGGGACGTGGGCGCCGCCCACGGTGGTGAGCCGCTGCGGGAACGAACGGAAGGTCGCGACGCATCGGCCGGCGTCGAAGGCGCCGAGTGTGCGGGGCAGGAGCATGGACGAGCCGCGGTCGGCCGCCTCCTGCTCCGAGACGGCCGGGGAGCGCAGGAATCCCGTGTGCAGCGCGCGGATCCAGTCCGGGATCTCGGTCCCGGTGATCGGTCGTACGTCTATTCCATCGCGGCTGCTCATGGGGGCACGCTAGGTGTTCACGACCGAGGCTGTCGCGGGTTTTTTCGCCCCCGCCGGGGCGAAGAAACCCGCGTCGGTCAGAACGTGGCGCGGATCTCGCCGACCTCCGTGCTCCCGCCCATCAGCGGAGCGCGTCCGATCCTCGACAGGACCGGCGCGTCCAGGCCCACATGGGCCAGTGTGCGCGCCAGGACGGGACCCAGCGCCCGCCCACCACCGTCGTCGATCTTGAAAGCGAAGGCGCGGCCGTCGGGCAGGGCGACCGCCTGGACGGCCTCCGCGCCCATCTTGGACAGCACCCCTGGCACCTCCCGCATCAGCCATGTGTCGGGCCGCCGCGTCCCGGCGACGTACTCGGGATGAGACCGCATCGCATCGGCCACCCGCCGCTCCGCGGAACCCGGCGCGGCGGTGACGAAGGAACGGAAGGCCCGCGCCAGCCCGGTGAGGGTGAGAGCCATCAGCGGCGCCCCGCACCCGTCCGTACCGACCGCCGCCACCGGCTCCCCCGCCGCCTCCTCGACCACGGTGTGGATGAGCTGCTGAAGGGGGTGACCGGGGTCGAGGTAGGACTCCAGCGGCCAGCCCCGCTGCGCGCACACGGCGAGCATCGCCGCGTGCTTGCCGGAACAGTTCATGGTGACCCGGTCGCGTACACCGCCGGCGGCGAGATAGGTCTCCGCCTCCACCGGGTCCAGCGGCAGGTCCGGCGGGCACCGCAACAGCTCGGCGCTCAGCCCGTGCTCGTCCAGCATCTTCCGCACGAGATCGAGGTGGAAAGTCTCCCCGGAGTGGCTGGCGGCGGCTAGGGCCAGCCGTTCACCGGCCAGGTCGAGACCCGCCCGCAGCACCCCGGCCGCCTGCATCGGCTTGTTCGACGAGCGCGGAAAGACCGGTGTGTCCACGTCGCCGAGCGCCCATTCGACCGACCCGTCCGCGGCCAGCACCACCAGGCTGCCCCGATGGTGCCCCTCGACGAATCCCGAACGGACGACCTCGGCCAGCACCGGAAGGCCCGGAGGATTCCGGACCGGCCGTGGGGCGCGGAGCGCTTGGAGGGCCTCACCGGCCGCGCCCTCCGAGTGGACCCGCGGGACCGGGGAGGCCGGGGCGGTCGAGGGCGACGACGGGGGTATGGAGGGGTCTGCGGGGGCGGCGGACATCGGCGGTGGCCTTCCGGGACGGGACCCGCGCGTGATCGGACCGGGACGCCGCACCGGGGATGTCCCGGATGCCGCCGGCCGAGCGCCGCGACCGCGTCCCCGGGCCGTTCCCGGTGCGGCCGCAGCGACCACCGCACACCCCCGGGATCGCCGGGGGCCACCGCGTCACATGAGCAGGTCGTCTACTTGTGCTTCCCCATCACGGTACCTGCGGGCGATCTCGGCGCTGCAATCGTCGGCCGTCCGCTGCAGCCGCTGGCGGCGCCGGGAGACCTGCTGCTCGTAGCGCACCAGCCGCCCCATTCCCTCGACCAGCTCCTCGTCCGTACGGGCCTCCAGGTCCGACAGCTCCACCTCGGAGAGCATGTCGGAGGCGAGCTGCCGGTACTCCTCGCCGCGCGGTGTGCCCACCGTCACATGGCGGGCCGAGGACCGGTGCCGGGCCGGCGCGTCCGTCAGGATCTCCGGGAGCCGGTCGACGACCGAGGGCTCCCCCGCCGCCCCGCGCCCCACGGCCGAAGCCGACGACGCGGATGTGGAGGGGGATGTGGTTGCGGAGGGGGACCCGGACGATCCTCCCGGGGCTCCCCTACCCGCGCCCGGGCCGGCGGTGGGCGCCCGCAGGCCCCCGCGCCGCGCGAGCTCCGCCCGCAGGATGTCGATACGGCCCTGGAGCAGCCGTCGCACATAGCTGAGGTCGGCCTCGTCACGCTGGGCGTCGCGCCGCAGGGTCCGCAGTTCGGGCAGCCGCAGCAGGATCAGATCGGGCTGCGGCGCGTCCGGGGGCAGCGGACTGTCGGTGCGCTGCGCGGGAGGGCGGTGGGCTCCCGCGCGACCGCCTCCCGTCCGTGGATTCGTCCGGGTCAATGACACGACTCCGGGCGGCTGCCCGGTACTCGGTGTGCTCATGTGCCTCATCCGTCCCCTCAACCGGCGCGGTTCACCCCACGGTTGCACCGCAACACACGCATCGTGCCACCCCACGTGGCCGCTATGTGACCGAGTGCCCCTGATCGGACCTAGATGGGGGGTTAAGGATAAAAAAAGAAACCCCAAAGGGCGCCGCGGGGACCGCCGAAGGACTTCGCGGGACCCTCCGGAGCGGACTTCGCCGCGCACGGCATGATGGTCTCCATGCGTGCGGTGGTGCAGAGAGTGGACGGCGCGAGCGTCGTCGTGGACGGCGAGACGGTCGGGGCGATCGACGGCGAGGGCCTGTGCGTGCTCGTCGGCGTCACGCACGACGACACCAAGGAGAAGGCGGCCCAACTGGCCCGCAAACTCTGGTCGGTCCGCATGCTGGCCGACGAGAGGTCGTGCAGCGACATCGACGCACCGCTGCTCGTGATCAGCCAGTTCACGCTGTACGGCGACGCGCGCAAGGGCCGCCGCCCCACCTGGAACGCGGCGGCCCCCGGCGATGTCGCCGAGCCCCTCGTCGACGAGGTCGTCGCTCAGCTCCGCGCACTGGGCGCGACGGTGGCGACGGGCCGTTTCGGCGCCCGGATGCGCGTCTCCCTGACCAACGACGGCCCGTTCACGGTCGTCGTCGACATGTGACGACTGCCGACGGGTGCCGACGGGTGCCGGGTGACGGGTGCCCGATGGCGGGTGACGGCAGTCGCCGGGTGCCGGTTACGGGTGCCGGTTACGGCTCTACGACGACCTCCTGCGCCGCGGCCGTGGTGTCCGCGAGCAGCGGCGCATCGAGCGGTACGTTCCGCTTCACCAGCGCCAGCGCGATCGGGCCGAGCTCGTGATGCCGTACGGCGGTGGTGATGAACCCGATCTTCCGGCCGTCGGGACCGTCGCCCGCCAGGCGGAGTTCCGCGCCGTGCGGCGGAAGGTGGACCTCGCTGCCGTCCAGGTGCAGGAAGACCAGCCGGCGCGGGGGCTTGCCCAGGTTCTGCACCCGGGCCACCGTCTCCTGGCCCCGGTAGCAGCCCTTCTGCAGATGCACGGCGCTGCCGATCCACCCCAGTTCGTGCGGGATGGTGCGGTGGTCGGTCTCGAAGCCGAGCCGCGGGCGGTGGTGCTCGACGCGCAGCGCCTCGTACGCGAGCAGCCCGGCCGCCGGACCGGCCTTCTCCGCGTACGACTCCAGGTCCGTGCGCGGCAGGAGGAGATCACGCCCGTACGGCGTCTCGCGGACGACGACGCCCTCGGGGACCTCGGCGATCGAACCGGCCGACAGGTACACGACCGCGAAGTCACCCGTGCGGTCGGTGACTTCGACGCGGTAGAAGAACTTCATGGACTCCAGGTACGCGATCAGCGCGTCCTGGGTGCCGGGCTCCACGTGGGCCCAGGTCGTGGTGCCGTCGTCCACGAGGTACAGCGCGTGTTCGATGTGGCCGTGCGCGGAGAGGATCAGCGCCTCGGTGGCACGGCCCACCGGGAGGTCCGTGACGTGCTGGGTGAGCAGCAGGTGCAGCCAGCTCAGCCGGTCCTCGCCGGTGACGGCGACGACGCCGCGGTGCGAGAGGTCCACGAAGCCGGTGCCGTCGGCGAGGGCGCGCTGTTCGCGGAACAGGTCGCCGTAGTGGGCGGCGACGTCTTCGTCCACGCCCTCGGCGGGGACCGCGCCGGGCAGGGCCAGGAGGGGGCTCTTCATATCCACACAGCCTACGACCCGGAAGCCGCCGAATTTATTTCTTATTTCCCGGAAGCCGTGCTTCCTGCTCCCTGCCGGCCACCGCGCCCGGTCCTTACTTCTTGGCCGCGCAGTCCTCGCAGCGGCCGAAGATCGCGAAGTGTTTCATGTCCGTCCCGAAGCCGAAGGTGTCGCGGAGCTTCGCGGTGAACTCCGCGGCGACCGAGATGTCGGCCTCGATGACGTTCGTGCAGTCCCGGCACACCAGGTGGATGTGGTGGTGGCGGTCGGCCAGGTGGTAGGTCGGCGCGCCGTGCCCGAGGTGGGCGTGGCTGACCAGGTCCAGCTCCTCGAGCAGCTCCAGCGTTCTGTAGACCGTCGAGATGTTGACACCGGAAGCCGTTTTGCGCACTTCGACCAGGATGTCGTCCGGGGTCGCGTGCTCCAGCGTGTCCACGGCTTCGAGCACAAGCTGCCGCTGCGGAGTCAGCCGGTAACCGCGCTGCCGCAGATCGCTCTTCCAGTCGGTGCCTACCACGCTGCCCAGTCTAGGCGGCCAGGATCTCTCTGACGCGTGTCACGACGTTCTCCAGGCTGAAGGGCTTGGGAAGGAGGACCACCGGGACCTCGCGGCCGGCGTCGCGCAGGATGCGGGCGACGTCCGCGCCGTCGAAGTCCGGGAGCCGTACGTCGAGCACCACGAGGTCGGGGGTCTCGGCGTACGCGGTGTTCAGCGCGGCGACGCCGGTGCCGACCGCCGTGACGGCGAAGCCCGCCAGCCGGAAGGTCTCGGTGAGCAGCTCGCGGACGTCCTGCTCGTCGTCGACGACGAGCACCCGGGCGGGGGCGGCCGCGGGTACGGGAGCCGGTGCGGGAGCAGGCACGGCGGCAGGCGCGGGTACGGGTGCGAGGACGGGCGCGGGTACGGGTGCGGGTGCGGGCGGGTTCAGGGGCACTTCGGGAACGAAAGTAGGGCCGGTCACCCTCGTAGAGTTACCGGCCCCACATCAGAGAAGCGTGAACTTTCCCTGTACATCCCTTGAGATCGCTCGAGAGAGCCGCGGCCGCCGCCGCGACCCGCGAACGGGCCTACTTGAAGAACGCGATCCCGTCGTCCGGCATGTCGTCCGGGAGGACCTTGGCCCAGCGCTCGACGTCCTCCGGGGTGACGACCTTCTTCATGTGCGCGGACATGTAGGGGCGCAGCTCGACCTCGGGGGTCTGCTTCTCACCGACCCACATGAGGTCGCTCTTCACATAGCCGTACAGACGCTTGCCGCCGGTGTACGGGCCGGACGCGGCCGTCCGTGCCACGGCGTCCGTGACCAGGTCGATCTGCGGCTGCTTGGCGGCCAGGTCGCCGTACCAGATCTCGACGACACCGTCGTCGCGGGTCATGACGACCTCGACCTTGCGGTGTGCGTCGATGCGCCAGAAACCGGACTCGGACTCCAGCGGCCGGACCTTGTTCCCGTCGGCGTCGAGCACCCAGGTGTGCGAGTGGTACTCGAGGAAGTCGCGCCCGTCGTGGCTGAAGGTGACCTCCTGCCCGAAGTTGCACTTCTCGGAGCCGGGGAAGTCGTGGACACCCGCGCCGGCCCAGTTGCCGAGCAGGAAGGCGATGGGGAGCAGGTCCTTGTGCAGGTCGGACGGGATCTCGATCATGAGCAGCTTTTCGTCGTCGACGTCAGAGGCGGGGTCAGCGCTGGCCCTGGTACAGCTTCTTCACGGTCAGCCCGGCGAAGGCAAGAACGCCGACGCAGACCAGAACCAGCAGGGCTTCGAAGAATGCCTCAAGCACGGGGTGCTCCTCGGGTGACGCGGTGGTGGGCGGTGACAGGCGGTGCAGGAACCGGACCCCACTCTAGTCGTGCGGGGCCCGGCTCTCTCTGCGAGGTGCACCCTGGCGGTTCAGCCCAGCAGCTGGCTCTGCAAGGTCACCGTCTGCTGGAAGGGCACGGCCTTCGCGGCACCCTTGCGGGACTGCACGATCACGGCGAGGGTGTCCCCGGCCGTGAGGTACGCCTCGCGGACCTGCTCGGCGCCGTACGGCTTGGTCTCGACGTACGCCGTCCGCACGACGTCGTCGATACCGGCGCGGTCGGGGTACTCCTCGTCCCTGGACATCGCCGCGGCGCCGCGCATCGCGTACTTCGGACTGTCGTACGAGGTCAGATCGACGGTGCCGAGTTCGTCCACGACGGCCGCGGTGCCGAAGTGCAGCAGGTAGATCCGCGTGTGCGTGCCGTCCGCTGTACGCCAGCCGCGTGCGGCGATGTTCCGCAGCCCGTTGTCGGTCAGCAGCTGTCCAACGGTCTCCCGGTCGTCCTTGGAGGCGTACTCGGCCAGGAAGGTCTTCGTCGCCAGCCAGCCGTCCTCGCCGCGCAGCGCCGCGTCGGGCTTCGCGCCCTTCGGAGCGGGCAGTACGAGCCTGCGCAGGTCGGCGTAGTGGGTGCCGGCCTTGTTCGCGTCGTCGAACGGGCGTGGGCTGCCCGCGGGCAGTGGCGGCCTGGTGATCTCCGGGTAGTCCCAGCGACCGTCCGACTCCGTCGCCAGACCCGGGACGTCGGTCCGCTCCATCCGGGTGACGCCGTACGCGGCCGAGGTGCCGACCGCGGCGAACACCACCGCGGCGGCCGTCCAGCGCAGGACGGCGCGCAGGACGCGGCGGTCCTTCTTCACCGGCGGTCCGGCGGGCGGTTCGGCGGGCGTGCCGACCGGCGGTTCGGCGGGCGAATCGGCCGGTGCTTCGGCCGCCGGATCGACGGACGGCTCGACAGACACTTCGGGGAGTGGCTTGTCCGCCGGTCGAGGTGCGGGCAGCAAGGGATCCTGCTCCTCGACGGACGTCGTCTGCTCGGTCATGCCGCCTCCCCCGGCTCGGCGATGCGGTCGAGCTGCTCGCGCAGCAGCATCGCGACGCCCTTGATGTTCAGTGGCTTGGCCCCGTACGCGGTGGCGCTGACCAGTACGTCGCCCTGATAGGCGGAGCAGATCATCGCGTCGAGCTTCTCTTCCTTGTCCTTGGGCGGCAGGAAGCACTTGGCGTTCTTGTGGCCCTCGATCTTCGGCCCCGCGCGGAAGATCTTGAGGGCGTCGAAGAACTCGTTCTGGAACGTCGACATGTTCCGGACCGCCGATCTGTCCTCGATCTGGGCCAGCTCGATGCTCACGGTGAAGGCGCTGTCCGCGTAGATCGTCGAGTCCGTCGCGTTGTCGGTGCTGAGGTAGCTGCGCATCGCGATGCCCTTGGTGTGCTGCTTGTCGATGCGCTTTTCCATCTGCCGCCGCTGGGTGCGGGGCAGCTCGCGCAGCGACTCCTTGCGCAGGGCGGCGGCCTCGGGACCGCTGAGCGAGGCCTCGTCGCCGAACTCGGCGATGTCGGGTCCCCGGCTCCAGCCGTCGGTGCCGTACGGCACGAGCATGGCGGCGAGCCCCGCGGGCCCCTTCGCCGTCCTGGCGTCGTCGTGCGCGGCCTTGGGGAAGGTCCAGGTGGGCGCGCCGGGGTCCCGGTCGGCGTCCTGGACGGTCACCACGGTGTAGGCACCGCCCGCGACGACAGCCCCGACGAGCAGGACGGCACCGGCGACAGCGGCGATACGGCCACGGCGTACGGGCTTCTTGGACGGAGCCGGCTCCGGGTGCGCGGTCGGCTCGGAGGAGGACTCCGGCACCACCGGCTCAGGCACGGAGGACGGCTCCGGCACCACCGGCTCGGGCGTGGCGGTCGGTTCGGGCGCCTCGGCCGCCGGGACGGCCCCCGCGTCCGACGGGTTCGCCGGTTGCTCGTTCACAGCCGCTCCATCTGCCGCTTGGCCAGGTCCATGATCGTCGCCTTCGGGATCGGCTTGCTGTCGTAGATCCAGATCTCCATGGCGATGTCGCCACGCGAGGCGTGGGCCTCCGCTCGGTACACCGGCAGATATCCCGGCGTGGTCTCCGGCTTCTTGACGACGTAGGCCATGCCGTCGCCCGTGCCGGGGACGGACTGGCCCCGGAGATCGCCCACCTTCCAGTTGCCGGCCCAGTCCGCGGCGGCGAGACCCTCCTCCTGGCGGAACTGGACGAGCCTGATCTCGACGTTGTAGGTGCTGCCCACCTGCCACGTGGTGTCGGCAGCACGGCGGAACTCGTCGCTGATGAGGCTGCCGAACTGGTCGTCCGAGTCGCTGAGCTGGTCGGCGTAGCCGGCGAGGTTCAGCCAGCCGTCCTCGCTCGGCGCGTAGTCCGCCTCGTGAGTCCCCTTCGGCCGCGCCAGCAGCAGCTTGCGCAGGTCGCCGTCGGTCTTCACCTGGCGGTCCTGCGCGGCCGACAGGGGCTCGGGCGCCTCTCCCCGCGCCTGGGCGATCGCGGGCTGCGAGAGTGACGGCAGCCCGGTGGGCTCACGGTCCGCCTGGATCAGATAGCCGGCACAGGTACCGGCGACGAGCCCCAGCACCGCGGCCGTGGCGATCAGCAGGGCCGTACGCCCACGACGCCGCCGACGCCCGCCCGACACGTCAGGTACATCGGCCATGTCGGTCACGTCGGCCGCATCGGCCATGTCGGTCACATCGGTTACGTCAGGTGCATCGAGCGCGTCGGGTGCGTGCTCGGGCGTCTGCCCGGGATCCCGCTCGACCGACTGCGGCGCTTGAGGTCTTTCCCCGGGTGCCTCGGGCACTTCGGGTGTTTCAGGTACTGCCTCGACTTCCAACCCGTCCCCCACAGAACGCGAAGCGCGGATTCCGTATCCGCGCGCACAGGAGACCCATGGGCAACCCACGGGGTTGTAAGGGCCTTGATCACGATTGGGACTCCGGCGACTACGATGCCTCCATGGCGAAGAAGCTCCTGATCAAGGTGACGGCGGGGTCCGACGCCCCGGAGCGCTGCTCACAGGCGTTCACGGTGGCGGCGGTGGCCGTGGCCAGTGGCGTCGATGTCTCCCTCTGGCTGACCGGGGAGTCCGCGTGGTTCGCCCTGCCGGGCCGGGCCGCCGAGTTCGAGCTTCCGCACGCGGCTCCGCTGCCCGGTCTGATCGACTCGATCCTCGCGGCGGGCCGTATCACGCTGTGCACGCAGTGCGCGGCCCGCCGGGACATCACGGAGAAGGACGTGCTGGAGGGCGTGCGCATCGCGGGCGCCCAGGTGTTCGTCCAGGAGGCCATGGCCGACGACACGCAGGCGCTCGTCTACTGAAGACCGCGCCCGCCGGCCGGGAGAGGGACACGGGACCAGGCCGCTACGGCCGCCGCTTCTTCCCGTCCAGTTCGTCCCACCACTCGTCGGACTTGGGATCCCCCGACGGGTCGTCCCACCAGCGGTCCTCGGGGCCACGCCGGTTGGCCACCATCGCGGCGAGCGGCGGAATCACCATCGCCACCACACACATCCCCACCGCCGCGGGAATCGACCAGATCCGCACGACTCCCCAGGCCAGGACGAAGAGACCGATGCACGTCCCCATCATGGCGAAGTACACGTGCCGCCGTCGTGCGTACATACGTCCAGAGTAGGTCCACGCAAGCGGTCCGGCGCGGGACCGTGCGCGCATGCCGAAGGGCCGCACTCCCGAGCGTTCCGCCCGGGAGTGCGGCCCTTCGGCCGTTCGAGGTCCCGCGGGTGCCGTCAGACGGCGATGGCGACCTCGGCGAGGCCGCCTGTCCGGGCGACGACCGTGCGGTCCGCGGTGCCGCCGGGCACCAGGGCGCGTACGGTCCAGGTGCCCTCGGCCGCGTAGAAGCGGAACTGGCCCGTCGCGGAGGTGGGGACCTCCGCGGTGAACTCGCCGGTCGAGTCCAGCAGACGCACGTAGCCGGTGACGGGCTCGCCGTCGCGGGTCACCTGGCCCTGGATGGTGGTCTCACCGGGCTTGATCGTCGAGGCGTCGGGGCCGCCGGCCTTCGCTCCACACATATTTCGATTCCGTCCTTCCGGCCTTGGGGGTTACTTGTTGGCGCCGAGCTCGATCGGGACGCCGACCAGGGAGCCGTACTCGGTCCAGGAGCCGTCGTAGTTCTTGACGTTCTCCACGCCGAGCAGCTCGTGCAGCACGAACCAGGTGAGCGCGGAACGCTCACCGATGCGGCAGTACGCGATCGTGTCCTTGGCGAGGTCGACCTGCTCGTCGGCGTAGAGCTCCTTGAGCTCGTCGTCCGACTTGAAGGTGCCGTCGTCGTTGGCGTTCTTCGACCAGGGGATGTTGCGGGCGCTCGGGACGTGGCCCGGACGCTGTGACTGCTCCTGCGGAAGGTGCGCGGGCGCGAGCAGCTTGCCGCTGAACTCGTCGGGCGAACGGACGTCGACCAGGTTCTGCGAGCCGATCGCGGCGATCACGTCGTCACGGAAGGCGCGGATCGCCGTGTTCTGGGCCTTGGCCTTGTAGTCGGTCGCGGCGCGCTCGGGCACCTCGTCGACCAGGTCGCGGGAGTCGAGCTCCCACTTCTTGCGGCCGCCGTCGAGGAGCTTCACGTTCTCGTGGCCGTAGAGCTTGAAGTACCAGTAGGCGTAGGACGCGAACCAGTTGTTGTTGCCGCCGTAGAGGACGACCAGCGTGTCGTTGGCGATGCCCTTCGACGACAGGAGCTTCTCGAAGCCCTCCTGGTCGATGAAGTCACGGCGGACCGGGTCCTGGAGGTCCTTGGTCCAGTCGATCCGGATCGCGTTGGTGATGTGGTTCTTCTCGTACGCGGACGTGTCCTCGTCGACCTCGACGATGGCCACGGTCGGGTCGTCCAGGTGGGCCTGGACCCAGTCGGCGTCTACCAGGACGTCGCTGCGGCTCATGCTCGTTCTCCTCCGGGGCAGTTGCGGCGGGGCGGTGCGTTAGGGAGAGGGTGCGCGCTCAGGCCTGGCTCGGCTGCGCGGCGCGCACGGGGGTCCCTGGCGAAGAAGGGCCAGGGCAGGGCGGATGGGCGAACGCCCCCGCTAGAAGGTGCGACAGAGCATGGCGGCGACGCGGCACAGGTCTACTGCCCGCCGCTTCGTGAGGTCCGCCTGTCGCTTCATGGGTCCGATCGTAGGGACGGACAGCCGGACATGTCACCGGTGTGTCGCATCATGAGATGGGATCGTCCGGGATGTGGGATGAGTTGACCATCAGAACCACTGCCGCCCGGTCACCGGGTCCCCGCGTCCGGCATCGCGTCCGCCGCGCATCTGTCGTACGGACAGGCCTGTCTCGCCTTTCGGACACGCGCACTCCGACCGCCGCCGGAACCGCAGCCCCGGCGGGAGCCGTCAACCGTCCTACCCGACCAGCTTGACGTCCGAACCCTTCACCGAGATGTCCACACCGTTCGCGGCCGCCTCGATCTTGTCGAGCTTGATGCCGCCGGGCAGTCCGTCGATCTTCTGGTCGAAGTCGGTGACCGTGCGGATCCGGCCCTCGACGAGATCCACTCCCAGCTTGGGCACCCCGTCCGCGTGCACCTTGACCGTGTTGCCCCCGACGACGGAGACGGAGCTCAGCACGGAGACCGGCCGGGGCAGTTTCCTGCCGAGGACAGTGGCCGTGATCTCGACCTTGATCTTGCCGTTCCCGCCGTCGGAGAGCCCGACGACCTGCGCCGTGACCGCGGGGGCGACCTCTGTGGGCTGGGACTTCGCGGCCTTGAGCAGCTCGGCGTACGAGACGGTCGCCGACCCGGAGGCGCTGTTCGCGGTGGCGGAGCTGTAGTCGCCGTTGAAGCTGACGCCGTGCATCTCGGCGTTCAGGGTGTCGATGCGGATGGTGCCGCCCGCGGCGCCCTTGGCGCCCTCCGCCGACGCCTCGTAGTCCTTGATGCCGATCTTCACGTCGTCGAGTTCGCCGGCGGCCACCTGGGTGAGGAAGGGGAAGCCCTCGATGGACACGTCGGGGGTGCCGGCGAGGCCCTCCGTGCTCCTGATCCGGTCCGCCGCCTTGTTCTCCGCGAAGCCGACCGCCACGCGGTCCGCGATCACGAACAGCCCGCCGAGGATGACGGTGACGACCAGAAATATTCGCAGTGCGCGCATGCTCGGGGTTCCCCCACCTAGACCGGGTCCGGGCGGCCGACAATGGCCGTCCAGCGCGAACCTAACTCCGAAGGGCCCCGCGCCGGGGCCCTTCGGAGCGGTTGTCGATCACCTGTGACGAACGGCGGGCCGACGCCGCCGGCGGCACCCGGACGACGCCCTCCGGGGCGGGTCGCGAAACTCCCGCCCGCCCCGCGACGCCTGGCACGTTCTAACTCAGCGCCCGGCCCAGCAGATAGACCGCCGGAGCGGCCGCCGCCAGCGGGAGAGCCACACCGGCCGTGAAGTGCACGAAACGCGACGGGTAGTCGTAACTGGCGACCCGGTGGCCGATCAGCGCGCAGGCACCGGCGCCGAGACCGAGGACGGCACCCTGGCCGCCCAGGTCCGTCATCCCGCCGACCACGAATCCCGCGCCGGTGGCGACCAGCAGGGCCACCACCACGGAGGCGGCGGTGGGCAGGGGCAGCGCGCGGGCCAGGATCGCCAGCGCGACCGCGGCGGTGCCCACCGTGACGGCGTCCGGCTCGGCCGCGAGGTGGCCGGCCGCGATGATCGACAGCGCCGCCGAGACGACGGTCGCCATCAGGCCGTACATCCGGGTGTCCGGGTCGGCGTGGCTGCGCAGTTGCAGGACGAGCGTGAGGAGGACCCACACGCCGAGGGTGCCGAGGATCGCGGCGGGCGCGTTCTCCCGGCCGGCCGCGAGCAGCACCACGTCGGCGGTCATCGCGCCCAGGAACGCCAGCGCGATGCCCTGCCGGGCGGGCCACATCCCGTTCAGCCGGAACCAGCCCGCCGCGGTGACGGCCTGCAGCAGCACCAGCGGGACGACGAGGGCGTACTCCCCGATCGCCGCCGTGCCGGAGAGCAGCAGCGCGAGCACCGCGGTGAGCGCGGCCGGCTGGATGCCGGGTTCGATGACGGGCGAGCGGCCCTCGGCGCGGGCGCGCTGGGCGTCGGTGACGCGGGTGTTGCCGGTGACGGTCGCGGGACCGTAGCCGGGTGCGGCCTCGGCGCCCGCGGTGGGGACGGACGCCGCCCCGGGCGCGGATGCCTCGGGGTGCTGCTGCGGCCGGGCGTGGTCCCAGCCCCGCGCTGCGGGTTCCTGGGGCAGCGGCCGGGCCGCGGCGTCGTACCCGTACGCCTGGGCATGCGCGCCGCCCTGCGGATGTCCCGTGCCCTGCGGCTCCGCGTACCCCTGGTGGGCCTTCTGGTGGCCCTGCGGCGCCTGCCGGCCCTCGGGGGTCCGGGGCGGCAGGTGGGCCGGGTCGGCGGCGGGCGTCGTGGGCTGCACCTGGGTCTCCCAGGTCTGGCCCTCCCACTGCTGGGTGTGCTGCTGCCAGTCGGCCTGCTGCTGAGGCTGCTGGGACTGCTGATACGGGTCGTGCCCCTCGTGCGGGGGCTCGAACCGGGGCTCGTACGGCTGGTCGCTCATCGTCTCGCTCACCCTCCTGCGAACGGCGGGAGCACCTCGACCGTGCCGCCCTCGGCCAGCGGTACCGTCTCATGTCCGCGGGTACCCACGGGGTCACCGTCGATGAGGAACGAGCATCGCCGCAGGACGCGGACGAGTTCGCCGGGGTGCCGCTCACGGGCCCCGTCGAGCGCCTCGGCGAGCGTGCCCGCGTCGTACGGCTCCTCGGCGACACCTGCCGCGGCCTTGGCGGCGGCCCAGTAACGCACCGTGCCCTTTGCCATGTCGTTCCTCAATCGGTGGACCGGCGGATCCAGTGGACCAGCGGATCGGTGGGTACGTGCCATCAGTGAATATGTGCCATCAGTGGATACCTGCGTCCATCGATGCGTGCGTCGGCCGACACACGCATCGGTGGTTCCCGTGAACACGGTCAGGCTAGCCCGCGGCCGAACCCGCCCACGCACCGATGCGGGCCAGCAGCTCGTCGCGGGCCGCGTGCTCGGCGTGGCCCATCCCGTGCTCCACCCAGAGTTCGGCGTGGCCGCCGGAGGCCTCGGCGAGCATGCGTGGGTGGTCCAGGGGGAAGTAACCGTCCTGGTCGCCGTGGACGATCAGCAGCGGAGTGGGCGCGATGAGCGGGACCGACTCGACCGGCGAGGCCGGCACCGGGTCCCAGTCGCGGGAGTGGATGCGGGTCCGCAGTCCGTAACGGCCGACCGCCCGTCCCGCCGGCCGGGTGACCAGCCAGTGCAGACGCCGCATGGGGGCCGTCCCCCGGTAGTACCAGCGGGCCGGCGCGCTCACCGAAACCACCGCGTCCGTACGCGCCTCCGTGCGCCCCTCGTGCTCCCGGCCGGCTTCCCCGTGCATCGCCGCGTGCCGGAGCACCACCGACCCGCCCATCGAGAAGCCGACGGTGGCCACGCGCGCGTGCCCCAGCTCGCGGGCCCATTCCACGGCGGCGTCGAGATCGTGCACCTCGCGGTCACCGACGGTGGAACGGCCGCCGGAACCGCCGTGCCCCCGGAAGGAGAACGTGACCACCGCGGCGTCCCGGCCGAGGACACCGGCCACCCGGCGCACGTGCGGACGGTCGAGACCGCCCGTGAAACCGTGCGCCAGGACGATCGCCAGGCTCCCGCCCGCGTGGTCGGAAGCCCCCCTCGCGGGGTCGTACGCCGCCTCGATCGTCACCCCGTCGACGGTGCGCAGAAACCTCCGCAAGGGGGCGCGCGAGGCCGTCTCAAGGGGTGGACGAAGGGAAGATCCCGTCACTTGACCTGCCGGACCTGAGCTCATGTGGGCTATTCTGCTGGGCAGAGGACTCGGGCAGCGAAGCCCCCGGGTCCTTTTGTGCTTTCTGAAGCGTTGTATACGAAACGGGAAACCGCCGGTGTACGAAGCCCACGAAGGCACGGCGACTCCCCGGGACGCGGGAGCCGCGCCGCAGGGGAACAACCGAAGAAGCAAGGAAGCAGTGCCGCAAACTCCCCCACCGCCTTGAGGGCGTGGGAGGTACCCCCATACAGGGACCGAGGAGGAACCAGACGTTATGGGCGAGCGAACCGTGCACGAACGCAGGACGACCCGGGCAGGTGGGGCGCGATGAGTTCTCTGCTGCTCCTGACCAATGCCCTTCAGCCGTCGACGGAGGTGCTTCCCGCTCTCGGCCTGCTCCTGCACAACGTGCGAGTGGCTCCGGCGGAAGGACCCGCCCTCGTCGACACTCCTGGTGCCGACGTCATCCTGATCGACGGCAGGCGTGATCTCCCGCAGGTGCGCAGCCTGTGCCAGCTGCTGCGCTCGACGGGACCCGGCTGTCCCCTCGTCCTCGTCGTGACGGAGGGCGGCCTCGCGGCCGTCACCGCCGACTGGGGCATCGACGACGTCCTGCTCGACACCGCGGGTCCGGCCGAGGTCGAGGCCCGGCTGCGGCTCGCCATGGGCCGGCAGCAGATCGTCAACGACGACTCCCCCATGGAGATCCGCAACGGCGACCTCTCCGTGGACGAGGCGACGTACAGCGCCAAGCTCAAGGGCCGGGTCCTCGACCTGACCTTCAAGGAGTTCGAGCTCCTCAAGTACCTCGCGCAGCACCCGGGCCGGGTCTTCACCCGCGCACAGCTGCTCCAGGAGGTCTGGGGCTACGACTACTTCGGCGGCACGCGGACGGTCGACGTCCACGTACGCCGGCTGCGCGCCAAGCTCGGGCCCGAGCACGAGTCGCTGATCGGTACCGTGCGGAACGTCGGTTATCGATTCGTTACACCCGAGAAGGTGGAGCGGGCCGCGGACGAGGCGAAGGCCAAGGCCGCACAGCCAAAGGCGGCGGATGCGGACGAGACGGCGCACCTCGGTACCGCGCGCGCGGTCGAGGCCGGGGCCGAGGTCCAGTAAGCCTCCGTACGCCCTGCCCAGAGGCGGGTCCATCCGCGTAGACTCCGCGCGTGGCCAAGGTGACGAGGGACGATGTGGCACGGCTGGCGGGTACTTCCACCGCCGTCGTCAGCTATGTCATCAACAACGGACCGAGGCCGGTCGCCCCGGCCACGCGCGAGCGCGTTCTCGCCGCGATCAAGGAGCTGGGGTACCGGCCCGACCGGGTCGCCCAGGCCATGGCGTCGCGGCGGACCGAGCTCATAGGCCTGATCGTGCCGGACGCGCGCCAGCCCTTCTTCGGCGAGATGGCGCACGCGGTCGAGCAGGCCGCCGCCGAGCGCGGGAAAATGGTCCTGGTCGGCAACTCCGACTACATCGCCGAGCGCGAGGTCCACTACCTGCGCGCCTTCCTCGGCATGCGGGTCTCCGGCCTGATCCTCGTCAGCCACGCGCTCAATGACAACGCTGCCGCGGAGATCGACGCCTGGGACGCCCGCGTCGTCCTGCTGCACGAACGCCCCGAGGCGATCGACGACGTGGCCGTCGTCACCGACGACATCGGCGGCGCCCAGCTCGCCACCCGCCACCTGCTCGAACACGGTTACGACTACGTGGCCTGTCTCGGCGGCATCGCGGAGACCCCCGTCGTCGGCGACCCGGTCTCCGACCACGTCGAGGGCTGGCGACGCGCCATGCAGGAGGCCGGGATCCCCACCGAGGGCCGTCTCTTCGAGGCGCCGTACAACCGCTACGACGCGTACCAGGTCGGCCTGCAGCTGCTCGCCGGGCCCCACCGGCCCCCCGCCATCTTCTGCTCCACCGACGACCAGGCGATCGGCGTGCTGCGCGCCGCCCGCGAGCTGCGCATCGACGTGCCGGGGGAGCTGGCCGTGGCCGGTTTCGACGACGTCAAGGAAGCCGCGCTGACGGACCCGCCGTTGACGACGATCGCTTCCGACCGGTCGGCGATGGCCCGCGCGGCGGTGGATCTCGTGCTGGACGACGGGCTGCGGGTCGCCGGGTCGCGGCGCGAGCGCCTGAAGGTGTTCCCGTCCCGGCTGGTGGTGCGGCGGTCCTGCGGTTGCGTGTGAGGCCGCCAGGCAGGCTCCGGCCGGCCGCGCAGCTGCCCGCCGCCCCCACAACGCACGTCGGCCCCGCGGATCGCGGGGCCGACGCGTTTGCCGTGCTACCGGCTAGAACAGCAGGTTGTACTGGTTGAAGCCGGAGCCCAGGCCGACCCGCGAGCCGAAGAGGCTGCTGGAGGCCTTGTTGGTGCCGGGGTAGAGCCAGAGCTTGCCCGCCGAGTCGCGGGTGATGACATCGGCGATGCCGTCGCCCGTGACGTCGCCGTTGGAGACGTACGAGGTGAAGTTCCAGCCCGTACGGGCCTGGATCCGCGCCGACCACGGGGCCTTCTCGACCTGCGTGCCTCGGTAGAGGAACAGGACACCGGAGCTGTTGCGGACCAGCAGGTCGGCACGGCCGTCGCCGGACAGGTCGCCGTGACCGAAGATCTTGACGTTCTTCCAGGCCTTGTCCACGACCTTGACGCGGCCGTAGAACTCGCCGTTGCCCTTGCCCGGGTAGAGGTAGACCGAGCCGTCGGCGTCCACCGCGACCAGGTCGGGGCGGGCGTCACCCGTCATGTCACCAGGGATGGCGTACGACTTGTAGCCGCCCCACACCGAGGTGATCTGCATCCACTCGAACTCGTTCAAGCTGTGGTCCAGGTAGCTGCGGTACAGCTTGCCGTCGCCCTTGTCGCGGATGATCAGGTCCTGGAAGAAGTCCCGGTCCAGGTCGGCCTGCAGACCCCAGCTGGCGTTCTGCCAGCCGCTGCTCTGGAACTCGCGGGAGGCGAGCGAGGTACCCCTGCTCTCCTGCTCGAAGAGGCCCCCGGAAGGGGTCCGCTCCAGCAGGTCGGCCTTGCCGTCGAAGGTCAGGTCCGCGTCGTCGATGCGCGGCTGCGCGGCCCAGGTGTACGAGGACACCTTGGTGAAGACCGGGTAGGCGCCCTTCGCGGTGCAGCCCGCGACACCCCACGAGACGATGCCGACGACCTTGCCGCCGACGATCACCGGACCGCCGGAGTCACCGTTGCAGGGGCTCTTGGTGCCCTCGTCGGTGCCGGTCGCCGGGGTGCCGGCGCAGAACATCGAGCCCTCGACGAAGTCGTCCTCATGGAGGACCGACTGCATCGCGCTGTTGCAGGTGGAGTCGGCGACCAGCGGCAGGGTCACCTTGCGCAGCGTGGCCGACAGGTCGGCGCCCTCGGCGCCGGAGGTCAGGCCCCATCCGTAGACGGTCGCGGAGCTGCCCGCCTTGTAGGAGGCGCTGTCGCCGGCGGCCACCAGGCGCTGCCACTGCTGCTCCAGCGGGCGGTCCAGGGTGAGCACCGCGATGTCGTTCTGCACGGTGTCGCTGTTGTAGTGCGGGTGGTTCCACTGGCGGTAGACGCCCGCGACCGTGCCGTTCGTGTCGTCCAGCAGACCGGTGGCTCCGGCCACCACCGCGCCGTTCTTGACCCAGTCCAGGCCGGCGACGCAGTGCGCGGCCGTCAGGACCTTGTTCGGGGCGACGAGCGTGCCGCCGCAGAAGTAGCCGGTGCCGGCCGCGCTGTCGTAGTAGGAGAGCTGGACCATCCACGGCGCGGAAGAGATGGTCGTCGGTGTGCCGCCGATGATGAACGGCGTCTTCTTGGGGCTCGTCGCGGGGGCCGCCTGGTCCTTGACGGCCTCGGCGACCCGGTTGCGCAGTGTCTTGTCGGAGACGGTCGGCTTCGCGAGCTGCGTCTGGCCGACGTGCGGCAGCGAAGGTCCGTCCGCCGCCTGGGCGGGCTGCGCCGCGAGAGCGCCGGCGCAGGTCAGCGCCAACGCGAGAGCGGCCGTGGGCAACGCCGTGACGGGGCGTCTCCAGCGGTCGCGCAGAGCACGTATCACTCAGGGCTCCTGGAATGGGTGCGGGTGTGTCATGACGTGAGTGGCCCGAGAAGGGGCGTACGACGCACCGGCCCGACCGACGCCTGCGGTGATCCGGCCATGGCCGACCAACCGCCTGCATCGATTCAGGCACCACCGCGGAGCCCCCCTCCGGCGCGGTGATCCTAGGCCTCACCCGCCCCAGAACACATGTACTACACAGCGGAGATTCAACTGTTCGCCCGTCGCACTCTGCGACATCACTCCGACGCAACCTCTTGTTTCCCTGACCCCAGCCGAGTCCGGGCGCTTTATATCGGGCATACGAGGTTCTGTCGGGCTTCTCAGCGGGGACTCAGGGAGCTCTCATGAGAGCGCGGGAGTCTCGTGTCATGACCGAGAGCTTCCGCCGCAGCGGCGAGTATCCCCAGGGCGACGACCACCAGTCCCCGTACCTCCAGCAGCAGCCTGCCTCCGCCCCCTCTCCCGTGAACCCCGAGTGGCCGGCCCCGCCGGCGTACGCGCCGGCCCCGCCGGTCGCGGTCGAACCGGGTACCACCGTGTGGCCGGGCTCCGGTCAGGGCGGCAGCGGCGCGGCCGGCGGTCACGGCGGAGGTCATGGCGGAGGAAGCGGTGCCCACCCGGGACACCCCGGCCCGCCGGCCGGCTCGACCGCGGTGCTGTCCGCGGCCCCCGTGCCGCCCGGGACCGCGCGGAGGAAGCCCGCGAGGGGCTCGCTGGCCCTGATCGCCGCGGTCGCGATAGTCGCCGCCGCCATCGGGGGTGGCACGGCGTACGGCATCCAGGAGCTGACCGGCAAGGACACCGTGTCCAGCAGCACCAGCACCACCGTGGTGCCCACGGCCAAGCGGGGCACCGTCGCCGGGGTCGCCCAGGCGGTCAGCCCCAGCATCGTCGAGGTCGGCGCGACCTCGAACGCGGGTTCATCGACCGGTTCGGGCGTGATCATCACGTCCGGCGGCGAGATCGTCACCAACAACCACGTCGTCTCGGGCGCCTCCGCGATCAAGGTGCGGCTGAGCAACGGAAAGTCCTACACGGCGAAGGTCCTCGGCACAGACAGCAAGAAGGACCTCGCGCTCATCAAGGTGGAGAGCGCGCCCTCCGGTCTGAAGGTCGCCACGCTCGGCAACTCCGACGGCGTCCAGGTCGGCGACGACGTCGTCGCGATCGGCTCCCCCGAGGGCCTGACCGGCACCGTCACCAGCGGCATCGTCTCGGCCCTCGACCGGAACGTGACGGTCTCCACCGACGAGAGCCAGGGCCGGCAGCAACAGCAGGGCGGCGGCAGCGACCAGTGGCCGTTCTCGTTCGGCGGCCGCCAGTTCAACGGCGACACCGGCTCCTCGACCACCACCTACAAGGCGATCCAGACGGACGCGTCCCTGAACCCCGGCAACTCCGGCGGCGCGCTGATCGACATGAACGGCAACATCGTCGGCATCAACTCCGCGATGTACTCGGCGGCTTCGGACTCCTCGTCCAGCTCGTCGGCGGCCGGCAGCGTGGGCCTCGGCTTCGCCATCCCGGTCAACACCGTCAAGGCCGACCTCGCGAACCTGCGGGCCGGCGGCTCCGACAGCTGACGCGAGCGCACACAGGCGAGAGCGCGGCACAGGACAGCACACCTGGAGGTCGACATGATCAGGAAGCGGATCTCTCGGATTTCCCCGGTCACGCACTCCCGCGAGGGCGGCGACCCCGCCGGGCTCGACCTGGCCCTCGCCGTGGCCCGTGAACTGCACCTGCCGGTGCCACGGTCGTCCGAGGTGGCGCTCCCGCAGGCCGCCGTCCCGCAGCTGATGGGCCTGCGCACCCCCGCCACCCGCCCGCACCGCCGCAAGGTCCCGCTGAACAGGCTCACCGCACTGTCGTGCTGAACGTTTCACAGCTGTACGTGACGTTTCTCCCCTATCCGATCCGTTTCTCACCGACCCGGACGGTTCTTCCCCCTCTGATGCTTTCCGCCCCCGCCCGGAAACGTGCGACGCTGAAGGCCTTCAGGCCCTCCACCCCACCGCACCCGAGGACTCCCGCCCATGAGCCCCGCCGAAGGCGACCGTGAACCCCAGCGCATCCTGATCGTCGACGACGAGCCCGCGGTGCGCGAAGCACTCCAGCGCAGCCTCGCCTTCGAGGGTTACGACACCGAGGTCGCGGTCGACGGCGCGGACGCGCTGGAGAAGGTGACCGCCTACCAGCCCGAGCTGGTCGTCCTGGACATCCAGATGCCCCGGATGGACGGCCTGACGGCCGCCCGCCGGATGCGCGGAGCCGGCACGACGACCCCCATCCTCATGCTGACGGCCCGCGACACGGTCGGGGACCGGGTGACCGGCCTCGACGCGGGCGCCGACGACTACCTGGTCAAGCCCTTCGAACTGGACGAGCTGTTCGCCCGGGTCCGGGCCCTGCTGCGGCGCAGTTCGTACGCGACGACGACGGGTGCGGCCCAGGACGAGGACGCGCTCGCCTTCGGCGACCTGCGGATGGACCTCGCGACGCGCGAGGTCACCCGGTCGGGCCGGGCCGTGGAGCTGACCCGTACCGAGTTCACCCTCCTGGAGATGTTCCTCGCGCACCCCCGCCAGGTCCTCACCCGCGAGCAGATCCTGAAGGCCGTCTGGGGCTTCGACTTCGAGCCGTCCTCCAACTCCCTCGACGTCTACGTCATGTACCTGCGCCGCAAGACCGAGGCGGGTGGTGAGCCGCGGCTCGTGCACACGGTGCGAGGGGTCGGGTACGTGCTCCGCTCGGGCGGCGCCGAGTGATCAGGCGGTTCAGATCCCTGCCGATCCGTTCCCGGCTGGCGCTGCTGGTGGCGGCGGCGGTGGCCTTCGGGGTGGCGGCGGTCTCGGTGACCTGCTGGTTCATCGTGCGGGGGAAGCTGTACGACGAGATCGACAAGAACCTCCAGGACCAGAGGCCGGCCCAGCAGTACGTCCTGGTCCAGGCCGTCCTCAACGACTGCCACCAGAAACCGCGCAGCGACAACGGCATCCAGCGCTTCGACGACTACGCCCAGGTGATCGGCTCGGACGGAACCGTCTGCGTCTTCGACTTCTCGGCGGGCACGGTGCAGGTGACCGACGCCGACAAGGCCGTGGCCAAGCACCCGCAGCCACGGCTCCACCAGGGCACGCCACGGAACGGGACCGACAGCAAGGGCAACGACGTACGGGTCCTGACGGTGCCGCTCCTCGTCAGGAACGTTCCCGGCGAACTCCCCGACACCCGGGTGCTGTACACCGACCGCGCCTTCGTCGTGGCCGTGCCCCTCAAGAACACCCAGTCCACCCTGAACGACCTGGCCCTCGTCCTGCTGCTGGTCTCCGGGATCGGTGTGGTCGGCGCCGGCGCAGCGGGGCTCGCGGTCGCCCGGGCGGGCCTGCGTCCCGTCGACAAGCTCACCGAGGCCGTGGAACACGTGGCCCGCACGGAGGACCTCTCGATCCGCATCCCGGTCGAGGAGGACAACGAGGACGAGATCGCCCGCCTCTCCCGCTCCTTCAACTCGATGACGTCCGCGCTCGCCAACTCCCGCGAACTGCAGCAGCAGCTCATCGCGGACGCCGGCCACGAACTCCGTACGCCCCTGACCTCCCTGCGTACGAACATTGAACTGCTCACCCGCAGCGAGGAGACGGGCCGCCCGATCCCTCCGGCCGACCGCAAGGCACTCCTCGCCTCCGTCAAGGCGCAGATGACCGAACTGGCCTCGCTCATCGGCGATCTGCAGGAACTCTCGCGTTCGGACACGGGCCAGCAGGCGAACACCGTCATGACGGTGCCGCTCCAGGACACGGTCGAGGCGGCGCTGCGCCGCGCACGGCTGCGCGGTCCGGAGCTGACGATCACGGCGGACCTCCAGCCCTGGTACGTCCGGGCGGAGCCCACCGCGCTGGAGCGGGCCGTCGTCAACATCCTGGACAACGCCGTGAAGTTCAGCCCCGAGGGCGAGGCCATCGACGTCACCCTCAAGGCCGGCGAACTGACCGTCCGCGACCACGGCCCCGGCATCCCCGCCGAGGAACTCCCGCACGTCTTCGACCGCTTCTGGCGCTCCCCGTCCGCCCGCGCGCTCCCCGGCTCGGGTCTGGGGCTGTCGATAGTGGCGCGCACCGTGCAGCAGGCGGGCGGCGAGGTGTCCCTGCGGCCGGCCGAGGGCGGCGGCACGGTGGTGACCGTCCGGCTCCCGGGTGCGCCCACACCGCCGCCGGGGCCGGCTCTCGACCAGGCGTGACGGCCGGGAGCCGGCCGCTCACGGTCTCACCGGCGCCAGCTCGGTGAGGCGCCGTTCGGCTGACCGTAGGGCACGGGCCGGCCCGTGAACGCGTCCAGGAGAACGCGGTCGCCGACCCGCCCGGCCAGTCGTACCGTCACCTCCCCGCGCAGCATCACGGCGGCGCAGGGGCCTTTGCGCACCCCGGTGACGAAGGCGGACAGCACCACACTGCCCCCGGTCTCCAGCACGTGCACGGCGGGGCCGTCGTCACAGCTCCCGTGCCCGGCCGCCACGGTGACCGACCGGCCGTCGCCGGCCACCTCGACCAGCCCGTCGAGGGGCACCCCTTCGCTCGTGGAGACCTCTCGCTGCGGCCCGATCGGCGGCGGGGGGAGCTTCGAGGGGGCGACGGCGGCCCGCTTGAGCGGGGTGTCGTACCCCTCCAGGGTGAACAGCCAGGCCGGGACCTTCGCCGGACCACGGCTGGTGGCGAGGGTCATCGTGCCCGGCTTCGCCCCGGTCACCGTCAGGTGCGGACCGTCGTTGCCTCCGCGGGCCACGGACTCGTACGCCGCGCGTGCCCCTGTCAGCGGCAGGACGAGCGGAGCCCCGCTCCCCCAGCGCACCTCCCCCTTCGCGGGCCCGGCAGCGGGAAGCGTGCCGCGCAGGACGAAGTTCTGCGTCGTGGAGGCGCGGGTGTCGGCGCCCGCGTGGAAGCCGCCCGCGGGCGGCTGCACCGCCTCCCCCATCGGGTAGTAGCCGGCACGCCACGTCCGGACGGCCCCGGAGCCGTCCCAGGCCTCGGCGACCCGGTGGGCACGGGCCTCCCGGCGTGCTTCCGAGCCGGTGTCACCGCCGGAGCCGGTGCCGCCGGACCTGGTGTCACCGCATCCGGCGACGGCACCGGCTCCGACGGTGAGGAGGGCGAGGGCGAGGAACAGGTGGGCGGCGCGTGTGGTCTTCATACGCATGGGATCCCCCAGGGACGCACATCGGCGGAACGGAGTCGTGCGGGGCGGGGCGGGACCCGCACCGCACCTGTGACGCCCGGCCCCCGGACCGCGTTCGATCCGTTCGTCCCGTGGCCGCGCACGATGCCGCATCGTTACCTCTCCCCGCCGGGAGGGCCGGGCGCGGGCACCGCGCGGTCGGCGCGCGCCGACCGGCCGGGGATCACGGGACGGCTCTCAGGGACCCGGACTCCGGCGTCGCCAGCCGCGCGTACACGCCGCCCCTGGCCAGCAGTTCGTCGTGTGTCCCGGCCTCCAGCAGCCGGCCGCCGTCCACGACCAGGATCCGGTCCGCGTCGGGCGCCAGCGACAGATCGTGCGTGATCATGAGGGTGGTGCGGCCCGCCATCAGCCGCCGCAGCGGCCGCACCACCCGGCGGGCGGCGATCGAGTCGAGGCCTGCGGTCGGCTCGTCGAGGACCAGGACGGGCGCGGCGCGCAGCATGGCGCGGGCGATGGCGACACGCTGGAGCTGGCCGCCGGAGAGCGTGGCCGTGCCGGGGGCGATCCGGGTGTCGTACCCGTCGGGCAGCGCGCTGACGAAGTCGTGCGCGTCGGCGTCCCGGGCCGCCCGCTCGATGTCCGCCCCGGACGCTCCGGGCCGGCCGCACTCGATGTTCTCCCGGATCGTGCCGCGCAGGATCAGGGTCTCCTGGGGCAGCAGCGCGACGTTCTCGCGCAGGAACTCCAGGGACATGTCGGGCAGCGGGACGCCGTCCAGGCAGATCACGCCGGCCGTGGGGTCGTAGAAGCGGGTGAGGAGTCGGGAGAGCGTGGACTTCCCGGCGCCGCTCGGACCGGTGACGATGACGAGTTCGCCGGGGCCCGCCGTGAAGGTCACGTCGCGCAGGGAATCGCGTGCGGCTCCGGGGTAGCGGAACGACGTGCCCTGGAAGTGGACCCGGCCGCGCACGGGCCAGGCCGGGACGGGCTCGGCGGGTTCGGTGACGGCGGGCTCGGTGTCCAGGACCTCCTGGATGCGTTCCGCGCCGGCGGTGGCGGCGGTGAGGGCGAGGCCGAGCCCGCCCAGGGAGCGGATCGGCGGATACAGGTACCCGAGGAACGCGGCGAAGGCGAGCAGGCGGCCCAGCGACATGCGGCCCTGGGCGATCTCCCAGACGCCGAGGCCGATCACCACGAGCACGCACAGGGTCTCGACGACCTCGACGACCTGCTCGTACATCTCGCTCGCCCGTGCCCCGCGCACCGATGCCCGCATCCAGGCGCGCGCCTCGCGGTCGAGCCGCCGTTCCTCGGCGCGGCGGCGGTTGTAGGCCTGGGTCAGCACCATGTTGCCGAGCGCTTCCTCGACCACGGAGGTGATCGCGCCGTCGGCGGTCCGCTCCTCCTCGGCGGCCCGCCTGATCCGGCCGGAGAAGCGGCGGGCGGCGACGAGGAGGAGCGGGGCGAGGACGAAGGTGACGAGGGCCAGGTCCCAGCGCAGCCACAGCGCGGCGGCGGCGTAGAAGACGGCCGAGAAGGCGGCGGAGACCGTGCCGACGACACCGGAGACGACCATCTGCTCGATGGCCTCGACATCGCCGGTGAGGCGTTCGACGAGGTCGCCCCGGCGGTGCCTCTGGAAGAAGTCGGGGGGCAGTCCCTGGACGTGCCGGAAGACGGCCGCGCGCAGGCGCAGGACGAATCTCTCGGCCGTCCACACGGCGAGGGAGTTGCCGAGGTAGCCGACGGTCGCGCCGATCACGGCCACGCCCAGCCAGGCTCCGGCCGGGCCCCAGAACGCGGCGAGCGAACCCGACGCGAGCGCGTGGTCGGTGAGCCGCGCGAAGAGCAGGATCGCGACCGTCTCGGCGAGCGCGGCCACGACCACACAGCCGACGATCAGCACCAGCCATGCGCGGTCGCCGCGGGTCAGCGGCCAGAAGCGTGCGAAAGCGGCCCGTACTTCCCGCATGTCGACTCAGTTTCCCTTTCCGGTCCTCGAATGAGCCGGCAAGGCCGAGGCGGGGCCACCGGAAAGGAATTCCGGGGACCCCGCCTCGTGCGCTGCGCGGCGTGCCGTGCGATCTGCTAGCGGCCCTGACGGCCCACCGGGCGCGGCTTCGGGGCGGCCTTCTTCGCACCGCGCTTCGGCGCGGGCCCGGCGGCGTGCCGGGGGGCCGGGGCGGCCTTGTGGGTGCGCTTGACCGGGGCGATCTTGTGGAAGCTCATGGGTTGCTCCTTGTTCGGTGCGGGTGAATTCCCTTTGCCGTCCGCGCTGTTCGCTTTCGACATGGAAAACATTACGGTGCCCCTGAGCCGGAAATCGCCAATTCCGCTGAGACCTGCATGAATTGCGACTGAAAGAAGTTCTCAGGACGACAGAGGAACCAACCGGCCGCTCACACAGAATTTATGACGCCCCTCACCCGGGACTTACCGGAGCAATATCCGGGACGATGGAATTCAGCGGGGTTTTGTCAACGCCCGACCGACAGTCCCGTCCCCGTCACGTCGACCCGTATCCCGTCCCGCTCCACCCGTACGTCCCGCAGCCGGATCCGTCCTTCCGCCGGATGCGGCAGCCGGAAGCCGAGCGAGAGCTGGTCGACGAGGACGGGGCGGGTCAGGCGGGAGAGGCCGTCGAGCAGAGCCGGGTCCAGCCCCAGCCGCTTCAGGAGCTCGGGGTGGGCCGCCGCCACGTCGAGGAGGTTCAGGCGCATCGCCTGCCGGACGAAGGTCCGCGACCCCGTCAGGGACGCGAGGTCGGTGTCGTCGCGCAGCGCCTCGCGCACCGCCGTGTCCGGGACCCCGAGCCCGCGGACGACCGACGGGACGGACAGCAGCGCCCTCGCCCTGGCGGTCTGGCCTGCGAGGCGGGCCGCCGAACGCGGGGTGAGGTGGAGGCCCTCGGAGGCGCGGGCGCCGGGGCGGTACGTCGCCAGGTCGCCGATGTCCAGGCGCATTCCACCGATGTGGGTGGCGATGCCGCGCGTCCCGTCGCGCCGGATACGCGCGTCGGCCCGGAGCCGCAGGTCGTGTCCGGCGACCGGCAGGGTGCCGCGCGCCCGCACCCGGTCGTGGCCGTGTCCGGTGAACGTCACCTGGGAGGAGCCGAGTTCGCGGTTCAGGTCGTCGAAGGAGAGCAGTATCCCGCCGTGCAGCTCGGCGATGCGGGCGCCGTGCACGTCGGCCGGTCCGTCGCTGTCGAGCCGCACCCGCGTCGCGGTCGCCGACACCTTCGCCAGGGAGACCCGGTCGGCGGCCACGTCCGGCACGGTCACCCGCACCGAGTCCAGCCGGTCGGATGCGAGTTGGGTCAGGAAGGGGAAGCCCCCGATCTCGACCTCGGGCGCGGCGGTCAGGTGCAGCTGGTCCTCGAGTGTCAGCGAGGCCTTGTGTTCGGCGTACAGCAGCGCCCAGCGGTCGGCGAGCGTGAGGAACGCGGCGAGGGTCACGACGAGGACGGCCGCCTTCCTCGCGAACGGCGGTCCCGCGAGGTGCCTGCGGCGGCGCCGGCCGCCCCGGCGGTGGTGGGGCGGGGCCCACGCCTCGTCCGGCTCCCCGTCCGGCTCCCCGTCCGGCTCCCCGTCAGGGGGGCCGTCCCGCCCGCCGTCGGTCCCGGTCACCGGCTCGTCCTCGTGGAGGAAGTCCTCCAGCGGGCCCGCGTCACCGAGGGCGCCCAGTTCGTCGTACGGGTTCGGGTAGCGGTCCGGCGGGCCGTACGTGCGGCCGTACGGGTTCGGGTGGCGGTCGTCCGGAAAGGGATGCGCTGTCATGCGGTGGGGGGTACGCATCGTCTCATCCGACCATGCGTACCGCCCCCGACCGCAACCGCAACCGTCCGGATGCGATCTACTTCACGATCCTCGCCGGTGCCGGTGCCCGGCGTCGGCGGCTACCGAACGACCGTGACACGGTCCGCCGAGGGCACCGGATACGGCGCCGTGGCGGAGGAGTTGGCCGTCAGGTAGGTCTCGAAGGCGGCCAGGTCGTCGCCGCCGACCCGGACGTTCGTGCCCTTGCCGAGTTCGGCGAAGCCGTCACCGCCGCCCGCGAGGAAGGAGTTCATCGCGACGCGGTAGCCGGCGGCCGGGTCGATCGCCGTGCCGTCGAGCCTGACCGAGCCGGCCACCACGCGGGCGGCGCCCGCCTTGGTGAGGTCCAGCGTGTAGGTGAGGCCCTTGGAGATCTGCAGGATCTTCGGCGCGGCCTCGTTGGCCCCGCTGACCTGCTGCTGAAGTGCGGTGATCAGCTGAGCGCCGGTGAGGCTCACCAGGTTGACGGTGTTGGCGAACGGCTGCACCGTGTACGCCTCCCCGTAGGTCACCACGCCGTCGCCCTCGCCGCCGCTCGCGGTGTAGGTGAGCCCGGCGCGGATGCCGCCCGGGTTCATCAGCGCGATGTCGGCCTCCGGGTCGACCGACTTGGCGTACGCGAGCTGCGCGTCGGCGATCATGTCACCGAGCGGGGACTCCGTGCCGGCGTTGCCGATCTCGCCCGCGATGTAGCCGATGGGGCGCGAGGCGATGGGGGCGGCGAGGGTGTTCCACTTCGCGATCAGGCCCGTCAGGTCGGCGGCCTTCGCGACGTCACGGGTGACCACGTGGTTCGCGGACTTCACCGCCGTACGCGCGATGTCGCCCGTCCAGCGGTCGTACGTCAGCGTGGTGTCCGTGTAGAGGCGGCCGAAGGAGGAGGCCGACGTCACCATCCGGGGGTTGCCCGCCGGGTCCGGGATCGTGCACGCGTACGCCTGGTGGGTGTGGCCGGTGACCAGCGCGTCCACGGCCGGCGTGACGTTCTTCGCGATGTCGACGATCGGGCCGGAGATGCCGTCGCCCGCGCCGGGGCTGTCGCAGTCGTAGTTGTACGCCGTGGAGGCGGGCGCGCCGCCCTCGTGGATCAGCGCGACGATCGACTTCACGCCCTGGCGCTGGAGCACCTTGGCGTACTTGTTGATCGTCTCGACCTCGTCACCGAACTTGAGGCCCTTGACGCCCTCCGCCGACACGATGTTCGGGGTGCCTTCGAGAGTCACCCCGATGAAGCCGACCTTGACGCCGTTCTTCTTCCACACCCAGTAGGGCTTGAGGATCGGCTTGCCGGTCTTCTCGCTGGTGACGTTCGCGGCGAGGTAGGGGAAGTCGGCACCCCGGAACCTCGCCTTCTTGTCGTAGCAGCCGTCCGTGGGGTGGCAGCCGCCGTTCTGCAGGCGGGCCAGCTCCTTGGCGCCCTCGTCGAACTCGTGGTTGCCGACGCTCGTCACGTCCAGGTCGAGCTTGTTCAGCGCGTCGATCGTCGGCTCGTCGTGGAAGAGCCCGGAGAGCAGCGGGGAGGCGCCGACCATGTCGCCGGCGGCGGCCGTGATCGAGTACTTGTTGCCCTTGCGGGCGTCGCGCAGATGCGTGGCGAGGTACTCGACACCGCCCGCGTCGATCGACTTCGTCGACCCGTCCGCCTGCAGCTCCGTGACCCGTCCGGAGGAACCCGACGGCGGCTCCAGGTTGCCGTGCAGGTCGTTGAAGGACAGCAGTTGTACGTCCTGGTAGCGGCCGCTGCCGTGGTGGTGCCGGGCGCTCGTCCTGTCCTGACCCGCGCTCGCCGGCATCGCGGCGGCCAGGGCGGCGACGGTGGCCAGGCCCGCGGCGCCCGCGAGGAGGCGATGGGTACGTCTGTTCCGGAACGTCGGCGGCATGGGTTCCCCCCTGGAGAACGGTGAGAGCTACGAGTGTCACGATCACTGTGCGACGGCTGTGGCCACGCACTTTAGAATCAACGCGCGTAGCACACCAGGGGGTTCGGGGTTACGGACTGGTTGCCATCGCCGCACCGGCAGACGCCCGCACGGGGCCCGCGAGGGGCGGCGCGGGGAGTCGCCGTGCGGGGGTGTGCCGCCCCGCGAGGCCGTCCGTCCCGCCACGATCCACATCCACCCCGCCCAACTCCTTGTCCGGAAATGACCGCGCCGTACCCTCGTATCCATGACCAGCGACGACACCGCACCCCCCGCGCTCTCCCGCTCCATCGAGACCTCCACCGCGCTCTCCCCGGCGCAGGCCGAGGACGTGCTCCGGCTCCTCTCGGAGGCCGCCCTGGCCGACGGACAGCAGGCGGTCTCCGAGCAGGGGCGGCTCCAGCTGAAGGGCGGCGCGCGCGAGGGCGTACGGCACCTGCTGCTGAACCTCGGCGACGTGCTGGTCGGATACGCCCAGTTGGAGGACACCGATCCGGTGGAGGCCCCGGCCGCCGAGCTGGTCGTGCACCCGGCGCACCGCGGACACGGCCACGGACGGGCGCTGGGTTCGGCGCTGCTCGCCGAGTCCGGCAAGCGGCTGCGGGTGTGGGCGCACGGCGGGCACTCCGCGGCCCGGCATCTCGCCCAGGTCCTCGGGCTCACCCTCTTCCGTGAACTGCGCCAGCTGCGGCGGCCGTTGACCGACCTCGACCTGCCCGAGCCGAAGCTCCCGGACGGGGTGCGCGTCCGTGCCTTCGTGCCGGGCCGGGACGACGCCGCCTGGCTCGCCCTGAACGCCGAGGCCTTCGCCCACCATCCCGAGCAGGGCGCCCTCACCCAGCGTGACCTGGACGACCGCATGGCCGAGCCGTGGTTCGACCCGTCCGGGTTCTTCCTCGCCCTGCGCGGCGACGAACTCGTCGGCTTCCACTGGACGAAGGTCCACGCCACGGAGGGCCTCGGCGAGGTCTACGTCCTCGGGGTCGGCCCCGCCGCCCAGGGCGGCGGGCTGGGCAAGGCCCTCACCACGATCGGGCTCCGCCATCTCGCGGCGCAGGCCCTGCCGACCGCCATGCTCTACGTCGACGCCGACAACAGCGCGGCCGTGGCCGTGTACGAGCGGCTCGGTTTCGTCACCCACGAGACGGATCTGATGTACCGCAGCGAGTCCTGACGGACCTGGACGGCACCCGCGTACCCGGGGCGGGAGCGGCCGTACCCACCCGCGCCGGGGACCGTCAGCGCGGGGCGAGTGCTGTCGGGCGCCACGTCCGTGTCGGTTCGGTGCAGCACACCGCGCAGAGCAGGGCCGTCACGGCCAGGATCGCCGCCCACCGCTCGTGGGCGGCGCCCCAGTGCGGGTCGTCCACGGACACGATCAGCGCCCACCGATCGGGCAGCAGCAGGGTCGGCACCGTCATGGCGACGACCAGCAGCCCCGTCGCGACGCCCGGCCCCGGCTCTGCCCGGTCCGTGAACCGCACGGCGGCGGACGCGGCGGCCAGGGCGGTCGCGGCGATCGCGGCCGCCTCCAGCGTGAGGGCGCCGGCCGGCGGCCGCGCCTGCCCCGGTACGAGGAGCAGCGCGACCGTCCACCAGAGCGCGGCGGCCGGGGCCACGAGTGCCATCCGCACGCCGCTGCGCAGCGGCCTGGGGGCCGGTACCGGCGCGGTGGTGTGCCGCGCCGGGTCGTCCAGCAGGAACGCCAGGCCCACACCGAGGACGAGCGCGGCTCCCCGCAGCAGGTTGAGACACAGCCACGGATCCGGCTGACCGGACAGCAGTCGCGGGATCCCGGCCAGCAGGAGCCCGAGACCGCCGCAGGCCGCGAGGGCCCTCAGGGGCAGGGTGCGCCAGACGGGCCGCAGAAGGGCGCGGATCATGACGTACTCCTCGTTCGTCGGCTCACTGTTCGTCCGCTCACTGTTCGTCCGCTCACGCCCCGCACAGGTCACCGTCCGGGTCCGTGTCCGCCGCCCCCGTCCTGGCCGGCACCCCCAGCAGCTCCGCCACCCGGGCCGTGGAGGTCTTCGGGGAGATCAGCTGCGCCCAGTGGGCCTTCACCTTGGCGGTGACGCCGTAGCGCGGCATCTTCAGCAACTCCCGCACGATCCGCGTCTGTTCGGTGGTCATGGAGAGCGGCTCCGCGGGGGCCAGGACGATGGCGGAGCCCGTGACGCTGTCGTCGAGGCGGACGTTGCGGAAGTGGGTCATCGGGTCGGACTCCGCGCCCAGCGCCAGCCACATGATGGTCACCATGCGGGCGTCGCACACCGCACTGCCCGCCTTCTCGTCCCCCGCGACCAGGACGGACGCGACGGCGACCGCGAACTCCGTGACCCGGTTGCCGCCCCAGGCGGTGCCCACGGTCACCTGGCCGGGCACGGTGGACGGGGCGAGGGCGGGGTTGTCCGCCAACCCGGAACGGGCGTCGATGCGCTGGCGCACGGTCAGCCGCTCTCCCCACGCGGCGCCGCCCGCGAGGCTCCGGACCCGGTCGACGACCGCGGCCCAGTCGGCCGTGCGGCCCTGCCACTCGGGGAAGGCGCAGTACGTCGAGGTGCCGTGCTCCAGGCACGTCTGGACCTTCTCGGGGGTGAGCGAGGCCCGTTCGCGGGCCGCGACCGTCGCGGCCGGGGTGCCGCCGGACTGCGCGACCGCCCCCACCAGCGTCAGGGCGAGCGCCGCCGCGAGGGCCCCCTGGACGGCCCTCGTACGTCCGCCGCCGGCCAGCACGGCGAGAACGGCCACGAACAGGGCGAGCCCGAGGAGGTACAGCGCGTGCCAGGCGGCGGGGCGGCCCAGCAGGTCGGAGGGGAACGGCCTGTCGCCGCTCTCGGTGACGACCGGGGACAGCCAGGCCGTCCAGCCGGTCCCGCCGGAGGTGCCCCCTCCGAGGGCCTGGGTGAGGAGCAGGAAGACGAGGAGGACCGGCGCGGCGACGGCGGAACGGACCAGGCGGCCGAGGAGGACACCGAGCGCGCCGAACAGCAGGACCGTCAGCGGGCCCACGGCCAGTTCGGCGGGTGAACCGTGCCCGACGGCACCGGGCTTGAGCGCCTCCCAGGCGAACTGGACGGTGACGCACACCGCGACGAACAGGGCCGCCGGGACGACGGACAGCGCGTGGGCGACGGTACGCCGCCACGGCTCGACGACCTGCACCGCGAAGTGGCGGTCCGTGTCGTTGCGGTGGGAGCGCAGGACGGCGCGGTTGACGCACAGCATGACCGAGATTCCGACCAGTACCGGCATGCCCTGGGTGGTCCGGTCGACGTCCTGCAGCACGGGGTAGTCGCCCGTCCGGCTCGCGCACTGCCACACGATCATGCCGACGTACAGCAGCGCGACACCGAGGAAGGACAGATGGAGGCGCAGCTCACGCGCCTCGAAGCGGGCGAGAGCGGCCACGGCCGCCCAGGGGTGCGGCTCCCGGGCCGGTTCGACGGCCTTGGCGGGGGTCTCCAGTACGGTGCTCATCCCGCAGCCACCTCCGCGGGCACGCCGTCGAGGGTGAGCAGGTATCCGTCCTCCAGGGTCGGTTCGAGGAGTGCGGCGCCCGGCGGCGGGTCACCGACGTTGCGGAAGGAGCCGGTGCCCGTACGCCATCCGGCGCGTGCGGCCGGGTCGCGCTCGGCGCTGCTCCACACATGGCCGGCGGCGCGTGCGGCCAGTTCGGCGGGGGTGCCCTCGAAGAGGACGCGTCCGCGGGCCATCACGATGACGCGCTGGCACAGCATCGCGACGTCCTCGGTCTGGTGGGTGGAGAGGAGAACGGTGCGTTCCTCTCCCGCCCGGGCGATCAACTCCCGGAAGCGAATGCGCTGTTCGGGGTCGAGGCCGACGGTGGGCTCGTCGAGGACGAGGAAGCCGGGGTCGCCGACGAGGGCCGCGGCCAGCGCGACCCGCTGGCGCATACCGCCGGACAGCTTCTTGATCCGCTTGCCGCGTACCTCGGTCAGGTCGACGGCCTCCAGGACCCGGCGCACCTCGCCGTGCCGGGCCGTACGGTCCGACAGCTCCTTCAGGATCGCCACGTAGTCGACGAACTCGAAGGCCGTGAAGTCCGGGTGGAATCCCGGAGCCTGCGGCAGATAACCGAGCCTGCGCCGGACGTTCTGGCGTCCGGCCGCCGTCGCCGGGTCGTGTCCGAGCACCGTGAAGGCGCCCCCGTCGGCGGGCGCGGCGGTGGCGAGCACCCGCAACAGGGTGGTCTTTCCGGCACCGTTGGGACCGATGAGCCCGGTGACCCCTTCCTGGAGCCGCACCGACACGTCATCGAGGGCGGGGGTCCTGCCGTAGCGGAGGCTCAGCCCGGAGGCGGAGACGGTGGGGGTCATACGGCGCTCCTGCGGGAGTGGTCGAAGAAGAGGACGAAGGAACAGAAGGAGATGAAGGCGAAGGCGGAGAGGGCGAAGAGGACCGGGAAGGGGCGGGCGGGGGAGGCGGCCGCGGGCGTCCTCATCCGTCGCCCCCGCCGGCGCCGCTTCCGGAGTCCCAGCCGATGTCCGCTCCGAAGGACCGCCGGCGGCGGCGGCCCGGGGCGCACAGGACCAGGTAGAGCAGCTCGGCCACGAACGTCGCGAGGGAGAGGGCCATCAGCAGCACGGCCTTCAGGAGGCGCAGCCGCCGCTCCCGCCGGGTGACCGCCGCGACCGGTGTGATCCCTGCGACCGGTGCGACCGGTGCGACCGTCTCGGCCTGAGCGGGTGGTGTGCGGTCCGTCATTCCATGCCTCCTTGGGTGAAACCCCGGAACGGCTTCCGGGGGGACGACGCGTCGAACCCGTCGCGCGCCAGGTACAGCAGCCCGGCGGCCAGCACGGCCACCACGGCGGCGACGCCCTGCCCGGCCGCCGTGAACGGCGCGAGCGTCCCGTGGTGGCGCCCGGCCGCCGACGCGGTCAGCGCGAGCACCGTCACCCACCCCGTGCCGACCAGGCCGGGCGCGAGCACCGGACCCAGCCGGGGCGTCAGCGCGAGCCCGGTCCCGGTGAGGGCCAGCGCGGGCAGCAGCCAGGCCAGCGCGCGCAGCCCGTACGAGGGCAGGGCGAGGGTGGCGAGACCGTTCAGGCCGAGGACGACGGTCAGCACCGCGAGCGTGCGGATCATCAGCAGCCGGAATCCGTGGATCGGTGAGACGACCGCCATCTCGTACGTCGGGTCGAGCACGGGCCCGTACGACAGCGCGACCCCGGCGAGCGGGAGCAGCGGCGCGAGGGCCAGGAACAGGTTCGGCGCGGCGGCGGACTGCGCCGAGTTGGCCGCCGCCACGGTCATGACCAGGACGGCGGCGACCGCTCCCAGCCAGGAGCGGCGCAGTACGGGTGCGGCCGCCAGCAGGCGCGCGGTGTGGTCGGCGACGCCGACGCGCAGCAGCAGCGACTCGAACAGGCGCGGCCGGGGTGCGTCCAGTTCGGCGTCGAGCCGCTCCCACCCGGCGTCCAGCGCGACCGGGTCGGCCGCCGCGGCGAGCGTCTCGCGGCAGCGCGCGCACGCGGCCAGGTGGGTGTCCGCGGACCAGAGCCGGGGCGGGGCGAGTTCGCCTCGCGCGTAGGCCCGGATGTCCTCCTCCGGCACGTGCCAGGCGGTGCCGGTTTCCTTGTCGATGCCGCTCATGCCAGCGCCTCCCGCAGCTGCTTGCGCGCCCGCAGGGCCCGCGTCTTGACCGTGCCGGGCGGAATGCCGAGCAGGACGGCCGCCTCCCTGGTGGTGAGGCCGTCGATCACCGTGGCCTGGAGCACCGCCCGCAGTTCGGGCGAGAGCCGGACCAGGGCGCCCGCGAGGTCTCCGTGCTCCACCCCCGCGAGCACGCGTTCCTCGGCGGACGCCTCGTCCCGGTGGCGCAGGCGGGCCAGGGCCTGCCGCATCCGGCCGCGTGCGCCGTCGCCGCGCAGGGTGTCGATCAGCCGCCGGGACCCGACGCGCCAGAGCCAGCCGGCCGCGTCGCCCTCCTCCCGGTAGCGCGCGGTGCCGCGCCAGACGGCGAGGAACGTCTCCTGTACGACGTCGTCGACCACCCCGGCGTCCGCGCACCGGCCACGCAGGCGCGCGGTCAGCCATGGCGCGTAGCGCCGGTACAGCTCCTCGAAGGCGCGACGGTCCCCGTCCGCCGCGATGGCCCGCAGCAGCTCCCCGTCGCTTCTCGTTTCCCTCACGTCACCTCATCGGACGAGCCCCGGCGATCGGTTCACGTTCTCGCCGACGGATTTCGCACTTGACTCACGGCACCCTCTTGCACCACCCTTTCACTACTCAATTAGTGAAAGGGTGGTTGCGAGTGGTGGAGTACCGCATCGACCGGCGCAGCGGTGTCGCCACGTACGTCCAGATCGTCCAGCAGACCAAACACGCCCTGCGCCTCGGGTTGCTCGAACCCGGCGACAAGCTCCCCACCGCCCGCGAGGTCGTGGAAGCCACCGCGATCAATCCGAACACCGTCCTCAAGGCCTACCGCGAGCTGGAGCGCGAAGGCCTGGTGGAGGCCCGGCGCGGACTCGGCACCTTCGTACGCCGCTCGCTCGGCACCACCACCCCGGCCGACTCGCCCCTGCGCGCCGCACTGGACGCGTGGGTGACACGGGCTCGCGAGGCGGGGCTCGGCCGGGACGACATGGCGGCGCTCTTCGCCTCCGCACTCGACGACCGCTTCACTCAGGAACACGCCAAAGGAGACCAGGAATGAGCAACACCGCCATCGAGGCGGCCGGGCTCGGCAAGCGCTTCGGACGACGCGGGAGCTGGGCACTGCGCGCGTGCTCCTTCCGCCTCCCCGCGGGACGCGTCTGTGCCGTCGTCGGTCCCAACGGCGCGGGCAAGTCGACCCTGCTGTCCCACACGGCCGGCCTGCTCGCCCCCACCGAGGGCGCCCTCACCGTGCTCGGCACCCACCCGGCCGCCGCCCGCGAGCGCGTCGCGTACGTCGCCCAGGACAAGCCGCTGTACCCGCAGCTCACCGTGGCCCAGACGCTCCGCCTGGGCCAGGAGCTCAACCCCGCCCGCTGGGACGACCGGATCGCCGGGCGGATCGCGTACGAGGTCGGCGGCCTGGACCCGAAGAAGAGGATCCGCGCGCTCTCCGGCGGCCAGCGCACCCGGGTGGCCCTCGCCCTCGCCCTCGGCAAACGGCCCGAACTCCTGCTCCTGGACGAGCCGATGGCCGACCTCGACCCGCTCGCCCGGCACGAACTGATGGGCACCCTGATGGCCGAGGCCGCCGAGTACGGGACGACGGTCGTGATGTCCTCGCACGTCGTCGCCGAACTGGACGGCTCCTGCGACTACCTGCTGCTGATAGGCGACGGCCGGGTACGGCTGGCGGGCGACCTGGACGACCTGCTGGCCGCGCACACCCTGACCACCGGCCCGGTCCGCGACCTCGCCCCGCACACCGTGGTCGAGTCCCGCACCACGGGCCGCCAGCAGACCGCCCTGATCCGCCCGCAGGGCCCGTACCCCGCCGACGCCGGAGCCACCACGCCCTCGCTGGAGGAGCTGGTCCTCGCACACCTGCGCAACCCCGCGGCCCCCGCGCTGATCCTCACCCCCGCCCGCGCCCAGGAGCCCGCCGTATGACCGCGCACGCCACCACCGGCACCCCGGCGGCACCCGTCCGCCGCCCGTCGGCCTCGCTCGGCCTGGCCCGGACGGTACTGCGGCTGCACCGCCCGGCCCTGTACGCCGGGGCCGGCCTGTTCGCCGTCCTCACCGGCCTGCTGCTGTGGCTGTACGGCCCGGCGATGGACGCGGCGGCCACCGCCTGGCGGCAGTACGACCACTGCCGGGAGTCCGCCTGTGCCTACGACCAGGACTCGCTCCTCGCCTACAAGTCCTTCTCCCAGTACGCCACCATCGCGGTGACCCTCATACCGTTCCTCGTCGCCGCCTGGGCGGGCGCGTCGCTGTTCGGCCGTGAACTGGAGACCGGCACCGCGCGGCTCTCCTGGACCCAGTCGGTCTCCCCGGCCCGCTGGCTCGCGGTCAAGCTGGCCCTCCCGGCCGCACTCGTCACCGCCGGGACGAGCGTGCTGGTCCTGCTGCACCAGCGGACCTGGCGCAGGAGCCAGAGCCGGATCGACACCGCCAAAAACTGGACCGACGTCCTCACCTTGCACGCCAACGGTCCGACCACCGTCGCGCTCGCCCTGTTCGGCCTGGCCGCGGGCGCCCTGACCGGCCTCGCACTGCGCCGCTCGCTGGCCGCGCTCGCCCTGTCGGTGCTGTGCACGGCCGCCGTCGGCCTCGGCGCCGGTCTGGCACTGCCGCACCTGTGGCCGTCGGTGAGGACCGTCACCGACCTCCACCACAACGGCCCCACGAGCCTGGGCCTCACCGTCCACGAGGGCCTCCTCACCTCCACCGGGGGGCACCTCGCCAACCCGTACTGCGGCAGCGACCTCAGCGCCCGGTGCCGCGACCTGTACGCGCGCCTGCACGTGGTGGGCTTCTACAGCGACTCCCACCCGTACTCCCACTACTGGCCCCTCCAGTGGGTGGCGGCCGGAATCGTCCTCGCCCTCACCGCGCTCGCCGTCCTCGCCGCCTTCCTGCTGCTGACCCGGCAGGTCGGCGCCGCCCCGAAGGAGGCCCGCCGGTGAACACCGTCGGCGGACTCCCGCGGACCGTCCTGCGTGTGCACCGCCCGGCCCTGGTCCTGTGGGGCGCGTTCGTGGCCGTCGTCGCCGGGCTCCTGGTGCGAGCCGCCGCGATCGAGGCCGGCCGGAACCGGGCCGAGCTCGCCCGCTGCGCGCACCACGGCGACTGCCACTTCACCGCCGTCCTCTCCTACGGCGACACCATGCGCTGGACCGGCCTCGCACTGTGCTTCTCCTTCTGCGCCGTGGCCGCCTGGGCGGGCGCCTCCCTGATCGCCCGGGAACTGGAGTCCGGCACCGCTCAGCTCGCCTGGACCCAGTCGGTGACACCGGTGCGCTGGCTGACCGCCAAACTCGCCGTGCCCGCGCTGGCCCTCGCACTCGGCGGCGCGGTGCTCGTACCGCTGTTCCGCTGGAGCTGGTCGAACAACCCGGACCGGCTGGACGACGGCTGGAGCGGCTTCAGCACCTTCGTCGCCCTGGGCCCCGCGACGGTCGCGTACGCCCTGTGCGCGCTGGCCGTCGGCGCGCTCGCCGGCCTGCTGCTGGGACGCGCGCTGCCCGCCCTCGGCGTCACCCTCGCCGTGATGCTGCTGCTCAACCAGATCCTGGGAACCTTCCGCGCCGACCTGTGGCCCAAGGTCACCCGGACGGGCGTCACCGCGGGCGGCCTCCCCCACCGGGCCTGGCAGCTGGAGAGCGGGGTGCTCGTCCACGGCCACCGGGTCGCGAACCCCGACTACGGGTACTGCGCCGGAACAGCCGAGCGGATCAGCCGCTGCGACGCCACGCACGGGATCACCGGCCGCTACGCGGTCTACCATCCGGTCTCCCACTTCTGGCCCCTCCATCTGGTGGAAACCGGCATCGTCCTCGCCGTCGCCGCCACGGCCACGGCCACCGCCTTCCGCCTGCTGCGCCGCCGCACCGCGTAGACCCCGTCCCCCGCCCGCCGGGCAGGGGCGGAAACAGCCCGTACGCCCTGTCCGTACGCCCTCCACGGGGGTGGGGACGTACGCGGCTCCCGGACATCTGGACGTCCGGGGGCCGCTCCCCGATATCCCGCACGTCATGTCACCGTAACCATCGATTCAGACGAGCTTGCGACGCTCAGCCAATGAAGCCCGCCGTGCCAGAGCCTTCGCCTCCACCGGAGAACGAGCCCCAGCCGTCGACGGCGGACGAACCCGTGTCCGTGCCCCGCCCGGGGCACTCCCGGCCGGACGAAGCCGCGAGCCGGAAAGCCGTCATCCGTCTCGCCGCGCTGCCCCCCGCCCGCTCCGACGCGCCGGTCTCGCGTCCGGCGCGGAAGAATGGGTCCATGAACCAGCCCAGCGCCCAGGCACAGGTCCAGCACCCGCAGCCGTCCGTCGGTTCCATCGCCGCGCACCGGCCGCACACCGTCGCGGCCAACGTCTCCGATCTGGAGCCCGACCTCGACGCCGACCTCGACGCGTACGAGGACACGGTGCAGGACGGCGTCCAGCTCCCGCAGGGGCGGTTCCTGGACCGGGAACGCAGCTGGCTGGCGTTCAACGAACGCGTCCTGGAGCTCGCCGAGGACCCGAGCACACCGCTCCTCGAACGGGCGAAGTTCCTGGCGATCTTCGCCAGCAACCTGGACGAGTTCTTCATGGTCCGGGTGGCCGGCCTCAAGCGCCGCATCGCGACCGGCGTCGCCACCAAGTCGGCCTCCGGCCTGCAGCCGCGCGAGGTCCTGGAGATGATCTGGGCCCGCTCGCGCGAGCTCATGGCCCGGCACGCGGCCTGCTACCAGGAGGACGTCGCCCCCGCGCTCGCGGAGGACGGCATCCACCTGGTCCGCTGGAGCGAGCTCACCGAGAAGGAGCAGGCCCGCCTCTTCACGCTCTTCCGGCACCAGATATTCCCGGTCCTGACCCCGCTGGCGGTCGACCCCGCGCACCCCTTCCCGTACATCTCCGGCCTGTCCCTGAACCTGGCCGTGGTCGTGCGGAACCCGGTCAGCGGCCACCGGCACTTCGCGCGCGTCAAGGTCCCGCCGCTGCTCTCCCGCTTCCTGGAGGCCTCCCCCGACCGCTACGTCCCCATCGAGGACGTGATCGCGGCCCACCTGGAGGAACTCTTCCCGGGCATGGAGGTGCTGGAGCACCACACCTTCCGCCTCACGCGCAACGAGGACCTCGAGGTCGAGGAGGACGACACCGAGAACCTGCTCCAGGCACTGGAGAAGGAGCTCATGCGGCGCCGCTTCGGGCCGCCGGTGCGCCTGGAGGTCGAGGAGTCCATCGACCGGTACGTCCTCGACCTGCTGGTACGGGAACTGAAGATCTCCGAGGCCGAGGTGTACCCGCTGCCGGGCCCGCTGGACCTCACCGGCCTGTTCGGCATAGGCGCCCTCGACCGGCCCGAGCTGAAGTACCCGAAGTTCATCGCGGGCACCCACCGCGACCTCGCGGAGGTCGAGTCGGCGTCCGCGCCCGACATCTTCGCCGCCCTGCGCGAGCGCGACGTCCTGCTGCACCACCCGTACGACTCCTTCTCCACCTCCGTACAGGCCTTCCTGGAGCAGGCGGCGAGCGACCCGGACGTCCTGGCGATCAAGCAGACGCTGTACCGGACGTCGGGTGACTCCCCCATCGTCGACGCCCTGATAGACGCGGCGGAGTCCGGCAAGCAGGTCCTCGTCCTCGTCGAGATCAAGGCACGCTTCGACGAACAGGCCAACATCAAGTGGGCCAGGAAGCTGGAGGAGTCCGGCTGCCACGTCGTGTACGGGCTCGTCGGGCTGAAGACCCACTGCAAGCTGTCGCTGGTGGTACGGCAGGAGGGCGACATCCTGCGCCGCTACAGCCACGTCGGCACGGGCAACTACCACCCCAAGACCGCCCGGCTGTACGAAGACCTCGGGCTGCTCACCGCCGACCCGCAGGTCGGCGCGGACCTCTCCGACCTCTTCAACCGGCTGTCCGGCTACTCGCGCCGCGAGACCTACCGCCGGCTCCTGGTCGCCCCCAAGTCGCTGCGCGACGGCCTGATCGCGCGGATCAACAAGGAAGTCCAGCACCACAACGCGGGACGCCCCGCCTACGTCCGCATCAAGTGCAACTCGATGGTGGACGAGGCGATCATCGACGCGCTGTACCGCGCGTCCCAGGCCGGAGTCCCCGTCGACGTGTGGGTGCGCGGCATCTGCGCGGTCCGGCCCGGCGTCACGGGCCTGTCCGAAAACATACGGGTCCGGTCCGTGCTCGGCCGCTTCCTGGAACACTCACGGGTCTTCTCGTTCGGCAACGGCGGCGAGCCCGAGGTGTGGATCGGCAGCGCCGACATGATGCACCGCAACCTCGACCGGCGGATCGAGGCCCTGGTCAGGATCACCGACCCGGCCCACCGGGCAGCCCTCAGCCGGCTGTTCGAGACCGGGATGTCGGACACCACCGCTTCCTGGCACCTGGGCCCGGACGGCGAATGGACCCGGCATGCGACCGACCAGGATGGCCAACCGCTGCGGAACGTCCAGGAGATGCTCATAGACGCCCGGAGGCGCCGGCGTGGCACAGCAACACCTTGACCCCACCGACCCCACGGCCGGGTCCTCACCCCGGCTGGCGGTCCCGCCCGACCGGCGGGACCCTCGCGTGCCGGGCGGTACGCCCGTCGGCGAGGTCCTCGCGGACTATCTGCGGGACCAGGCCACGGAGTTCCTCCGTTCGCTGCGGCAGCACCGGGAGACCGGCGCCGCGGCGGGCGGCTCCGTGGACTCGGTCGACGCGGCGCGTGCCCTGCGCCGCTCGGCCCGCCGTATCAGCGGCACCCTGCACACCTTCCGGCCTCTCCTCGACACGGACTGGTCGGAGGGCATGCGCCCCGAACTCGCCTGGCTGTCGGGCACCCTGGCGCGCGAGCACGCCTACGCGGCCCGACTGGAGCGGCTGCTCGGCGCGCTGAACCGGCTGTCGGGCCCGACCGGCTTCCCCACGCAGACCACGGGGGGCGCCGCCGTTCCCCCCAAGGGCCACCTGACCATCGGGGCGGCGAAGGCGGGCGCGCTGCTCGACCGGCAGCTGACCCTCGCCCGCACCCGGGCGCACTCGGCGGCACTCCAGGCACTGGGTTCCTCCCGCTTCCACGCGGTCGCGGACAGCGTCGCCGTCCTCGCGAGCGAGGTACCGCTCACCACGGCGGCCACCGCGGCCGACCTGCGCCCGCTGGCGGCCGCCGCACACGACCGGCTCATCGACGCGGTCGCCGCGCTGCCGCTGCTCACCGCGGGCCATCCGTACAACGCGGAGGCCCTGGTGCACGGCCTCTCCGCGGACGCCGCTCCCCACCCCCAGGACGCGCCCTGGCACCAGGTCCGGCTGCTGCTGCGGCTGCACCGCTACGCGCGCGAGTGCCTCTACCAGGAGGGCGTCCCCTCCGACGTACGGCTGCTCGGCGCGGGTCAGGCCCTCGACCGGCACCGGGACGCCGCCGAGGCGGCCGCGGCCGCGGCGTCGGCGGCCCGCACCCCGCGCATCGCGCCGGCGACCGCGTACGCGCTCGGCGTGCTCCACGCGGACCAGCGGCACGAGGTGGAGGCGGCACGCTTCGCCTTCCAGCAGAGCTGGCAGAAGGAAGCCGCACGCACCCCCTGAGGGAGGCTCCATGACCGACGGCACCGACATCATCCGGGCGGCGGGCTGCGTCCTGTGGCGCCGCTCGCCCGTCGACGGCGAGCTGGAGGTCTGTCTGGTCCACCGTCCGAAGTACGACGACTGGTCGCATCCGAAGGGCAAGCTCAAGCGCGCCGAGGACGCCCTGGCCGGAGCACTGCGGGAGGTCGAGGAGGAGACGGGGTACGCCGCGATGCCGGGCGCCACCCTGCCCACGCTCGGATACCTCGTCGGCGGACGCACCAAGGAGGTCCGTTACTGGGCGGCCGAGGCGGCGGACGGCTGCTTCCGCCCGAACAGCGAGGTCGACCGGGTCCTGTGGCTCCCGCCGCCCGCGGCCCGGCACCGCCTGACCCAGCCCAGGGACCGCGACCTCGTCGACGCGCTGCTGCACTCGCTGCATCTGGCGTAGGCCGGTGCGGGCCGTGAGGTCAGAGGTCCGGGGGTCCGGGTCCTCGGGTCCGGGCCATGAAGTACGGACAGAAGTACGGAAAGTGAGGCCGGCGCACGCCGTCGCACCCGGCCCGGACGCCACGCCTGGGCGGGCGATGCGGCCGTGCGCCGTATGCCTGCGCCGTATGCGTGCGCCGCACCGCACCCGGCCCCGTCACTCCTCTCGCGCCGTAACCTGAACGATCGCGTCTGGTTGCCTAGAGTTACCAGGGAGATCCGAGTTGTCGGAAACCACCCTGTGTCCTCGACGTAAGCGTTCCGTGACCTCACCGCACCGACCGCAGGGGTTCACCCTCCGTTCACTTATGGCCTTTGGCGCCTTCACCTGTTCTGCCTAATTTCGGCCTTACGCGGTGCGGACCGCGTCCCAGGCAAGTCCCGGGTCACGGATTCCGCCTACCACCGACATCGCACGCCGCCACTCGACGGCGGCTCCTGGAAGGAACTCCCGAACAGTGAAGCTTCAGCGCAAGAACCGGCTTCGCGCCCTCTCGCTCGGTGCCGTCGCCGTCTCCGGCGCCCTGGCCCTCACGGCGTGCGGCTCGGACGACACTGGCAGCAAGAGCGGCAGTGGCGACAAGTCGACCTCGGCTGCCACCAGCAACAGCAGCTCCATCAAGTGCGACGACGCCAAGGGCCAGCTGCAGGCCTCCGGCTCCTCCGCGCAGAAGAACGCCATCGACGCCTGGGTCAAGCAGTTCACCCAGGCCTGCTCCGGCGTCCAGATCAACTACAACCCGACGGGTTCGGGTGCCGGTGTGACGGCGTTCACGCAGGGCCAGACCGCGTTCGCCGGTTCGGACTCCCCGCTGAAGCCCGAAGAGGTCGCCGGGGCCACGAAGGCCTGTGGCGGCAACCCTGCCATCGACCTCCCGATGGTCGGCGGCCCGATCGCGATCGGTTACAACCTGCCGGGCGTGGACGGCCTCGTCCTCGACGCTTCCACCATCGCCAAGATCTTCGACGGCAAGATCACGAAGTGGAACGACACCGCGATCGCGAAGCTCAACCCCTCCGCGAAGCTGCCCAGCACCAACATCCAGGCGTTCCACCGCTCGGACGAGTCCGGCACCACGGACAACTTCACCAAGTACCTGAAGGCCGTCGCCCCGTCCGACTGGAACTACTCCGGCGGCAAGGCGTGGCAGGCCAAGGGCGGCCAGTCCGCGCAGGGCTCCGCCGGTCTCGCCCAGCAGGTCAAGCAGACCGCCGGCGCGATCTCCTACTTCGAGCTCTCCTACGCCGCTGACGGCATCAGCACCATCGACCTCAAGACGGACGCCGCCACCCCGGTGAAGGCCAGCGTCGAGAACGCCACCAAGGCGATCGACAGCGCCGAGGTCAAGGGCAGCGGCAACGACCTGGCCCTCGGCCTGAACTACAAGCCGACCACGGAGGGCGCCTACCCGCTCACCCTGGTCACCTACGAGATCGTCTGCGAGAAGGGCAACAAGGCGGACACCCTGCCCGCCACGAAGGCCTTCCTCAACTACATCGCAAGCGAGGACGGTCAGAAGCTTCTGACCGACGCCAAGTACGCGCCCATCCCCGCCAAGATCATCACCAAGGTTCGCGCCGCCGTCTCGAGCCTGAGCTGACCTGAGTGTGCGGCCCGCCTCACCGAGGCGGGCCGCACCGTCCGGTGCACCGCCGCCTGGAGCCGCCACCCCTTACGGTTCCGCAGACCGGAGAATCCTGATGGACATAACGACACAGAACACTGAAGCACCACCTCCCACCCCACAGACTTCCGCGCGCGGCACGAAGATCGCCGACCGCGGCGCCTCGCCCCTCGGAGACCGCATCTTCATCGGTCTCTCCCGTGGGTCCGGCATCTTCCTTCTGGTGATCATGGCCGCCATCGCGGCCTTCCTCACGTATCGCGCGGCCAACGCGATCGGCGAGGACCACGGGAACTTCCTCACGACGTTCGAGTGGAACACCAACCTGCTGCCGCCGAGCTTCGGCATCGCGGTGCTGGCCTTCGGCACGGTGGTCTCCTCGATCATCGCCATGGCCCTCGCGGTCCCCGTCGCCGTCGGCATCGCGCTGTTCATCACGCACTACGCGCCGCGCAAGCTCGGCGGCCCCATCGGGTTCGTGATCGACCTGCTCGCCGCCGTCCCGTCCATCGTGTACGGCCTCTGGGGCGCCCTCGTCCTGGTCCCGCACATGGGCGGCCTGTTCGGCTGGCTCGACCACTACTTCGGCTGGACCGGCATCTTCGACTGGCAGGGCGGCGCCCCCCGCTCGATGCTCACCGTCGGCGTCCTGCTCGCGATCATGATCCTGCCGATCATCACCAACGTGAGCCGCGAGGTCTTCCGCCAGGCTCCGCCGATGATCCAGGAGGCCGCGCTCGCGCTCGGCGCCACGCGGTGGGAGGTCATCCGCATGTCGGTGCTGCCCTTCGGCCGCTCCGGTGTGATCTCGGCCTCGATGCTGGGCCTCGGCCGCGCGCTCGGCGAGACGATGGCCGTCGCCACGGTCCTCTCGCCGACCTTCGAGATCAACGCCAGCCTGCTCGACCCGGGCGGCGGCACCTTCGCGCAGAACATCGCGAGCAAGTTCAGCGAGGCCACCCCGCTCGGCCAGGACGCGCTGATCGCCTCCGGTCTCGTCCTGTTCGTCATCACCCTGCTGGTCAACGGCGGCGCGCGGATGATCATCAACCGCCGCAAGGAGTACTCGGGGGCCAACGCATGAGCCACGCATCCGTCAGCGACAGGCGTCCCAGCGGCCTGCGCGGCGCCAGCCTCCCCTCGTGGTCCCCGTGGGGGATCGCCGTGGGCGCGCTCGCCCTCGCCGTGGTCATCGGACTGGTGGGCGGCCTCGACAGCAAGGTCCAGTGGGGCCTGATCGCCGCGATCCTCTTCCTCCTCGGCACCTACGGCATCTCGGCCCGCGTCGAGGGCCGCCGCCAGGCCAAGGACCGGGTCGCGACCAGCCTCGTCTGGGTCTGCTTCCTCGTCGCGATCGTCCCGCTGGCCTCCCTGATCTGGGAGACCGCCAAGCGTGGCGTGAAGGTCTTCGACATCTACTTCCTGACCCACTCCATGGGTGTGGTCGCCGACACCGAGACCGGTGGCGGTATCTACCACGCGATCATCGGCACCCTGGAGCAGGTCGGCATCGCCACCCTGATCGCCGTGCCGATCGGCGTACTCACCGCCGTCTACCTGGTGGAGTACGGGCGCGGCAAGCTCGCCAAGGCCGTCACCTTCTTCGTCGACGTCATGACGGGCATCCCGTCGATCGTCGCCGGCCTCTTCATCCTCAGCTTCTGGATCCTGATCCTGGACATGGGCTACTCCGGCTTCGCCGGCTCGCTCGCCCTGTCCATCCTGATGATGCCCGTCGTGGTCCGCTCCACGGAGGAGATGCTCAAGCTCGTACCGAACGAGCTGCGCGAGGCGTCCCTCGCGCTGGGCGTCCCGAAGTGGCGCACCATCACCAAGGTGGTCCTGCCGACGTCCATCGGCGGTATCACCACGGGTGTGATGCTCGCGGTCGCCCGCATCACGGGCGAGACCGCCCCGGTGCTGCTCCTGGTCTGGGGCACGAACTTCATCAACACCAACCCGTTCTCGGACCCGCAGGCCTCGCTGCCGCTGTACATCTACCAGCAGTACGCGAACAGCGCCGGCTCCGGCGCGGCCTACGACAGGGCCTGGGCGGCGGCACTCGCGCTCATCGCCTTCGTCATGATCCTGAACCTGGCGGCCCGCGGCATCGCCCGCTGGAAGGCCCCGAAGACGGGCCGCTGACGCGGCCAATCAGCGACCCGAACCTCTCGAAAGAAGCAGTGACTGACATGGCCAAGCGAATCGACGTAAGCGGTCTGACCGCTTACTACAGCGCCCACAAGGCGATCGAAGACATCTCGATGACGGTCGAGCCGCGCTCCGTGACGGCCTTCATCGGCCCCTCCGGCTGCGGCAAGTCGACCTTCCTGCGCACCCTCAACCGGATGCACGAGGTCACCCCCGGCGGCCGTGTCGACGGCAAGGTCCTCCTGGACGACGAGGACCTGTACGGCCAGGGTGTCGACCCCGTCGCCGTGCGCCGCACGATCGGCATGGTCTTCCAGCGCCCGAACCCCTTCCCCACCATGTCGATCTTCGACAACGTGGCGGCGGGCCTCAAGCTCAACGGCTCCTACCGGAAGTCCGAGCTCAGCGACATCGTCGAGAAGTCCCTCAAGGGCGCGAACCTCTGGAACGAGGTCAAGGACCGCCTGAACAAGCCCGGTTCGGGCCTGTCCGGCGGCCAGCAGCAGCGACTGTGCATCGCGCGGGCGATCGCGGTGGAGCCGCAGGTCCTGCTCATGGACGAGCCGTGCTCGGCCCTGGACCCGATCTCCACCCTCGCCATCGAGGACCTGATCGGTGAGCTGAAGGAGCGCTTCACGATCGTCATCGTGACGCACAACATGCAGCAGGCCGCGCGGGTCTCCGACCGCACCGCATTCTTCAACCTGTCCGCGGTGGGTCAGCCCGGGCGCCTCATCGAGATCGACGACACGGAGCGGATCTTCTCCAACCCGTCGGTCCAGGCCACCGAGGACTACATCTCGGGCCGCTTCGGCTGAGCCGACCCCCACAAGACCCCTCGCGGTGCTGCATGGCGGTGCCACCGTGAGGACGAGAAGGGCCCGCCCCCGGCTCCCGGGGGCGGGCCCGCTCCCGTCTCCGGGCCCGGCGATCGCCTGAACGGCTCGTCCCCGACCGCGACACGGCCTGCGCATACGATCACGCACCTGAGAGACGGGACCGGCACCGCGCACTCACGCGAACGCCGGGACCTGCGCTGCGGACTCGCGCGGAAGATGAGATGTGGGCCGGATCATCTCGGGCGTGCGCTGAGGCCTCCGGCCGAGGCGATGCCCTCCAGCCCGTCCGGCGTTCGAGGACGAGCCCTTCGGGCGATGGGGGGCCAGGGAGCGTAGCCCATGGCGGGGTCTGGGGCGGAGCCCCGGTTATGGGAAGCGTCGGGTAGGGGCGGCGGGGGCGAGAGAAATCCTTCGCAGGCCCCCGGAGGGACTCCCCGAGTCCCTACAGGAACGCCAGGTCCACGACCCAGAAACTGGCCGCAGCCACCAACGCCGCCGCCGGCATGGTGATGAACCACCCCAGCACGATGTTCTTGGCGACACCCCACCGCACGGCGTTCACCCGCTTGGTCGCCCCTACTCCCATGATCGCCGACGTGATGACATGCGTCGTGGAGACGGGCGCCTTGAACAGAAACGCCGTAGCGAACATGATCGACGCCCCGGTCGTCTCCGCGGCGAACCCCTGCGGCGGATCCAGCTCAATGATCTTCCGCCCCAGCGTCCGCATGATCCGCCACCCACCCGCGTACGTACCGAGGGACAGCATCACGGCGCAGGAGATCTTCACCCACACCGGAATCGGATCATCGGCACCCTGGACGTCACCGATGACGAGCGCCATCACGACGATACCCATCGTCTTCTGCGCGTCCTGCAGACCATGTCCGAGCGCCATACCGGCCGCCGAAACCGTCTGGGCTATCCGGAAACCCCTCTTGGCCTTGTGCGGGTTGGACCGGCGGAACAGCCACATGATCGCGCACATCATCAGATAGCCGCCGATCAGGCCGACGACCGGCGACAGGAACATCGGGATGATGACCTTGTCGAGGACGCCGGACCACAGAACGGTCGTACCGCCCGCGAGCGCCGCCCCCACCAGACCGCCGAACAACGCGTGCGACGAGGACGACGGAAGACCGAAGTACCAGGTGACCAGGTTCCAGACGATGGCCCCGATGAGCGCGGCGAAGAGGATGCCCATCCCCTTGGAGCCCTGGGGCGTCGCGATCAGACCACTGCTCACGGTGTGCGCGACCCCGCTGCCGAGGAACGCGCCCGCGAGGTTCATCACCGCGGCCATGGCGAGCGCGGCCCGGGGGGTCAGCGCGCGGGTGGACACCGACGTGGCGATGGCGTTCGCCGAATCGTGAAAGCCGTTCGTGTACGTGAATCCGAGCGCGACCACGATGGTCACGATCAGCGCAAAGGTGTCCACGAAGCCTCAGGACTCCTTGACGGCGATGGTCTCCACCGTGTTCGCCACGTGTTCGAACGCGTCGGCCGCTTCCTCCAGCACATCCACGATCTGCTTGAGCTTGAGCACCTCGATGGCGTCGTACTTGCCGTTGAAGAGCTGGGCGAGCAGCTTGCGGTGGATCTGGTCGGCCTGGTTCTCGAGGCGGTTGACCTCGATCCAGTACTCGGTGAGGTTGTCCATGGTCCGCAGGTTCGGCATCGCCTCTGCGGTCAGCTCGGCCGCCCGCGCCAGCACCTCGATCTGCTGCTCCACGCCCTTGGGGAGCTCCTCGACCTGGTACAGCACGACCAGGTCGACGGCCTCCTCCATGAAGTCCATGATGTCGTCGAGGGACGAGGCCAGGTTGTAGATGTCCTCGCGGTCGAAGGGCGTGATGAAGGAGGAGTTCAACTGGTGGAAGATCGCGTGCGTCGCATCGTCACCGGCGTGCTCCGCTGCCCGCATACGCTCTGCGATCTCGGCCCGGGCCGAGGCGTCGGCCCCGAGCAGTTCCATCAGGAGTTTCGAGCCCGTGACGATGTTGTCCGCGGATGCGGAGAACATGTCGTAGAAGCTCGTCTCCCTGGGGGTCAGACGAAATCGCACGTGAGGTCCTCGGGGTCCTTTTGTTTCGGTCAGGCTGATGCTAGGCGCATCATCCGGCCACGGCTAACCGGCCGTCCCCCAGTGTCGCCCATGAGGCACAGTGATCAGCACAGGGTCCGGTCCCGGCATCGGGCAAGGGCCCTATACCCAACGAAGTTCGATACCATATACCTACCAGGGGTATATGTAACCGACCTTTCCGGCGGGATCAGCAGGAGGACGCGATGACGACCACCGAGGCCGGCGCGCCGGTGCCCTCCGGTGACACGCGGGAGACCGCGCAGGAGGTCGTGACCGACCACGACCGCGGTGTCCACGGCTATCACCAGCAGAAGGACGAGCACCTCAAGCGCCTGCGCCGGATCGAGGGCCAGATCCGCGGTCTCCAGCGGATGGTCGACGAGGACGTCTACTGCATCGACATACTCACGCAGGTCTCCGCCTCCACCAAGGCCCTGCAGTCCTTCGCCCTCCAGCTCCTGGAAGAGCACCTGCGCCACTGCGTCGCGGACGCGGCTCTCAAGGGCGGCGACGAGATCGACGCGAAGGTCGAGGAAGCGACGAAGGCCATCGGCCGCCTGCTGCGTACCTAGCTGTCGCCTGCTGCGTACCTGGCTGCCGACTGCTGCGCACTCAGCCAGCCGGCTGGCGCGTGCTGCGAACGTCCCGTCCGCCTCGCGACGCCCGGCCCGCCCCGGTACCGCGGCGGCCGACGCGCGATGTGCGGCACGCCCCGACCCCACCAGCCGGGGGCGAGGCGGCGGACCTACTCCCCCGTGCCGCTCTCCCGCGCACGCTCTTCGGCCACTTTCAGCACCTCGTCGATGCTCTCCAGGCTGAGCCGGTCCTCATGGGCCGCCGACGCCGCGATGATCAGGTCGCCGCACAGCTCGATCTCGGCGAGGGCCACGTGGTCCTGAACTGCCGTACCGCCGACCGGAGCCACGCGCGTCACCTCTTTCTGCCGTCACCGACTTCCTAGAGTAGGGAGCGGCCTACACACCGCGCATGGCACGGAAGGGCCATTTCCAGCCCCCAACCCCGCCTCCCACCCGGAGTCCGCCCAGGCGCTCCGCGCCCCTGCGCCGCCTCCCGGCTCGGCCCCCTACCCGGACTCCGCCGGCATGCACGGTATGCCGCACATCCTTCACCCCGCGGTCGCCGCACCTCTACGGCTCCGCGATCTTCCCCGCGAAGATGTCCCCGGACTCGGGAAGCCGTACGGGCGCCGGGACCCCGAAGTCGTCCAGCAGGGTCGTCGAGACGACGGCGACCGTACCCCTGCGCTGGCCGTTGACGAAGCTGAACCGGTTGCGCAGCTCACGGATCCGTCCCTCGTCGTCGAGATAGACGTCGAACGGGACCTCGGCGGTGGCGAACCCTTTCGCCGCCGCCCGCAGCGCCTCCCGGTTCCCCTTCGACGCGCTCCGTGCGGCCAGGACCAGGTCGGCGGTCCCGCGATAGTGCGCCACCGGGACCCCCGCCACCTCCGTCCTGCCCACGTACGTCGCCGTCCGCGCCCCGCGCAGCAGCTCGGCCGCGGCGAACGGGTCGGTGGCACCGCCGGTCACCAGATTGCCGTCGGAGAGCGTGGCCGTGTCGACGCGCACCCACTTGTCGGCCGGGACACCCGCGCCGCGGTTCTTCATGAACAGGGCTCCCGGCGCGAGGAGCTCCGTGATCGGCCGGTGCTCCTCGGCGCCGGCCGGGTCCTGCGGCAGCTCCACCGTGAGCTGCCCCGACTGCTTCCTGAAGTCGTAGACGCCCTCACCCCGGATGGTGACGCGGGTCCCGCCGGTTGCCATCTCCATCGACGTACGGGTCCGCGCGCTGCCGGCGCGCTCCAGGGTGGCGGCGGCGCGGTGCAGCGCCTCGGCGGAGACGGCGCCCGAGCGGGTGCTCACGGCGGCGGGGCGCGCGTCCTCGGCACCCGCGCGGCCGGCCGAACATCCGGCGACGCCGCACATGAGCCCCGCCACCGCGATCGCGAGAACGCGAGCGTCCGTCCGCCTGCCCTGCTGCGCCACCATCGTCCGCCGACCCCCAGCCGGTCCGTCCCGGGCCTCCTGTCGTACCGGTTAACGACGAGTGGGGACGCTCGTCACGCGGGTCCGATTCCGTTTGCTTGCCTTGGGTAACGTTACGAGCGTGGCGCAGCAGGACGACATCCCATTGACCGGAGAACACCGGACCCTCACGGTCGAGCAGGGCCGCTTCTGCGTGGCCCTCTGCTCCTGCGGCTGGAGGGGCCCGGCGCGCCGGGCCCGCAGCCTCGCCCGCACGGACGCGGAGTCCCATACGACGCCCCCGCTCGCCTGACCCCGCTCCGGCCCGCACGGCCTCGCGCGAGCGAGAGCCCGGGAGCCGCGGTCCGGGTCCGGGGCGGGGGTCCGGGAAGGGCCGGATGCAGGGGGGACGCGACGCCCCTGGCAGGAGGCCGCATTCCGGTGGGACACCCGTGATATCGGTCATAAAGGGATCACGGTCCTGTAGCGGTTGCGTTCCGCGCCCGTTCGTTGTGGAACCCTCGGAAACGGTCACCCGTCTCGTCCCACGGGAACCGATCGGGAGGCTCACATGCAACGGCGAATATTCATAGGCGGCGCGGCCGCTCTCGCGGCGGCGGTCACCACCGCGTGCAACGGGAAGAGCGGCGCGGCCACCAAGGCGTCGTCAGGGGCTGCGGAGACGACCAGCGCCCCGATCCGCACGACCGCGAACACCGGCACCGCGACCGGCATCCGCGCCGCCGCGAACTGGGCCGCGCTCGCCAAGGACCTGGACGGACCCCTGGTCCGGCCCGGCGACCGCAGCTGGCCCACCGCGCACCAGCTGTACAACACCCGCTTCGACACGCTGAAGCCCACCGCCGTCGCGTACGCCGCCCACGCGGACGACATCCGTACGGCCATGGCCTACGCCCGCGCCCACCACATACCGCTGTCGATCCGCAACGGCGGCCACTCCTACGCGGGCTGGTCCTCCGGCAACGGCCGGCTGATCCTCGACGTCTCCAAGCTGAACAAGATCCGGGCGTCCGCGAACGAGGCCGTCGTCGGTGCCGGTTCCAAGCTGATCGACGTCTACCGCGCCCTCGCCGCGAAGGGCGTCACCATCCCCGCGGGCTCCTGCCCGACCGTCGGCGTCTCCGGTCTGACCCTCGGCGGCGGCCACGGCGTCGTCTCCCGGGCGTACGGCCTGACCTGCGACAGCCTCACCCAGGCCACGCTGATCACCGCGGACGGCAAGCAGCTCGTCGCGAACGCGAGTGAGAACAAGGACCTCTTCTGGGCGCTGCGCGGCGCCGGCAACGGCAACTTCGGTGTCGTCACCGAGCTCCGGTACAAGACCCACCCCGCCCCGCAGACCGTCTCCGCGTACCTGTCCTGGCCGTGGGCCAAGGCCGCCGCCGTGGTGAAGGCCTGGCAGGAGTGGGGCCCGGACCAGCCGGACGAGATCTGGTCGTCGCTGCATCTCGAGAGCACCCCCGGGCACACCCCCACCGTCTCCGTCGCCGCCTTCTCCCTGGGCACCTACGGCGAACTCCAGAACGCCCTGGACCGCCTGGCCGACCGGGTCGGCGCCCCCGCCCGCAGCGTCTCGCTCAAGAAGCGCTCGTACGAGGAGTCGATGGAGGTGTACGCGGGCTGCTCGTCCTTCCCCACCGACCCCCAGTGCCATCTGCCGGGTTCGACGCCGGGCCGATCCCCGCAGGGCGCCCTCGGCCGCGAGACCTACGCGGCCCGTTCGGACTTCTTCGACCGCTCGATATCCGCGGCCGGCATCCAGACGCTCCTGAACCAGATCTCGGCGGTCCGCGGCGGCGCGGGCAGTATCGCGCTCACCGCGCTGGGCGGCGCGGTCAACCGCGTCTCACCGACCGCGACGGCCTTCGTGCACCGCCGCTCCCGGATGCTCGCGCAGTACATCGTCTCCTGGCAGGCAGGCACCTCCGGCGCCACGGCCCAGTCCTGGCTGACCTCGGCCCACACGGCGATGGCCCGCCACGCCTCCGGCGCCGCCTACCAGAACTACACGGACCCGACCCTCACCGACTGGCGCAAGGCGTACTACGGTGACGCGGCGCCCCGGCTGACCGCTCTGAAGAAGCAGTACGACCCGGACCGCTTCTTCTCGTTCCCCCAGGCGCTGTAGAGGCCGTCAGCCGCGCGGAAGCGGTCCGCCGCGGAAGCCGTCCCCCGCGTGAGGCGATGGAACCGGGCCGGGAGTGGAGGCGGCGGCTACGCCGCCAGATCGGGCTCTTCCGGCCGCTCCGACCGGGCCTGGGGAATCCGCGCCTGCTGTCCCGTGAGACCCGCGCGCCGCGCCCGGACGAGCCGGCCGGCCCGCGGTGACCGCTCGACGGCCTTCATGACCGGCGTCAGCAGGGCCGTGGCGAGCGGAGACAGCAGCAGCGCGACGGCCGTACCGAGGGCGAATCCGCCGATGACGTCCGTCGGGTAGTGCACGCCCATGTAGACCCGGCAGAACCCCTCGACGAGCGCGAGCCCGATCCCGGCCAGGCCGAACCTCCGGTGCACGACGAACAGGCCGACGCCCATCGCCATCGTGAGCGTCGCGTGGTCGCTGACGAAGGAGAAGCCGGTCTTGCCCGCCACCAGGACATCGAGCCCCTGGTGGTCGACGAACGGCCGGGGCCGCTCCACGAAACCCCTTATCGGCACGTTCACCAGCACCGCGATCCCGGCGGCCAGCGGCGCCCACACCAGCCCGGCCACGGACGACGCCGCGCCCTCGTCGCCGCCGCGCCGCACGGTCCACCAGCACCACAGCACCAGCACGACCATGGCGAGCAGCAGTCCGTACTCGCCCATGAACCCCATGCCCCGGTCGACCCAGTGCGGTACGTCCTTGGCGAGGCCGTTGATGTCGTACAGCAGGTCGACGTCGGGGTTCGAACCGGATTCGGCGAGTCCAGCCATGGTGCTGCGGCCCCTTCGTCGTCTCTCCCGCGGCCGCACCCTTTCGCGCGCCGCTCGATCCACCCCGTGATGTGGAGAACCGCGACCCGGAAGTCCTGGGTCCGCTCTACGTCATCAGGAACGCACAGTGCCCTCCAGTACGTTCCACACTCCACCGAACGATCACGCAGACGTTATCGAAGAGAGATACATCGCCGCAGCTCAGGGGGTGGGTTCAGATCGTGGTCGGCAGTGCTTTCGCGCCATCCTCGGTCACGCGCGTGGCTCCGAAGTAGTCGGAGGTGTCGATCGGGTCGAAGCGGATGACGGCACCCGTCCGCGGCGCGTCGATCATGTAGCCGCCGCCCACGTAGATGCCCACGTGCCGGATGGTCCGCGAGTTGGTGAGGTCGTCGGAGAAGAACACCAGGTCCCCCGGCAGCAGTTCCTCGCGCGCGGGGTGCGGCCCGGCGTTGTACTGGTCGTTGGCGACCCGCGGCAGGGCGACCCCGACACTTTCGTACGCGGCCTTGGTCAGACCCGAGCAGTCGAAGCGTCCGCCCTGGTCGGCGGTGCCGTTGCCGCCCCACAGGTAGGGCGTGCCGAGCTTCTTCTGCGCGTAGTAGATCGCCGCCGCGGCCTGCCGTGACGGATCGACCCGGTTCACGGGCCGGGCGAAGCTCTTCTCCAGGGTCGTGATCGTCTTCACATAGTTCCGGGTCTCCCGATACGGCGGCACGCCTCCGTACTTGATGACGGCGTACGCCCCCGCGTTGTAGGCGGCGAGCATGTTCTCCGTGATGTTCCCCGGTTCGTTCTTCACGTCCGCGGCGAGCTGGCAGTCGTACGAGGCGGCCGACGGAATCGCGTCATTCGGATCCCATACGTCGCGGTCACCGTCCCCGTCGCCGTCGACTCCGTGCGTGGCCCACGTCCCCGGGATGAACTGCGCTATCCCTTCGGCCTTCGCCGGGCTCCTGGCGTTCGGATTGAATCCGCTCTCCTGGTACAGCTGCGCGGCCAGCAGCGCGGGGTTGATCGCGCCGCACAGGTTTCCCCACTTCTGCACGAGTGTCTGGTAGGCGGCCGGTACCGCGCCCTTGGCGAGCCCGACCGAGCCTCCCCCGACCCCGTTCGCGAGGTTGCCCGCGACGACGTAGACCCCGACGACGAGCAGCATCACGAAGGAGAGTCCCGCCCCGGCGACAGCGGCCGCCACGACCCATGCCTTACGCACCGTCAACCGCCCCTCGCCGCCCAGGAGTCCGCCGCCGCCAGTGTAGAGGCGCCCTCCGCGCCGCGGGACGATCACACACAGGGAGAAACCGCATGTGGCGGCCGTGCCGGGGCGGTCACAGCGCCCTCTGGGCAACTCCCTTGCCCTGCAAGGCGGTATCACGCCAAAGAGGACACTCCGGCATGGCCGGAAGCCGCGTGCGAGGCGCGGCACTCCCCCGCTACTGCTCCTGTGTCGACCGGTACAGGGCCCGGGCCTCGTCCCCGAGGACCACGCTGTACGAGACGTCGTCGGTGTCCCCGCCCGCCTCGTGGCCGCCGATGACCCCGACGACCTCCCCGTACCCGTTCACCCAGGGGCTGCCGCTCGTGCCGCCGGCGAAGGCGGGGCAGGCGATGCGCTGCTGGGTGCGGCTGTGGACGGTGGGCCTGTTCGTGCAGGTGATCGGCGCGTCGAGGGTGCTGGGGTAGCCCGTGACCGTCACGGCGGTCGCCCCGGTCTCCCGCCCCGTGACGAACGTGTTGCCGCCGACGACGTCCTCGACGCCCTTGCCGCCCTGGTCGGCGACGGTGGCGAAGGCGACGTCGCTGTCCTCGTCCTGGACACCGGTCCAGGTGTCACCGACGTACGTCCTGCGGATCTCCCAGATGCCGTACGGCGCCTTCCCGTCGCGGTATCCGGGCACGAAGCGGAGGTTTCCGTCGTCCAGGCAGTGCGCGGCGGTCACGAGCAGGTTCCGTCCCTTGCTGTGCACGACGGACGCCGTACAGAAGTGGCCGCCCTCCAGAGCGCCGCTGTCCCCGAACAGCGCGCCGACGCGCGAGGCCGCCACGGTGCCGGAGGCCCGCGCGGTCACGCCGAGAGGCCCGCGGCCGTCATCGGCGGCCGCGACGGAGGCCGATGTCGCGGCCAGTACAGCGACCGCGACGAACAGGGCGTTCCGCCTGGCACCAGGGGGACGAGTGATGCGCTTCATCGGTTCATACTCTGGCTCACGGATCTGAGAGAAATCCTGAAACCACCTTGAGAAGTTGCCATGAGTCGCCGGCGGAATCCGCCGTCCGGCCCACCCGCGCCGACCGTCCTCTCTCGCACTCCGATCAATTGACGTCACGCTACGTTACTCCAGTCACGTCCCCCGCGCGCGGCAGCCGGATATCCACAGCCTGTGGACACCCACTCCCGCGCTCCACGCCGTCCGGACGCCGGACGCTCCGGGGCACCCGCGAGAGGGGGACCTCCAGGGCTCGGATACCCCCGAACCCCGTCAGGACTCCGCCGGAGGATCTCCGGCCCGGGGCCCTTCGTCCCCGGCACCCCCGCCGTACGCCGCGGCCGTGCGGCCCGCGGCCCCCCTGGCGGCGGTCTCGGGTTCTCCGGCGGCGAGGCTCGCGCGGTACCAGCCCTCGCTGCTCAGCGTCACGAACCGGCGCCCCTCCTCGGAGGCGAGCCAGGCCACGCTCTCCTTCGGGTCCACGGACCGCCCGGACGACAGATGGGCGGCGAGCCCCATCAGGCCGAGGTCCCAGCCGACACCGACCGCGCCGGGTCCGTACTTCGCCCAGCGTTCCTCGTCGACCTGCGCGATGTGCGCCAGTTCGAAGCGCGTCACGGCTTTCGCCACCGCCGTCAGCCGGACCTCGATCCAGCTGACCTCGCCGCCGAACTCCCAGGTGGCGGCGAAGCCCCGGGGCGGGTCACAGCGCTCGACCGTGCCGCCCGCGTTGCCTTCCAACTGGTAGGTGCCGCCGAGCCTCAGCTCCCCGGAGACCGGCAGGAACCAGCGCGGGATGCGCTGCGCGTTGGTGCAGGCGTCCCAGACCTCCTCGCGCGTCACCTCGTACATCTGGCGCACCGTCACCACCCTGGCCTCGCCGGACCTGCCGGCACGGGTACCGACCTGCCGCCGTACGGCGTCGATCTGACGGCCGACATCGATCATGGGGTGCTCCCGGGATCCGCTCGCTGGGCGGCCATCTCACCACCGGCGACGTCCGAACACGCGCAACTCCACGCGTTTCCCGTGAGCCCGGCCGAGCGGACGCCGCGTGACGGTCGCGGCGACCCGCGCCCCGGCCCCCGGACGGACTGCCGCCAAGTCCCGCTCGCACCAGAGCCTCACGACCCCCACCACCCCCAACGGCCGTCCCTGCGAGGCAAGTCGGACCGGCCGCGCGAAGGAACAGGCGATTGGGGACCGGCCACGGCCCGTTTCCGCGCCCCACCGTGACGGGGGATAGCCTGCGTGACAGCGATCGCGCGTCCACATCCGGCAGACGCGCGACCCGGAGAACATCGGCTCGACCACCCGTCAGAATCGGGACGCGTCCGTGGTGCACCTACGAGGCGAGCAGGGCGACTGTCCCGCACGCGTCGTAGAAGGGGTTAACGACGGAACCACACGACAGGTTCCGCATCGGCTTCATTGCCCGGCGTGACCTGCCGTGATACACAGAGTGACCATACGACTCTTCGCATACCGGCGCACGCCTCCCGAATGGGGCCCGCGTGCGCCGGTGGCAAGGGATTCGTACGAAACCCGCCAACCAATGACGCCAAGTCGACATGCGACAGCGCCATTGTCGGCGAGAATGGGCCCGACCTCTGCGCGCAGTGGCAGGGGGTGCAGAACTACCCACTAGGGGCGGTGACTTACATGCTTTTCGCAGCCGACAAGGGCGACATCACCACAATCATCGGCGGGATCGCCCCGGACTGGGGTCCCTTCGGCAGCCTGGGCAACGAAGCCAAGACGATGATCCAGGTCGTGATGGCGGTCGCCATCCTGCTCTGCCTCGGGATCGCGATCTGGGGAGCGGCCAAGCAGCGCATCGGTGCGACGGCGCTGCGGGACACCTTCAGCGCGGAACAGGGCAAGGGCCTGATCATCGCGGGCCTCACCGGGGTCTTCATCATCGGGTCCCTCGGCACGCTGTTCACCATCGTGTACGGCATGGCCGTCTAGCCCCGGCCGGGGCGCCCGGCTCCACTCCCCTGCGTCTGTCCGATCCACCTGTCCGTCGCGCCCACCGGCTGAGGTTGCGTTTCCCTGATGTCCAGTCACCACACCGCGTCCGCGCGGAAACCAGCACGGCTACCGTCGTACTACGCGATTCAGCAGAGGTTGAGGGGGCGTACGCGGCATGAGTCTCGGTGACGAACCCGGATACGGGGACGGCTCCCGCGGCGACGACGGGAGATACGGGGGCACGGGCCAGACCCGGACCCGGCTCCCCGACCGCCCCGGTGACGTCTACGGCGGAGCCCGCCGCGGACGCTCGTCCTCACGCAGCCTGGTCACGGTGGTCGGCGTCGTGGTCCTCCTGATCGCCGCGATCGCCTTCGCGAACCGCGGAGGAGACGATTCCCCCTCTTCGGGCACCAGAGGCGGGAGCGGCGGCGCCAAGTCCGGAACCTCCCCCACGGCGGCTTCCGGGGAGCGGCCGGTCGATTCGAAGACGAACGGGATTCCGGCGGGGTACAGCCACAACGTGCAGGGCGCTCAGAGCGCGGGGGCGAACTACGCGGTCGCCCTGGGCTCCGACGGCATGTTCAACACGGACAGGCGTCATGCCATCGTGCAGGCGGTCGCCGATCCCAGCACGCTGGACCGACTCCAGTCCGGCTTCGACGCGGACTACTCGGCGAACTTCCTGAAGAAGATCGGTCTCGACACCGACGGCAGCGCGCCCACCGGAAGCACGTTCGTCAATCGCACCCTGCCGGTGGGCACCAAGGTCACCTCCTCCAGCGACACCGCGGCCACGGTCGAGGTGTGGTGCAACAGCCTCTTCGGACTCACTGGCGAGAGCTCCACCAACCCTGTGACCAGCGGCTGGTTCACCGTCACCATGAAGCTGACCTGGAACGGCGACTGGAAGGTCCTGCAAACCAGCCAGAAGACCGGCCCGACCCCCGTCAACGGAGACAACGCCGTCTCCGGCGCCGACGAGATCGGCAAAGCGGTCGAGGAGTTCGGAGGGTTCACGTATGCCCGGTAGCCCGCACCGCGCGATCAAGCTCACCGGCGTCGTAGCAGTCGTGCAGACCACAGCCGTGCTGCTGGCCTCACACGCCTACGCGGCACCCACCCCGAAGCCCACCGACAATTCCTGCTCGCTGATCGCGGGGCCGGCCAGGAAGTACTGCGACGGCAACGGCTCCGGCGGCGCACGCAACTCGCCCCCCAGCCTCACCTCCCCCCTCGACCCCCTCTCCTCCCTCGCCAAGGGCTGCGCCGACGCCGCGTCCTGGACCATCGACAAGCTCTCGTCCGCGGTCAACGACACGGCGAACGTCGACTTCACGAACCCCAAGTTCCTCCAGCAGTACGCCGTCGTCTTCGCGGCGTCGACGATCCTCACCCTCCTCCTGTGGCTGCTCGCCGTGGCGAAGAGGGCGGTACGAGGCGTCCCCCTCGGCACCGCGCTCTCCGAGGCGATCGGCTTCCTCTGGCTCACGGTGCTGGCGTCCGCGTTCACCCCGCTGATCCTCTACACCGTCGTCTCGGCCTCCGACGGCGTCACCGACGTCCTCGCCAAGACCACCGGCAACCAGACCGACACCTTCTTCGGCACCTTCTCCGGCGCACTCGCCAAGGGCGAGAACATCGGCGGCGGCCCGATCATGCTGATCGTCGTGTCCCTGGTCTCGATCCTCGCCGCCGGCGTCCTGTGGCTGGAGCTCGTCATCCGCGCCGCGCTCCTCTACGTCGGCGCCCTCCTCGGCACCGTCGTGTACGCGGGCCTCGTCGACAAGAACCTGTGGGGCCACGTCCGCCGCTGGGCCGGTGTCATGATCGCCGTCATCCTGGTGAAACCGGTCATCGTGATAGTGCTGGGCCTGGCGGGCGCCCTGTCGACCGACAACGGTCCGGACTCCTTCTCCGCCGTCGTCTCCGGCCTCGCCATCATCCTGCTCGCCATCTTCGCCAGCGCCATGATCTACCGCTTCGTCCCCGGCTTCGGCGACGAGATCGCGAACTCCCGTAACAACCGCATCATGCAGGGCGCCGAAGGCAAGGCCGCGGCCGTGATCAGCTCCCCCGCCACCCTCGTCGCCCAGGGCATCAAGACCCACAGCACCCGCGCCGACAACAACGGCGGCGGTGGCGGAGGCAACAGCGGCAACCAGCCGCCCCGCCCCGCCAACCCCGCCTCCGGCGGCGTGGCGGCGCACAGCACCCGTACACCGAACGGAGGCGGCGGATCCGTCCCGGCCGCCGCGCCTCCGCCACGCACGAGTCCCACCGGAAACACCCGCAACAGCAGTTCCAACCGCACGGGAGGTGAAGGGCGTTGACGACCGAGTCCCACGTGTCCCATCCGGTCACGCCCCGCCGTACCTATCTGATCGGCCGCGCCCGGCCGAACGCGATGGTCGGCCGCAATCGCGAGTCCGGCGAGATCGTGCTCATCATCGCGGGCGCGTTCCTCGGCATGATGTGCGGTCTGCTCGTCCCCGTACTGTCCCTGCGGATCGTGCTGCTGATGGGCTTCCCGCTGGTCGCCCTCGCCGCGGTGTACGTCCCGTACAAGCGCCGTACGTTCTACAAGTGGTTCGAGATCAACCGCAGTTACAAGCGCAGCCTGCGCCGCGGCACGGCGTACCGCAGCAACGTCATGGAGGCCGGCACACACCTCGACGGCCGGGAGATCGAGATCGGACCGCCGCCCGGCATCGGCCGGATCTCCTGGCTCGCGGCTCCCTTCGGGCCCGACGAGATCGCCGTGCTCCTGCACGCCGACCGCCGCACCGTCACGGCCGCGATCGAGATCGAGGGGCCCGGCGTCGGCCTGCGCGACAGCGAGGACCAGGAAGCCCTCGTCGACCGCTTCGGCACCCTCCTCAAGCACGTCGCGAACGGCGACGGCTTCGTCACCCGTCTCCAGATGCTCGCCCGCACCCTGCCCGCCGACCCGGACGCCCACGCCAAGGACGTCACCGTACGCGGGGACGAGAAGTCCCCCGGCTGGCTCCAGCAGTCGTACGACCAGCTCCAGTCCATGGTGTCCACCAGCAGCGAGCAGCATCGCGCCTATCTCGTCGCCTGCATGCACTGGACCCGCGAACTCGCCGCCGAGTCCCAGGCCATGGCGCGGGCGGCCCGGCCGCAGGGCGGCAAGAAGCTGGACCGGGACGCGGGCCTCGCCGTCGTCATGGCGCGCGAGCTGACCGACATCTGCTCGCGGCTCCAGGAAGCCGACATCCGCGTACGCCAGCCCCTCGGCCAGGGCCGGCTCGCCTCCCTCGTGCACTCCATGTACGACCCCGACCACGCCATCGACCACATCCAGGCCATGACGAAGCGCAACGCCTGGCCCGCCGAGCTCGACGCCATGGAGCCCACCTACCTCCAGGCGAAGACCCGGGAGTCCTCCACCCGTGCGCCCTGGTGCCACGCCACGGCCTGGGTGAAGGAGTGGCCGATGACCCCGGTCGGCGTCAACTTCCTCGCCCCGCTGCTCGTCCACACCCCGGACGTCATCCGCACGGTCGCCGTCACCATGGACCTCGAACCCACCGAGATCGCCATCGAGCGCATGCTGACCGAGAAGACCAACGACGAGGCCGAGGCCAGCCGCCAGGCCAAGATGAACCGCACCGTCGACCCCCGCGACATCGCCTCCCACAACCGCCTCGACCAGCGCGGCGAGGACCTCGCGAGCGGCGCCGCCGGAGTGAACCTCGTCGGCTACATCACCGTCTCCTCCCGCTCCCCCGAGGCCCTCGCCCGCGACAAACGCACCATCCGCGCCTCGGCCGGCAAGTCGTATCTGAAGCTGGAGTGGTGCGACCGCGAGCACCACCGGGCCTTCGTCAACACGCTCCCCTTCGCCACCGGTATTCGGAGGTAAGGCCCTGATGCGGGATCCGCTGTCCGCCGCCACGGACTCCTTCACGTCCTTCCTCTTCGGCAAGGTCGAGACCACCCGGCTGCCGGTACGCACCTCCACGGGCCAGGCGCAGGCCGTCTACCTGCCCACCGCCGCGCCCGGCCTCGGCGACTCCGGCGTCATCATCGGACGCGAGGTGTACTCCGGGAAGGGATACATCTACGACCCCTTCCAGCTGTACGGGCAGCAGCTCCCGGCCCCGCACTGGCTGGTCCTCGGCGAGTCCGGCAACGGCAAGTCGGCGCTGGAGAAGACCTACGTCCTGCGCCAGCTGCGCTTCCGCGACCGGCAGGTCGTCGTGCTCGACGCACAGGGCGAGGACGGGGTCGGCGAATGGAACCTCATCGCCGAGGAGCTGGGAATAACTCCCATCCGCCTCGACCCCACGGCCGCCCTCGACATGGGGATCCGGCTCAACCCGCTCGATCCGGCGATCACCACCACCGGTCAGCTGGCCCTGCTGCGGACCATCATCGAGGTCGCCATGGGCCACGGCCTCGACGAACGGTCCGGCTTCGCGCTGAAGGTCGCGCACGCCTACGTGAACGAGACGATCGTCGAGCGCCAGCCGGTGCTGATGGACATCGTCGAGCAACTGCGCCATCCCGAACCGGAGTCGGCCGAGGCGATGAACGTCGCCATAGACGACGTACGGGCCTGGGGTCTGGACGTGGCCCTGGTGCTCGACCGGCTGGTCGACGGTGACCTCAGGGGCATGTTCGACGGCCCCACGACGGTCGGCATCGACCTGGACGCCCCGCTCATCGTCTTCGACCTCTCCCACATCGACCGCAACTCCATCGCCATGCCCATCCTGATGGCGATCGTCGGTGTGTGGCTGGAGCACACCTGGATCCGGCCCGACCGCAAGAAGCGCATCTTCCTGGTGGAGGAGGCGTGGCACATCATCAACAGCCCCTTCGTCGCCCAGCTCTTCCAGCGCCTGCTGAAGTTCGGCCGACGCCTCGGCCTGTCCTTCGTGGCGGTGGTCCACCACCTGAGCGACGTGGTCGACGGAGCCGCGGCCAAGGAGGCGGCCGCGATCCTCAAGATGGCCTCCACCCGCACGATCTACGCCCAGAAGGCCGACGAGGCACGGGCTACGGGACGGGTGATCGGCCTGCCCAGGTGGGCCGTGGAGATCATCCCGACCCTGACCCCGGGCATCGCGGTCTGGGACGTCAACGGCAACGTACAGGTCGTCAAACACCTGATCACGGAGACCGAACGGCCCCTCGTCTTCACCGACCGCGCCATGACCGAGTCCTCCGCCGACCACCTCGCCGACGACGCGCTGCGCGCCGCGGAACTGGAGGCCGAGGAACGGGCGGCGGCCTTCGTGGAGCAGCACCTCAGCGATCTCGACGGCACGTCCGAGTCCACGGTGGCATGAGATGAGACGCGACGAGCGGGAACGGGAGCGGGAGGGTACGGGGGGCATCCCCGACGGTCTGCTGGTGGGCGTACTGGCCTTCCTCCTCGGCCTGACCCTGCTGGTGTGGTCCGCCACCGGGCTCGCCGGATGGCTGGCCCGGGGAGCCTGGCCGACGGCCGTCACCGTCGCCCGTACGCCCCTGGCCCTGCGCCATCTGATCGGGCAGCCGCGGGACGTCGTGGGCGCCTGGCCGGACACCCCCGCCGGCCAGCTGTCGGGGTACGGGCTCTTCTGGGGTCTGTTCATCGGGCAGTTGATGGTGCTGATCGTGCTGACGGTGTTCGTGATGGGCACGGTGGCGCGGTGGCGGGCGGTGCGGGCGCGGCGGAAGGCGGGCGCGTACGCGCCTTTGGCCGGGGCTCGTGTACCCGAACCCGCGCAGGAACCGGTCCAGCCGTACGGCGAGGTCGCGAAGTCCGCCGAGGGGCCCGTGCGGCACGAGGTCCCGGTCCCCCGGCCCGCACCCGAACCGGCCGGACTCCCCACGGAGGCGCCGCGGTCGGCACCGGCTCCCCTGGCGGCCGGCGGCGCACGCGCGGGCGGCTGGGAGGGGACACCGGCCGCGGGCGCGGTCGTCCTCGGTCACGCCGAGGCCCGCCACCCCACCGCCGCCCAGGCCGTACGGGACGCGGAGGGCCCCGTCCTGGTCGTCACCTCGGACCCGAGAACCTGGTCGGAGACCAAGGACGCCCGTGCCAAGCTCGGCCCGGTTCTCCTCTACGACCCCACCCACCGCTGCGACACCCCGGCCCGTCTCCACTGGTCCCCCGCCGCCGGCTGCGAGGACAAGGCCACGGCGGCCGCCAGGGCCGCCGCGCTGCTGGCCCCCGTACGCCCCACCGCCAAGGTCGACCACGCCATGGCCGACGTCGCGGAAACGCTCCTGCGGAGCTATCTGCACGCCGCCGCCGTGGAGGGCAAGGCCTTCCGTCACGTCCATCGCTGGGCCCAGGGCTCCCAGGTCCAGGACGCGGTACGGGCCCTGCGTACGCATCCCAAGGCCGCCTCCGGCGCGGCGGGCGAGCTCGAGGCCGCGCTCACCTCACACCCCGAACGCCGCGACATAGCGCAGGAGCTGACGGCCCGCGCTCTGTCCTCCCTGTTCACGGTCAACATCCGCGAGTCCTGCACGCCGAACCGAAGTGACGCCCTCACGCTGGATTCCTTCGTGAACGAAGGGGGCACGCTTTATGTGGTCGGTGAACCCATCGAGGACCCCAGGACGAACCCCGGCGCCATGCCGCTCCTGACGGCCCTCGCCTCAAGCGTGGTCGAGCGTGGCCGGCGCATGGCCGAACGGTCATCCTCCGGTCGCCTCGACCCACCACTTACGCTCGTCCTGGACGACGTGGCCGCCGTCGCCCCGCTCCCCCAGCTCCCGGACCTGCTGACCGCCGGAGCGGGCCAGGGCCTCCCGACACTGGCCCTGCTCCGCTCCCGGGAACAGGGCAGGGCCCGCTGGCCGCAGTACGAACTCCCGCTCTGACGAACGAGACCGGCCGGACGGCACGCTAGGCCCGTGTGATCACGAACTCCAGATCCCGTGCTCCCTTGTCCCCCACGGACGCCGCGCTCCCGCCGGTCGGCAGGAACCCGACCCGGCGGTAGAACGCCTCGGCACGCCCGTTCTTCTCGTGCACGAACAGCCGCACGCGCTCCAGGCCGATCCCCCGGGCCCAGGCGAGCGCGGCCTCGAACAGCGCGTCCGTCACACCGCTTCCCCGGTGCTCGGGCCGTACGAAGACACCCACCAGATGTCCCTGGTCCCGCTCGCTCATGTTCCCGAGGATGTCCAGTTCCCCGGCCCTCTCGACCAGCACGACCACGGAGCCACGCCACACCCCGTCCGGTCCGACGGCCACGAACTGCCGCCGCTCCAGGACGCCTTCGGCCGCCCCCGCCGCCCGCTCCTGCCAGAACGAGTCGGGCCGGGCCACGGAGTCCTCGTACGTCTCCACGAAGGCGAGATGCGCGACGGGGTCCCGCAGCGCGGCGAGCCGCAGCTCCTTCACCGAACGCCACTCGTCGGCCCGTATGGAACGGATCTCGTGATTCATGGGGCCACACTAGGCCCCGGGTACACGGCGGCTCACCCGCATTTCTCCGTCCGGAAGATCCACCCTGCCGACACCCGCAGTCCAGCCCCCCGTCATGCTCTTCCCTGTACGACGTGCCGTACGACGTCTGTGTACGACGTTGCCACGCCACGGAATTGACGCCTACTGTCGCCGGTTTGCCAGGGAGAACGACGCATGCCCAACGTCCCACTCGAAGAACTCCGTCATGTCATCCATCCTCCGGGCAAGCTGGAGAGCAGGGCGGAGCACTGGGCCGGCCGCCTCTACATGCGTTCGGTGTCCCTCCGGGTGACGCGGCTGGCTCTCAACACCCGCTTCTCGCCCAACCAGATCACCGTCGTGATGGTGGTCGCGGGCGTGCTCTCCGGGGTCTCGCTGGTCCTGCCGGGTCTGGGCGGCGCCGTGCTCGCCGTCGTCTTCATGCAGCTGTACCTTCTCCTGGACTGCGTGGACGGTGAAGTCGCGCGCTGGCGACGGCAGTACAGCCCGCTCGGTGTCTACCTGGACCGGCTCGGTGCCTATCTTGCCGATGCCGCCGTGATGGCCGGCATGGGCATCCGGGCCTCCGAACTCGGCCTGGACCCCTACCTGGTGGCCGGCCTCGCGGCGGCGATCGGCGTCCTGCTCCTGAAGTCGTCCTCGGACCTCGTCCATGTGGCCCGTTCCGACAGCGGCATGGAGAAGGCGACCGACCAGTCCGTCGTCCCGCGCTCCAGCGGCCTCGCCCGGATACGCGGTCTCGCCTCCGCGGTCGGCCTTCACCGCCTCGTCAACGGCATCGAGTGCACCCTGCTGCTGCTCGTGACCGCGGTCGTCGACGTCGCTCTCGGCGATCTGACGGCGACTCGTGTCGCGACGGTGGGTGTGACGGCCATCGTGTGGCTGCTCGTCCCCGCGCACGTCGTCTCGATCGTGGCTTCGTCCCGCCTGAAGTAACGGCGCCCAGGACAGTCCTGACAACGCGTTCAGCCCTCACCCCCCGGCATCGGGGGGTGAGGGCTGATTGTCTGTGCGGGTGACGAGGTGCCGGCGGCACCGTTGAAGCGACGGGGTCCGTAAACGCAGAAAACCCCCGTACCGATTTCCCGGTACGGGGGTTCTCCATAAAATTTGTTCGGCGGCGTCCTACTCTCCCACAGGGTCCCCCCTGCAGTACCATCGGCGCTGTAAGGCTTAGCTTCCGGGTTCGGAATGTAACCGGGCGTTTCCCTCACGCTATGACCACCGAAACACTATGAAACTGTCAACCGGAGCCGTGGCATAGCTACGACGGTTGTTCGTGGTTTCAGAACCAACACAGTGGACGCGAGCAACTGAGGACAAGCCCTCGGCCTATTAGTACCGGTCACCTCCAGCGGTTACCCGCCTTCCAGATCCGGCCTATCAACC